>DATKBJ010000068.1:0-49664 GCA_035514135.1 Gaiellaceae bacterium | reverse complement strand
CGCCGCGAAAGTCGCGGACAGAGTCGCCGCCGCCGACTCGGCTCGACGCACGTTGTCGCCGTGAGGGACTCGGGCGCAGCGTCCTGACCACACAAGCGTAAGAAAAGACACAACTGTTGTCTGCGCGAGTGTGCGGGAGTGTCCCTTGAGAGTCAGGCTAGTGTTGACCGAATGAAGATCTTCAACCTCAATAGTGACGAGTGGGACGCGACGAGGGATCGCGAGGGCTGGCGCTGCAACGGCACGCTGGTTGGCCAACGGATCGGCGGTGAGCTACTCGGCGCGACCATGTCCGAGATCGAGCCCGGCAGCAGGCTCTGGCCCTACCACACGCATTACCTCAACGAGGAATGGGTGATCGTGCTCCGCGGCGAGCCGACGGTGCGCACGCCCGAAGGTGAGCAGGTTTTGGAGGAGGGTGACATCGTCTGCTTTCCGCGCGGCAAGATCGGTGCGCACCAGATCAGCAACCGAACGGACTCGCCTGTCCGCGTGCTGATGCTCTCCTCGATGAACCGGGGCGAGATCATCGAGTACCTCGACACCGGCAAGGTTCTCGCAAAGGACGTCGATGACGAAGACGTCATGTTCGCGAGGCCCGGACCTGCGGTCGAGTACTGGGAAGGCGAGGACTAGGCCGGGGCGACGCTCTTGGAGTACCGACGAGCAGAGCTCACTTCGAATGTGAGGTCGCTCCAGTGGGCCAGCGTTCGGGAATGACGCCTGAGCTCGGCGAGTGTGACGCGCCGCATTGGAGTAATGTCGAGGCGTCTAGCGAGGAGGTTGGTGTGGCGGCAGCAAGGTTTGTCAAGACGGGGATCACACCCGATGAGTACGACCAGATGCGCGAGAAGCTCGGTGTCGGCGACACCCCACCGGCTGGGGGCGTGTTTCACGCGGCCGCGGTCGGCGAGGACGGAAAGATTCGAGTCTTTGAGGTATGGGATTCGCGTGAACAGGCTGAGGCGTGGGGCGAGAAGGTGATGGCGGTACGCACGGAGGCGGGCCTCGGAGAAGGGACACCCTCGATCGAATACCTCGATGTCCACAACGTGATTCAGCGTTAGATCGGATCGGGACAAAAGCGGCGCGAGCGGCACAGGTCGCTCGCGCCGCGGCCCTCGTCTGGGCCAGTGTTCGCGTATGCCCCCCGAACCGCTTCCTGGTAAGACCCCCTCGTGGCGACCAGAGCTCTTACGCGTTACGAAATCGAGCTGATCTGGACGATTGATCGAAGCGAGGTTCACCACCACATCTTCAAGGTCGTTGAGAGAGAACTGATCCGTGTTCCCGCGTACTTCGAAATCCCCGGTTGGCATCCGAGGATGATCGAGGCCGACACGATCAAGCTCCGCGACTGCTTCGAGCGCGGCGGGGTCTTCCGCGGCGCCTTCGACGGTGATGCGCTCGTCGGCGTGGCAGTTCTCGATACGAAGCTCATCGATAGCGCCCGTGACCACCTGCAGCTTCTCTACCTCTATGTGAGTCGATCGCTGCGTGGCCAAGGCATCGGTCGAAAGCTGTTCGCCGAGGCGGCGGACGCAGCGCGGGCCCTGGGTGCGAAAGCGCTCTACATCTCGGCGGTGCCCACCGAGAACACCGTCAACTTCTACCTCCGCCTCGGCGCATCACTCGTCGTCGCGCCCGACCCTGACCTGCTCGATGCCGAGCCTGACGACGTGCATCTCACCTATCCGCTCTAGACGCGATCTAGCTTCAGGCCTGAGGAAAGTAACCTGCGCGAGCGTGCTCTCGCCTGATGTCATGGCGGCTCTTCTTCGAACATCGACCTCGAGGACCACGAATCCGAGATGAGGCGCCTCCAGGGACTCGGGCTCGACGTTCAGGCGACGGAGCACCCGTGGATACATGTTCGCTCGCTGTACTTCCCCGACCCGGAGGGGAATCTACTGGAACTCGTCTGTTACGACGAGCGCGTCGGCTGATGCGCGAGTGGGCTCTCGCGTGACGTCATCCCGGCTCTCCCTCGTCGCGTGACCGCACCGGGTGCCGCTCGGCCGCCGTCAGCCAGGTCCCAGTTCGACACGACGGCCGGCTCTCGCCTAGGGTCTCGTTCGTCACTTTCCCCGAGTAGAAAGGCGGGACGCGTGCCGAGGATGGTTCTCACCCACGCCGTGGTAGACATCGAGCGCTGGCTCGAGGGCAAGGCAGAGCGGGCGGCAGCGATCGAGTCGGGCTCCGGCTCGAATGTCCAGGACTACGTCGCAGCCGACGGCAGCACCAAGATCGCCGTGACGGCGGACATCGCCGATGTGGACGCCATCACGGCCATGCTGGCGTCCCCGCCCCCAGAGGTCCTGGAGAAGATGGAGGCCCACGGCGTGGTGCCTCCGTTCACGGCGTACATCGAGGCATAGGTCGAGGCACGAACGGCGAGAGGCCCAGGGTAGTGCGGGCCTCTTGCCGCTGCGTCCGCGGACCCTCCAGGCTCGGATGTAGCCTACGCCCGCATGGCGACCACGGCTCTCGACGCCCATTCGCTGCAGCGCGCGGCAAAGGAGCACCTCTGGATGCACTTCACCCGCATGGGCGGGTACGAGACGGCGGACGTGCCGATCATCGTCCGCGGCGACGGCTGCCATCTCGAGGACGCGAACGGGCGGCGCTACATCGACGCGCTCGCCGGGCTCTTCTCGGTGAACATCGGCTACTCGTTCGGCGAGGAGATCGGCCAGGCCGCGCTCGAGCAGATGCGCGAGCTGCCCTTCTACACCAACTGGTCGTACGCACACCCGCGCGCGATCGAGCTCGCTGCGGAGGTCGCGTCGCTCGCGCCAGGTGATCTCAACCGCGTCTTCTTCTGCTCGGGCGGCTCGGAGGCCGTCGAGTCGGCGTGGAAGCTCGCACGCCAGTACTACCAGGCGCGCGGAGGGAAGACGCTCTCGGCGGCGCTCTCGGAGCCTGCGACGCGCCACGACGAGCTCATGGCGACCATGCACGCGCCGCCGCGCTACAAGGTGATCGCCCGGCACATCGCCTACCACGGGACGACGCTCGGCGCGCTCTCGATCAACGGTATTCCCGCCCTGCGGATGCCGTTCGAGCCGCTGATACAGGAGGTGCGGCACGTCTCGAACACGAATCGCTACCACCGCCCTCCCGAGGAGACCGAACCGCAGTTCACCGAGTTCCTGCTGAACGAGCTCGAGCAGGCGATCCTCGCAATGGGGCCCGAGACGGTCTGCCTGGTGCACATGGAGCCGGTGCAGAACGCGGGCGGCTGTTTCACACCCCCGGAGGGGTACTGGCGCGGCGTGCGCGAGATCTGCGACCGCTACGACATCCTCCTCTCGGCCGACGAGGTGATCACCGCGTTCGGCCGGCTCGGCTACTGGTTCGGCTCCGAGCGCTACGACATCCGCCCGGACATCACCACGAACGCAAAGGGCCTCTCGTCCTCGTATGCCGCGATCGGCGCCGTCGTCGCCACCGATCGCGTGATGGAGCCGTTCATGGGCGAGACGTCGATGTTCTCGCATGGGATTACCTTCGGCGGCCATCCCGTGATGTGCGCGATCGCGCTCAAGAACATCGAGATCATGAAGCGCGAGCGGATCCTCGAGCACGTGCGTGAGAACGAGGACGCCTTCCGCTCGACGCTCGGTCAGCTGCTCGACATCCCGATCGTCGGCGACCTGCGCGGCGCCGGCTATTTCCTCGCGATCGAGCTCGTGAAGGACCGAGACACGCGTGAGACGTTCTCGGACGAGGAGTGCGAGAGGCTTCTGCGCGGGTACCTCTCCCAGGCACTGTGGGATGCCGGGATGATCTGCCGCGCCGACGATCGCGGCGATCCGGTCATCCAGATCTCACCGCCGCTCGTCGCGGGTCAGGCCGAGTTCGACGAGATCACGTCGATCCTCGGCGAGGTGCTGACCGAGGCGTCGGCGCTCATGCGCTCGTAGCGACTACTCGCTTTTCCGGGCGTCGCGTGCTCGATGCCTTCGCCGAGGTGAACCGGTGACTGGCTTTGTTCGTCTGGGTTGTGAAGGTTGCTACTCGTCGCGTGGGCGCGCTTCCATTCGGCAAGTCTCGCGGAATAGACTCGCGGGGTGCGGCTCTTCAGCCAGAACGTGAAGGTCGAGGCGCTCAAGCGTGCACCGCTCTTCGAGGGGCTTTCGAAGAAGGAGCTCGCGGAGCTCGCGCGCGTGACAGAAGACCTCAAGGTCGAGCCGGGGACAGTGCTCTGCCGCGAGGGAAAGATCGGGCGCGAGTTCTTCGTGATCGTGGACGGCGAGGCCGAGGTGACGAAGGGCGGTAAGCGTCTCGCCAGCCGCTCGGGCGGCGACTTCGTCGGCGAGATCGCGCTTCTCACGACCTCGAGGCGGACGGCGACGGTGACAGCGTCCACGCCGCTGCGCTGCTTCATCCTCACGCAGGGCGACTTCCGGCGCGTGCTCGACGAGAACCCCGGCGTCCAGCGCAAGGTCATGCAGGCGCTTGCCGATCGTCTAGTTGCAGACGCCGAGCTGCAGAGCGTGTAGCACGGCGAGACGTGAGCGTTCCGTCGCAGATCGGCGCCCAGCACGAACTTCTCGCGAACGTTCCGCTCCTCTCCGGGGCTGACGAGCAGACGCTGGCGGAGCTCGCGCAGTGCCTCCGACCGGTCGAGGTGCGCGCCGGGGACATCGTCATCCGGCAGGGGGATCCGGCGGATCGCATGTACCTCGTTCGCAGTGGAAGGCTGCGTGTTCTCGTCGATCAGGAGGACGGCCTGCGCATCGTGCGCGAGCTCGGAGCGGGCGCGGCGATAGGTGAGCTCGCGCTCTTGACCGGCGCGCCGCGTTCGGCCACGGTGCAGGCAGTTCGGGACGGCGAGCTGCTCGAGCTCGACGCCGACGTCTTTCATGCGCTCCTGCATCGGGATCCGGGCCTCGCTGCCGCCGTTGCGCGAACGCTCGCAGTGCAGCTGCAGGCGAGCGGAGGGCTGTCCACGGCGTCGCCTCGTCCGGCGGTCATCTCCGTTCGCGCTCTCGGGCCGACCGTTGCTCCGATCGAGTTCGCCGCGGAGCTCGCTGAAGCGCTCGCGCTCTTCGGATCCGTCGAGACGCTCGCGGGTCAGGAGTCTCAGGAAGGTCACGCTGCCTCGCTCGACCGCGCGGAGCGCGACCACGCGCGCGTTCTCCTCGTAGATGCGGGGAAGGACGACGGCTGGGGCGCCTTCTGCTCGCGGCAGGCCGACCGGTACGTGGTGCTCGCGGCGCCCGGAGCCGAGGACGCCTCGGACGTCCAGGCGGGCGCCGACCTGGTCGTGGTGGAGCCGCTTCCGTCCTCACGGCTTGTCGCTCTGATCGAGAGTCTCGAGCCACGGGCGCACCATCACCTCGAAAGCGGCGTGCGCGGGCCGTCGATGTCTCGCGTGGCGCGGCGTCTCGTCGGGCGGGCGCTGGGCGTCGTTCTGTCGGGTGGAGGCGCTCGCGGTTACGCGCATATCGGCGCACTCGGGGCGATGCGCGAGTCCGGGCTCGAGATCGACCGCGTCGGCGGCTGCAGCATCGGCGCCTTCATCGGCGCGCTCCATGCGAGCGGCCTCGATCCGGACGAGATGCGTTCTCGGTGTCGCGAGGAGTTCGTCCGGCGCTCGCCGTTCAACGACTACACGCTGCCGCGCGTCTCGCTCATTCGCTCGCGCAAGGCGGGCCGCATGCTGGAGCGCGTGTTCGGTGAGACCCTGGTCGAGGAGCTTCCGATCTCGCTCTTCACCGTCAGCGCCGATCTGCTCGCGAGCCGCACCGTCGTCCACCGCTCAGGACTCCTGCTCGAGGCGGTCGGCGCGAGCATGTCGATCCCGGGGCTCGTGCCACCGCTGTCGCGCCCCGGGCGCTTGCTCGTCGACGGCGGCGTCCTCAACAACCTCCCCGTGGACGTGATGGCCGCCGACGACGAGGGCCCGATCGTGGCCGTCGACGTCATCCGGCGGCTCGACGAGATGGAGGACGCCGTTGCCCCTCCGCTGCCCACGATCATGGAGACGCTCTCGCGCGCGACCGTCCTCGGGAGCGTGGAGCGCGCGGAGAGCAATCGCCGCCTCGCCGACTTGCTCGTTACGCCTGACGTGCAGGACGTCGCGATGAGGGAGTTCTCGGCGCTCGACCGAGCCGCCGACGCGGGCCGTGAGGCGATGCGCGCTGCGCTCGACTCAGGCGGCGCCGAGATGATCCGCGCTCGGCTCGCCGAGTCCGGCTAGGCCTACGCGTCGCGCGCGAGGCGGAAACCGGCGAAGATCTCGCGCCGGCCGGGGTGGTCCCAGCGGCGAAGCGATGCACGCGCGACGAGGCCGTCGGTCGCCCAGGATCCGCCTCGAAGCACGCGGACGTCGTCACCGAAGTTCACCTCGGAGCACTCGGGCCCCGGGAAGGCGACGAAGCCGGGGTACGCGTGGAACGTCGAGGATGTCCATTCCCAGACGTCGCCGGCCATCTGCACGCACCCGACTGGGCTCACGCCTCCCGCGTACGAGCCGACGGGAGCCGGAGAGAAGCGACGCCGGTCGAGGCTCGCCTCGAAACCCATCCAGGCCTGGCCCCAGGGGTAGCGGAACTTGCCGTCGTGGTCGTGCCATGCGGCCGCACGCTCCCATTCGACCTCGGTCGGAAGGCGCTTCCCGGCCCAGTGCGCGAAGGCCTCGGCCTCGTGGAACGAGACGTGCTGCACCGGCTCGTTCGGCGGGATGAGCTCGCGGACGCCGAAGCGCACGCGCTCCCAGCCGTCCCTCCCGCCCTCCCAGTACATGGGCGCCCGCGCGTCCTCGCGCTCACGCCACTCCCAGCCGGTCGTGCTCCAGTGCTTCGAGGCTCGGTAGCCGCGGCCGTCGACGAACTCCGCGAACTGCTCGTTGGTGACGGGAGCGCGGTCGATCACGAACGGTTCGAGCTTGACAACGTGCGCCTCGAGCTCGTTGTCGTAGGCCCATGCCTCGTGCTCGGCGCCCAGTGTGAATGGGCCTCCGGGGACATGGATCTCGTCCGGCCCGGACGGCGCCCGATCGGGAGACGAGGAAGACGGGACCGGGTAGGAGCGGCCGGAGCGAAGCTGTAGCGCCTCCAGCATCGCCTCCTGGGCTTGCAGCTCGTTCTGGACGACGAGCCCGAAGGCGAACCCGCGGCGGACCAGTGCGTTCGGGCTTTCGAGGTCGAGATGCTCGAGGAGGTCGAGTGCACGCTCGCGCACGTCGGTCGCGTAGGCGCGGACGGCCTCCGCACGAAGCGTCGGGAGACGAGCGCCGTTGGTGCGCGCCCGGCGGAGCGCTTCGTAGACGTCGCGGTGGACGTCCGGGATGGGCGGGGCTCCCTCGACGTACCGCAGGATCCAGAGCTCCTCGAAGTAGGCGATGTGCGCGAGGTTCCAGACCAGAGGCGGCGCGAGCGGCGATATCTGGGCGGCGAGCTCGTCGTCCGAGATGGGCTCGAGCACGGCGTCGGTCGCCTCGCGGGCGCGCTCCATGGTCTGACGGATCTCGACTCGCGTGGACACGGCGACGGTCGGATTATCGGTCACACGGTCGGAAGGCTGAACGCTCGCATGGGCCAGTGCTGGCACTCATGACGCGCTCGGGCGTGGGCTGTAGCCTTCGGCCCCTGCAATCGAGAGAGGAGCCGGCACGTATGAAGGAGAGCCAGAACGGCGCAGTCGTCGTCGCACGGGACGTGACGCGCCGCTACGGGGAAGGGGACACCGCGGTCGACGCGCTCCGCGGCGTGTCGGTCGAGATCGCACCGGGCAAGGCCAGCGCCGTCATGGGGCCCTCGGGCTCGGGCAAGTCGACGCTCATGCACATCCTCGCAGGGCTCGACAAGCCGACCTCGGGATCGGTCGGCATCGCGGGGACTGAGATCACGACGCTCGGCGACAACGACCTCACGAAGCTCCGGCGCGAGCACATCGGCTTCGTCTTCCAGTTCTTCAACTTGCTGCCGATGCTCGACGCGAAGGAGAACATCCTCCTGCCGCTCACGATCGCCGGCGAGAAGCCCGACAGCTCCTGGTTCGAGCAGCTCGTGAGCGACGTCGGCCTCGGCGATCGTCTCTCGCACCGTCCCTCCGAGCTCTCCGGCGGCCAGCAGCAGCGCGTCGCGATCGCGCGGGCGCTCGTCTCCAGGCCGACGGTGCTCTTCGCGGACGAGCCCACTGGCAACCTGGACTCTTCGACGAGCGCCGAGATCCTCGAGCTCCTTCGCCGATCGGTCGACGAATACGGTCAGACGATCGTGATGGTCACGCACGACGCGCGTGCTGCCGCGATCGCGCATCGCGTGCTCTTCCTCGCCGACGGCTCGATCTTCCGCGAGCTCGGCGAGTGCGATGCGCACACGATCCACGCCGTCATGGACGAGCTCGCCGCAGCTTGATCAAAGTCTCTCTTCGCGGACTAGCGGGGCGGAAGCTCCGCGCGGTTCTCACCGGCATCGCGATCGTCCTCGGCGTCGCGATGATCAGCGGCACGTACATCCTCACGGACACGGTCGACCGTGCCTTCACGACTCTCTTCACGGAGTCGTACGCCGGAACTGACGCCGTCGTCACCGGGAGGGGGCTGGACATCTCGATCGACGGCGAGCG
Source organism: Gaiellaceae bacterium (assembly GCA_035514135.1). Lineage (GTDB taxonomy): Bacteria > Actinomycetota > Thermoleophilia > Gaiellales > Gaiellaceae > GMQP-bins7. Next base: position 41,084 of record DATKBJ010000068.1, on the reverse strand, counting down.
CCCGCCGAGCCCTCCGGTCGATGCGTCGCTCCTGGAGTCCGTGCGCGCGGTTCCCGAGACTGCGCTCGCGACGGGGATCGTGCAGGACGACAGGAGCACGAAGCTGCTCACGCCCGAGGGCGAAGCGGTCAACGCGGAGGGATTCCCCACGTTGGCGTTCGGCCTCGACACGAGTCCGGAGTACAGGCAGTTCAACCCCCTCAACCTCTTCGAAGGGCGGTGGCCGGCAGCGGACGACGAGGTGGTGATCGACGTCGGAGCCGCCGACAAGCAGGGATACGAGGTCGGTGACAAGGTCGGGATCCGGACGTTGCAGCCGACGCGGGAGTTCGAGCTCGTCGGCGTCGCGCAGTACGGCGACCTCGACAGCCTCGGAAGCATCAACTTCGTCATCTTCACGGTCCCGACGGCACAGCTGCTCCTCGATCGCGAGGGGCAGTACGACGCGATCTCGGTGGCGGGGCGTGAAGGGATCTCCGAGGAGGAGCTGGTTGCGGCGATCGAGCCCGTCCTGCCGGCAGATGCCGAGGTCGTGAGCGCGAGCGCCGAGGCGCAGGAGCAGTCGGATGAGGTGGGCGAGTTCACGGCGATCTTCCGCTACTTCCTCCTCGCGTTCGCCGCCATCGCGCTCTTCGTGGGCGCGTTCGTCATCTTCAACACGTTCTCGATCACGGTCGCGCAGCGAACGCGCGAGTTCGCCACGCTGCGGACGATCGGAGCGTCGCGTCGCCAGATTCTCGGCTCGGTGATCCTCGAGTCGCTGGTCATCGGGTTCGTCGCTTCGATCATCGGGCTCGGGCTCGGCGTCGTGCTCGCCGAGGGCATCGAGGCGTTGTTCCGCTCCCTCGGGGTCGAGCTGCCCACCGCCGATCGGGTCTTCGCGACACGCACGATCGTGGTCTCGCTCATCGTCGGGGTCGGTATCACATTGGTCGCGGGGCTCTTCCCCGCGATCCGGGCGACGCGCGTGCCACCGATCGCCGCGGTACGTGAGGGATCGACGCTGCCGAAGTCGAGGTTCGCGCCGTACATGCCCTGGGTCGCCGCCCTGGTCGTCGTCGGCTCGCTCGCGATGCTCGGGCGCGCGATGTTCGCGGACGACCTCGGCACGTCCGATCGGCTCCTCTCCATCGCCGCCGGCGTGCTGCTCCTCTTCCTCGGTGTCGCCCTGCTCTCGTCTCGTCTCGTGAAGCCGATCGCAGCCGTGGTGGGGGCCCCCGCTCGGCGCGCGGGCGGTGTGGCCGGGAGGCTCGCGAGCGGCAACGCGGTTCGCAACCCGAGCAGGACGGCAGCCACGGCAGCGGCACTGATGATCGGGATCGCGCTGGTTGCGTTCATCGCCACGCTGACGAACGGCATGAAGGCATCGAACCGAGAGGTGATCGAGGAGCAGGTCATCGCCGACTACGTGGTCACGGCGCTCGACGGCTACACGCCGTTCGTCGCCGCGGCAGGAGACGCCCTGGCTGCCTCTCCGGTTCCCGAGATCGTGACGAGCGTCCGCTCGGACGGCGGGCTGATCGACGACGCAACCGCGCGGATCAGCGGGATCGAGCCCGAGACGATCACGCAGGCGTACGTTTTCGACTGGCGCGAGGGCTCGGACGACGTGGTCACGGGCCTCGGAACGACCAACGCGGTGATCGACAAGAGCTTCGCCGAGGATCACGACATCGCGGTCGGGGACACCGTGACTCTCCGTTCCACAGCCGATCGCACCGCGGACGTCACCGTGGTCGGCATTTACGAGCCGCCGCCCTTCTACCCGTTGCTCAACCAGGTCAGCGTGTCTCTCGAGCTGTTCGACTCGCTCTACGACCGCCCACGCAACCGCTGGACGTGGGCGAACGTCGCGGGCGAGTCGACCGACGAGGGTCGCGCGCGGATGGAGGAGGCGATCGCCGGCTTCCCGGACACGCAGCTCGAGACCCGCGAGGAGTGGATCCAGCGCGAGGACGCCGACTTCAACGAGTTCATCTCCTTCCTCTACGTGATGCTCACCCTCGCGGTCTTCGTGAGCATCTTCGGGATGATCAACACACTCGTCCTCTCGGTCTACGAGCGCACGCGCGAGATCGGGATGCTCCGCGCCATCGGGATGACGCGGCGCCAGGTTCGCCGGATGATCCGGCATGAGAGCATCATCACCGCGCTCATCGGTGCGGCGATCGGGCTCCCGCTCGGGATCTTCCTTGCCGCGCTCGTGAACCGTGCGCTCTCCGAGTTCGACATCCGCTTCGCGATCCCGTGGGGGCAGCTCGCGATCCTGACGATCGTCGCGATCGTCATTGGGATCCTCGCCGCGATCATGCCCGCGCGACGCGCGGCGAAGCTGAACCCGCTCGAAGCCATCGCGTACGAGTAAGGATTCAGGTCGGGCGAAGCCGACTCCGCATCAGGGTCAGACCCCACGGGTCTGACCCTGATGATCGGCGCGGCATCGGGCCCTGGGGAACTACCCTTGCCCCGTGGGCCGGTTTGCGATCAAGGGGCTCCTGAGCCGCAAGCTGCGTACCGCGCTGACGGCGATCGCGATCGTCCTCGGGGTCGCGATGATCAGCGGGACATACGTCCTCACCGACTCGATCGATCAGGCCTTCGACCGCGTCTTCGGGGAGATCCGCGAGAGTTCGAGCGCAGTGATCACCGGCAGGTCGGCCTTCGATCTCACCGAGGGCAGCGGCGTGACCGAGCCGACCTTCGACGAGGAGCTGCTCGAGCGAGTGCGCGCACTTCCGGCCGTCGCAGACGCCGAAGGCAGCGTCGACTCGGCGGCGACCCAGCTCATCGGAGACGACGGTAAGGCGGTTGTCTCCGGCGGTGCGCCGAACCTCGGGTTCTCGATCGCGGACGGGGAGTCGCAGTTCAATCCGCTCACCCTCCTCGAAGGCGAGTGGCCGGGGCCGAACGAGGTTTCGATCGACAGGGAGACCGCAGCAGACCAGGACTTCGAGGTGGGTGAGACCATCGGCGTCCAGGCCGAAGGGCCGGCCGTCGAGATGCGCGTCTCCGGAATCTTCCAGTTCAGCTCCGGGCTCTCGATCGGCGGCGCGACGCTCGCAGGCTTCGACCTCCCGACGGCGCAGCGGCTGTTCGACAAGGTCGGAAAGCTCGACGAGATCGCGATCGCCTCGGCCCCGGACACGACTCCCGAGGAGCTGGTCGCCCAGGTCGAGGAGGTCCTGCCGCCCGGGACGCAGGTCAAGACCGGTCAGGAGCAGGCGCAGGCCGACGCGGAGGAGACGAACGAGTTCATCGACTTCCTGCAGACGTTCCTGCTCGCCTTCGCCGGGATCGCTCTGTTCGTCGGGTCGTTCGTGATCGCCAACTCGCTCTCGATCACGATCGCGCAGCGCACGCGCGAGTTCGCGACGCTGCGGACGATCGGCGCGACGAATCGTCAGATCCTCGGGTCGGTGCTCGTGGAGGCGCTCGTCGTGGGCACGGCCGCCTCTGTCATCGGCCTGTTCCTCGGCCTCCTCCTCGCACGCGGCCTGTTCGAGCTCTTCGACGCCGTCGGCTTCACGCTGCCGAACACAGGCCTCGTCTTCGAGCCGCGCACGATCTACGTCGCGCTGGCTGCGGGAATCCTCGTCTCGGTGCTGGCAAGCATCTATCCGGGGCTCCGTGCGACGACCGTGCCGCCGATCGCTGCCGTGCGTGAGGGAGCCGCGCTTCCGGGCGAGCCGCTCGATGCGCTCCGGGGCAATCTGCTCGGGGCCGTTCTCAGCGCCGTGGGCCTCGTCGTCTCCGTGTTCGCGATCTCCGTCACTCCGGGAAACACGCTCCTCTCCATCCTCCTCGCCGTGCTCGGGCTCGTCGTGCTGTTGTTCGGCTGCTCGCTCTTCCCCTCACGCACGCTCGGTGCGATCGTCTCGGGCGGTCTCGGCTTCGCTGCTCTCCTGTACGGCCTGTTCGTACCCGGCCTCGGGACGACCAGCGTCCTGCTGTGGATCGGGATTGGCGTCCTGCTCGCGTTCTTCGGCGTCGCACGCGTCACGACCCGGCTGATCCCGGCCCTGGCGTCGTTCATGTCGCCCGTCGCCCGCTGGTCGGTGTTCGTGCTCAGCGTTCTCGTGTGGCCGCTCTTCACGTTGCCCTACTGGCTGCTTCGCCGCGGTGCTTGGGGGCCGGGAGGCGTGGCGGAGAGGATCGGCGCGTTCCTTCTCGGTGCGCTCGTCAACCCGATCGTGCTGCTCGTCGTCCTCGTGATGATCGCCCGGCGCGCGCTGACTCGCTGGCGGCCGGAGTGGCCGATCGAGTTCCCGGGTGTCGTCCCGGACACGGTGACCACGAACGTCGGCCGCGAGAACTCGCGACGCAATGCCCAGCGCACGGCTTCGACGGCGAGCGCGCTGATGATCGGGCTCGCGCTCGTCACACTCGTCGCGACGCTCGCCGCCGGCATCGTGCAGACGTTTCGCGGAGCGGTCGACGACCTCTGGAAGGCGTCCGACTCGGACTACGCGATCACCGCGCAGAACAACTTCTCGCCGATCCCGATCGACGCGGCGAACGCGGCCGCAGAGGCGTCGAGTGTCACCGAGGTGATGAACGTGAGGACAGGCGAGGTTCGCGCCTTCGACGAGACGATCTTCGCCACGGCCGTCGATCCGAGCGCGCGGGAGCTCATCAACCTGAAGTGGAAGGACGGCTCCCCGGACGTCCTCGCGAACCTCGGGGAGGGCGGGGCATTCGTGGACGACGGGTACGCCGACGACAACGACCTCGAGGTCGGCTCGATCGCAACGGTGACGTTCCCGGACGGGACGACCTCCCGCTTCGTGATCGACGGCGTCTTCGACCCGCCGACCGGCGGCTCGCCGTTCGGGAGCATCACGATCTCGACGGAGGCGTGGGACGCGCGGGTCGAGAACCCGCGGAACCTCTACACCTTCATCGCGATGGAGGGTGACGTCACCGAGGAGAACACGGCAGCCCTCGAGACCTCGCTCGCCGACTTCCCGAACGCGAAGGTGCAGACGCGCGAGCAGTTCATCGACAACCAGATCGAAGGCCTGAACGCAGTCCTCAACATCCTATACGTCCTGCTCGCGCTGTCCGTCCTCGTGAGCCTGTTCGGAATCGTGAACACGCTCGTGCTCACTGTGTTCGAGCGGACGCGTGAGATCGGGATGCTGCGTGCGATCGGCATGACGCGGCGGCAGGTGCGGCGGATGATCCGTCACGAGAGCGTCATCACGGCGCTCATCGGCGCGATGATCGGGATCGTCCTCGGCGTCGTCCTCGCGGTGATCCTGATCGCGCGGGTCGAGTTCATCGACTTCGCATTCCCGACGACGCAGATCGTCGTCTTCCTGATCGCGGCGGTCCTCGTGGGGATCGTGGCTGCGATCTTCCCGGCACGGCGCGCCGCGAAGCTCGACCCGCTCGAAGCTATCGCGTACGAATGACGCCGTCGGCGGCGAGCGCGGCGATCTCCTCCGGCGCGTAGCCGACCTCGCGCAGGATCTCCTCGGTGTGCTCGCCGATCGCGGGGGGCGGCGTGGCGTGTGTGGCGCGCTCGCGGTCGAACGAGAGAGGGAGAGCAGGAAGCCGGAGATCCGGGATGGCCGGGTGCTCGACGGGCTGGAGGAAGCCGAGCGCGTGCGTTTGCGCGGCGGTGGCGACGTCGGCGACATCTGCAACCGGCGCGGCCGGGATGCCGCCGGCGGTGAGCAGAGCGTGCCAGTCGGCCGTCCCGCGCTGACGCAGCCGCTCGGACACGAGCTCGACGAGTGCCTCGCGATTGCGGACGCGCTCTGGATTCGTACGGAACCGCTCGTCGTCGACGAACTCGGACAGCTCGAGAACGTCGCAGAGGAGCGCGAACAACCGGTCGTTGCCGCCCGCGACCATCAGCTCGCCGTCCTGTGTCGGAAAGACCTGATACGGCGCGACCATCGGAAAGACGGTTCCCTGGCGCGTCGGAACCGTTCCGTCCGCGAGGAAGCCGACGAGGTGATAGCCGATGTAGCCGAGCGCCGTCTCGTAGAGCGAGGTGTCGACGACGGTGCCCTCGCCGGTTCGTTCCCGCTGGAAGAGCGCGGTGACGATGCCGAGTGCCGACCACATCCCGGTTCCGATGTCGATCAGGGACGAGCCCACACGCACGCCCGCTCGTCCCGGCTCACCGGTCATGCTGATGAGACCGCCGGCTGCCTGCATGAGGGCGTCGTAGCCGGGCTCCTCGGCGAGCGGGCCCGTATGGCCGTACGCGCCCACCGAGCAGTACACGAGTCGCGGATTGCGCGCGCGAAGCGCGCCGGCGCCGAGGCCGAGTCGCTCGGCAAGCCCCGGCCGTAGGCTCTGGAGGAACACGTCGGCGGAGTCGGCCAGTCGCAGCACCGCATCGCGTCCGCGCTCGTCGCTCAACGACACAGCGAGCGACCGCTTCCCGGCGTTCACCGCGAGGAACATCGCGCTTTCCCCATTCCAGAACGGAGGTCCCCAGGCCCGGCCGTCGTCGCCCGTATCCGGCCGCTCGACCTTCACGACGTCAGCACCGAGAGCGCCGAGGATCTCGGCGCAGTACGGCCCGGCGATCGACGTCGTGACGTCGACGACGCGCATGCGTGCGAGCGGGAGGAACCCCATCGGCCAATCATCCCTGCTCTGCGAGGATGCGCGGATGCCCGACTGGCTCGACTTCGACCAGATCGCCGAGTGGGTCTCCGGAGCTTGGTGGAGCTATCCCGTCATCTTCGCCGTCTCCGCGCTCGACGCGTTCTTCCCGCTCGTCCCGAGCGAGACCACGGTCATCACGGCGGGCGTCTTCGCGAGCTCCGGCGATCTCAATTTGTTGCTCGTCATTCTCTTCGCCGCGACTGGCGCGATCGTCGGCGACAACATCTCCTACGGAATCGGGAGCCTCGTCGGGGAGCGGACGCTCAAGCGCTGGTTCTCCAGCGAGAAGTCACACAAGCGGCTCGAGTGGGCCGAGCGCCAGCTCGACGAGCGCGGCGCCTACATCATCCTCATCGCCCGCTTCATCCCTGGCGGGCGGACGGCAGTGACGTTCGCTTCGGGCTACACACACGCCCTGACGTGGCGGCGCTTCCTACGCTACGACATCGTCGCGGGCTTCGTCTGGGCCACGTACGCGGCGCTCCTCGGCTACTTCGGCGGCAAGACGTTCGAGGAGAACCCCCTCTGGGGGTTGCTCCTCGCTTTCGTCATCGCGTCGGCGATCGCCGTCGGCGTCGAGCTCGTCAGGCACTTCCGGCGGCGCCGTGCGACCTCGTCGGCCTGAGCTCTCGCCAAGCCTTCTGCGCGTAGAGCAACCCGGCGATCAGGATGATCAGCGCAAGGAAGCCGTGCAGGCCGTTGATCCAGTCGCCTTCCTCCTCGGTGTCGCCGAGGAAGCCGAGCTGTGCGATCGCGAGAACGAGGAAGCCAACGGCGAAGCCGACCTGCTTCCAGTTCCCCGAGTACGCCACGAGCGCGCCGATCACGATCGCGAGCTGGCCGAGGTGGACGACGATCGAGCCCGTGCCGTGCGCGTCCAGCGCACCGTCGCCGGCTCCACGGACGTACGCGGCGATCGAGAAGGCCTGCCAGAGAACGCCCAACACGACCAGGATGCCGCCGACGAACACTGCCCAGGTGAGGTTTCTCTTCATGGGGAGGCATCCTCTCGCAGTCGGCGGACGGATTCAAGCCGGACGCGTACGCTCGTGACATGAATCGGCTCGCGTCCGCCACGTCGCCGTATCTCCTGCAGCACGCAGAGAACCCGGTCGACTGGTACGAGTGGGGCGACGAGGCATTCGATCGCGCGCGCACCGAGGAAAAGCCGCTCCTCGTCTCCGTCGGATACAGCTCGTGTCACTGGTGCCACGTCATGGCGCACGAGTCGTTCGAGTCGGAGACGACGGCAGCCCTCATGAACGAGCTCTTCGTCAACGTGAAGGTCGATCGGGAGGAACGCCCCGACATCGACGCAGTGACGATGGAGGCGACGGTCGGCATGACCGGATCGGGCGGATGGCCGACGACAGTGTTCATGACACCTGACGCGAAGCCGTTCTATGCCGGAACGTACTTCCCACCCGAGCCGCGCCACGGAATCCCGAGCTTCCCCGAGTTGCTCCGTGCAGTGGCGGAGACATGGCGCGAGCGCCGGGACAACATCGAGCGCCAGGCGTCGCGAATCGACGATGGGCTGCGCTCGGCCTCTGCCTCTGGGCCCTCGACGGAGCCGCTCACCTCGTCGCTCCTGCCGGAGGCGGTGCGCGGGATCGCCGCGACCTTCGAGCCGGCCTTCGGCGGTTTCGGGCGGGCACCGAAGTTCCCTGCCGCCTCGACGCTCGAGCTCCTCCTGCGACACGGAGACGAGAGCTCGCTGGCGATGGTCACCGCCACCCTCGACGGGATGGCGGCCGGCGGCTTCTACGACGTGGTCGGAGGAGGCTTTCATCGCTACTCCGTAGACGACCGCTGGCTGGTGCCGCACTTCGAGAAGATGCTTTACGACAACGCCGTCCTCGCTTCGACGTATCTCCATGCGTGGGTCGTCACCGGGCGGGAGCGGTATCGCGAAGTCGTGGAAGAGACCATCGCGTACATGCTCCGCGAGCTTCGGCTCCCAGGGGGCGGCTTCGCATCCGCGCACGACGCCGACACGGACGGCGAGGAGGGACTGACCTACACGTGGACTCCGGAGGAGGCGGACGCCGTGGGTCTCCCGCCCGACATCCTCGAGCCGTTCGAGCACGGGCGCTACGTTGTGCGCGGCGCACTCGAACCCGCGCTTCGAGCCCGTGTGCTCGCCGAGCGGGACACACGACCGCAGCCTTTCCGCGACGACAAGGCGCTCGCCTCCTGGAACGGGCTCGCGCTCGCGGCTCTCGCCGAGGCCGCCTATCGGTTCCGACGTAAAGACTGGCTGGACGCCGCGACGGATCTGGGCGAGTTTCTGCTCGGGCCGCTCGGTGCGGAGGACGGCAGGCTCATGCGCTCGATCCGCGACGGCCGCACGAGCGGGCTCGCCTTCCTCGACGACTACGCGAACGTCGCGCACGGGCTCATCGAGCTTCATGTCGCCACCGGCGAGGTGCGCTGGCTGCTCGAGGCGCGCCGGCTCGCGCTCCTCGCGGTCGAGCTTTTCGTCGACGACGAGCACGGCGGCTTCTTCCTCTCGCCGGCCGACGGCGATCCGCGCGTGCCGCGCACGAAGGACCTGCAGGACTCGCCGATCCCGTCGGGCAACTCGATGCTCGCGTACGTGCTCCTGCGGCTCTCGCGGATCTGGGGCGACGACGAGCTCGAGCGCCTCGCGGTCTCCGTGTTCCGGCTCGTCGAGCCGGCACTGCGGCGGGCACCGGGGTTCTTCGCATGGGCGCTCTGTGGCATCGATCTCTGGCTGAGCCCGCCGCGGGAGCTCGCGATCGTCGGCGACGTGAACGCGCCCGTTGCGCGTGCGGCCCTGGCGCCGTTCCGGCCTCGGACGGTCGTCGCCGTCGGCCCGGCCGGGGAGGTGCCGCTGCTCGCCGGCAAGGGGCTCGTCGACGGGAAGCCGGCTGTCTACGCCTGCGAGCGCTTCGCCTGCCGCATGCCCGTGACGGACGCGTGGACGTTTACTACTGATTAGCTGAGACGATGCCCGCCTGAGCATGCGCGTCTGTCTCATGATCGAGGGTCAGGAAGGCGTGACCTGGGACGACTGGGTGCGCCTCGCCCGCCTGACCGAGGAGCACGGCCTCGAGGGCCTGTTCCGGTCCGACCACTACACGGCGATCATCCGGCCCGACGCCGACGCACACGACGCGTGGGCGACGCTCGCCGGGCTCGCCGCGGTCACGGAGCGGATCCGTCTCGGCACACTGGTTTCGCCCGCGACCTTCCGCCACCCGAGCGTCCTCGCGCGTATGGCCGTGACGGTCGACCACATCTCCGGCGGACGGGTCGAGGTCGGGATGGGCTCGGGTTGGTACGAGCGTGAGCACGCGGCGCACGGCTTTCCGTTCCTCGACGGCAAGCAGCGCTTCGCGCTCCTCGCGGAGCAGGTGGAGATCGTCGTGCGCTCGTGGACCGAGGATCGATTCGACCACGATGGTCCGACCTACAGGCTGCGAGGCCAGCAAGCGCTCCCCCGGCCGCTGCAGCGACCGCACCCGCCGCTCGTCCTCGGAGGCACTGTCAAGCCGCGCTTCGCCGAGCTCGCCGCGCGCTACGCGACCGAGGTGAACACGCTTGGCGCTCCGAACGCGGAGCTCGGCGCTCGGCGCTCGACGCTCGACGCCGCGTGTATCGACGCGGGACGCGACCCCGAGACGCTCGGATACTCGGTGATGACCGCGTGCTTCGTCGGAGAGACGCACTCCGAAGTCATAGATCGCGTTGCTCGATTCCTCGCCGTCAGTGGAAGTCCGACGGACCCGGGGACACTCATCGCCGAGCGCCGCGACCGCTGGCTCGTCGGTACCGTCGACGAGGTCGCAACGCGGATCGAGGAGCTCCGCCGGGTCGGCGTCGGACGCGTCTTCCTCCAGCATCTCGAGCACGACGATGACGAGATGATCGGTCTCGTAGCGGCGCTCAGGTAGCGTCCGACCCCATGACGACGACAGAGCTGACGGGTGCGGAACAGGTTGCGTGGGACCTCTCCGACCTCTATTCGGGCGGTGACGATCCACGCATCGAACAGGACGTCGAGACGACCGACGCCGCGGCAGCCGACTTCCGTGAGCGCTACTACGGTCGTGTAGCAGAGCTGAGCGCCGCCGAGCTGCGCGAGGCGATCGAGGAGCGCGAGCGCATCGAGTCGACCTTCACGCGCGCCATCTACTACGCGCACCTCTGGTTCTCCACCGACATGAACGACTCGCCGCGCGGCGCTCTCGTCGCTCGCCTCACGGAGAAGGGCGCGACGATCGACACGCAGCTCCTCTTCTTCGGCCTCGAGCTCGCAGCCCTCACGGACGAGCAGGCAGACGCACTGATCGCGAGCGAGGAGCTCGAGCGCTGGCGCCACTGGCTGCGCGGCGTGCGGAAGTTTCGGCCGTACATCCTCACCGAGCCCGAGGAGAAGATCCTGACGGAGAAGTCCGTGTCGGGCTTCGCCGCCTGGGATCGCTTGTATGACGAGCTGCTCGGTGCGATCAAGGTCGACCTCGATGGCACAGAGATCGGCTTCGAAGAAGCGATGGCGAAGCTCTACGCGCCCGATCGCGAGCTCCGCCGACGCGCATCCGAAGCCGTCACCGTCGCACTCGAGCCGGGTCTCCGAACGCGCACCTTCGTCTTCAACACGATCGCCGTCGACAAGTCGATCGACGACCGCCTCCGCGGGTACGCGACGTGGATCTCGGCGCGAAACCTGGCGAACGACACGACCGACGTCGCCGTCCAGGCGCTCGTCGACGCCGTCGTCGGCCGGTACGACGTGGTCCAGCGCTACTACACGCTGAAAGCGCGGCTGCTCGGGCTCGACCGGCTCTCGTTCTACGACCGCATGGCGCCGTTCGGCGACGATCCGACCCACGTCGGCTGGGCCGAGGCGTCGGATCTCGTGCTGAGCGCGTTCGCCGACTTCTCCACCGAGACCGGCGACATCGTGGAGCGCTTCTTCCGCGAGAGCTGGATCGACGCGCCGCCGCGCGACGGGAAGCGTCCCGGCGCCTTCTGCGCGACGAACGTGCCGGGCGTCCATCCGTACGTGTTCATGAACTACACGGGCGACCGCCGCTCCGTGCTGACGCTCGCACACGAGCTCGGCCATGGACTTCACGGCTACCTCGCCGAACCGCTCGGGCTCTTCAATGCGAGCTCGCCGCTGACGACCGCCGAGACGGCATCGGTCTTCGGCGAGGCGCTCACGTTCAAGCGCCTGCTCGCGATCGAGGAAGACCCACGGAAGCGGCTCAACCTGCTCGCGGGCCGGATCGAGGACTCGATCGCGACCGTCTTCCGCCAGATCGCGATGAACCGCTTCGAGGAAGCCGTGCACACGTCGCGCCGCGAGCACGGAGAGCTGTCGCCGGAGCGCTTCGAGGAGATCTGGCTGCAGTCGCAGACCGACCTCTTCGGCGACTCGGTCGACATCGACGGCTACGCGACGTGGTGGAGCTACATCCCGCACTTCATCGGGACGCCCGGCTACGTCTACGCGTACTCGTACGGCTTCCTCTTTGCGCTCTCGATCTTCCGCAAGTACGAGCTCGAAGGCGACTCGATGGTGGATCCGTACCTCGATCTCCTGCGCGCCGGCGGCTCGAAGCCGCCGGAGGCGCTGGCCGAGATGGTCGGGCTCGATCTCACCGATCCGAAGATCTGGGATGCGGGAATCGACGCGCTCGCGGTCGAGCTCGACGAGGCCGAAGCGCTCGCCGTGGACATCGGTTTGTAATTAGCCGCACTAACTCCAGGCCGAAACCGACGTTTCACTATCTAGCGGCCCCGGCGTGCCCGCGGTACGCTCGCGGCTGACAGGCAGGAACTCGGAGGGATCCACAAGGAGGAGATCGGTGCGAAAGCTTGTTGTTCTTGCGACCGCCTTGGTCGCGGCGCTCGCGCTCACGGTACCCGGGGCGATCGGTGGCCCCGAGCAGTCGACACCGGGCGTCACAGCCAGGACGGTCACAATCGGCGGGACCTTCCCGCTCACCGGTCCGGCGGCAGCCTATGCGCCCATCCCGATCGGCATGAAGGCGTACTTCAGCTATATCAACGCGCGCCGCGGCTCCGATGGCAAGCGGGGCGTGAACGGGCGTCAGATCATCTGGAAGATCTATGACGACGGCTACAACCCCGCGAACACGGTGCAGCTCACGCGTCGGCTCGTCGAGCAGGACCGGGTCTTCGCGACGGTGGGCCAGCTCGGCACCGAGCACAACCTCGCCGTGCGGAGCTACATGAACCAGCGGCGTGTCCCGCAGGCTCTCGTATCGACGGGCGCCTCGAACTGGGGTCTGCAGTACAGGGAGTTCCCGTGGACCACCGGCTGGCAGCCGGACTACATCGCCGAGGGCCGCATCTACGGCGCCCACATCCGGGCGAACTACAGCGGCAAGAAGATCGCCGTGCTGTACCAGAACGACGACTACGGCAAGGACTACCTCTTCGGTGTTCGCTCCGCGCTCGGCAAGAACTACGCCGACGCGAACGTCGTCGCCGAGGTGCCGTTCGAGGTCACGGCCACGAGCCTCGCCTCGCAGATGACGCGCATCCGCGCGAGCGGCGCGACGATCTTCGTGCTCCTCGCGACTCCGACGCCCACGATCCGCGCGTACGCGACGGGGCGGGCGCTCGGCTTCAACCCCGAGCAGATCTACCTGAACTCGGTGTCTGCGACGGCCGCGTTCCTCAACATCGCGGTCGCGGTTGCCGGCGCGCCGTACGTCAACGGCTCACTGTCGGTCCAGTACCTCAAGGATCCGTCGCAGCCGCAGTGGGCGAACGATCCAGCCATGCGGCTCTATCGGCAGGTCATGGCGAAGTACGCGCCGAGCGCCAACGCCAACGACGGGCTCTACCTGTACGGAGTCGCGAAGGCGGAGGCGTTCGTCCAGGCTCTCACCGCGGCGGGCAGGAACCCGACGCGCGCGAGCTTCCAGCGGGCGCTGAACAACATGAACAACGTCAACCGGTTCGCGCTTCCGGGCGTTCGCCAGAAGACGGGGCCGAGGGATCGCTTCATCATCAGCCAGATGCAGCTGATCCGGTACCAGCACCCCGACTGGCGGCTCCAGGGTCGGCTCATCGAGGGCCGGCCGCGGTAGATCACCGGGGGATTCGACCGCTGGTCGGATCCCCCCGCCAAGCTTCTCCCTGCATGTGACTGGTGGTAGGGGCCGGGAAACCGGCCCCTACTGCGTTCTGGCGCGGTACTGCTCCCAGTAGCGCTCCATCGTCGTGGAGCGATGCGAGAGGTGCAGGAGGTCGTACGGCGCGACGTTCACCGCCCGCACGATCCACTCGTCTCCGTCACCGAGGTCGAGAACGTTCACGCACGCGGGCGCCTGCTCGAAGTGGCCGAGGAACATTCGCTCGCCGGTGAGCGCGTACGAGAGGATCGCGCGGTTGACGCCTCCGTGAAGCACGGCGAGCGCCGTGTGCCACAGGTCGTCCGCGACGAGACGTTCGAGCGCGGGGACGACGCGGTCGAAGAGCTCGCCGATCGACTCGCCGCGGAGGAAGCGCGTCTCGTTCGGGATCACGCCGCGAAACGCGTGCACGAACTCCTGCTCGAGTGCATCGGCTGGGATCTCGGAGAGCCGCCCGCCCTGGATCTCGCGGAGCTCCGGCCAGGACTCCGGATCGGCGTGCGGGGCGATGAGGGCGGCAGTCTCGACCGTACGCGGAAGCCCGCTCGTCACCAGGCGGTCGAGCTGGATCCCCGCGAGTGCGTCGGCCACGGTGCTGGCCTGCTCGATGCCCTCGTCGTTCAGGGGCACCTCGGCCGGGTTCACCGGCGACCCGTCGTCCGAGAAGTAGGAGACCTCGGCGTGGCGCATGAGATAGAGGCGACGGCGCATCGGCGGCTTAGGATCGCAGGAATGTCCACGGGCGACATCGTCGAGACCGCCGGAGCCGCGGTCGACGGCTCGCCAAAGCCGCCGCTGCTCATCCTCGACCGCGTCCGCGCGTTCCTGGACGAGCACGGGCTCGGAAGGGGCGATCTGCGCGCTCGACGGATCGGTGAGGGCGGAGGCTCGAACTTCACCTTCCTGCTCGAGCGTAACGAGCGCCGCTTCGTCCTCAGGCGCCCACCGCGCCCGCCGCTCCCGCCGTCGGCGCACGACGTCGTCCGCGAGGCGCGCCTCCAGCTCGCGCTGCGCAGTGCGGCGTTCGGTCGGCTGCCGGCCATCGTCGCCGTGTGCGAGGACGAGAGCCTGCTCGGGGTCCCGTTCTACGTCATGGAGGAGCTCGACGGCCTCGTGCTCACCGACGCGCTGCCGGACGGCCTCGAGCGCGAGGCCTCACGAAATGCGCTCGGCGTCGATCTCGTCGACGCGCTCGTCGAGATCCACGCAGCCGACGTGGCGACGCCCGAGCTGGCTGCTTTCGCGAGACCGGGGAGCTACAACGAGCGACAGGTCCGCCGGTTTGCGCAGCTCTGGGAGATCAATAAGACGCGCGAGCTCCCGCGGGTCGACGAGGTGGCCGAGCGTCTCGCGGGTGAGATCCCGGAGCAGCTCGCGCCGACGGTCGTCCACGGCGACTTCCGCCTCGGAAACACGATGGTCGGACGGGAGGATCCGACGCGGATCGTCGCCGTCCTCGACTGGGAGATGGGAGCCATCGGCGATCCGCGGGCCGACGTCGGCTACCTGCTTGCGACGTACAGCGAGCCGGGCGGCCCGCCGAACCCGCTCGGCACGTCTCCCATCACGGCGCTCCCAGGCTTCCCGTCGCGCGCGGGGCTCGTGGAGCGCTACGTCGCGCGAAGCGGCCGTAAGGTGGAGCCGCTCGCCTGGTTCGAGGCGCTCGCGCTCTGGAAGGCGGCGGTCTTCTGCGAGGCGATCTATGGTCGCTATGTCCGCGGCGAGCTCGGCGCGGAGGACACGCGCGCCGCGCGCTTCGAGCAGGGCGTGCCGTACCTCGCCGCAGCGGCCATGGCCGCGCTGGACCGCGCATGAGGCGGATCGGCCCTGCCTGCGCCGACGAAATGCGCTTGTAACCGATCGTTACAAGCGCAATTCTCGTCGAGCCCTCGATCGGGACCCGCGTCTGCTGAGCGCAACTCAGAGTGCGATCTCGGCGAGCGCCCGCAGCGCTTCTGGCTGCTGCGTCGAGACGAGCAGCGAGGTCGCACCGGACCCGCGCCAGGCGTCGAGCCGCTCTGCGAGCCGCTCTTTCGGCCCGACGAGCGCGACGTCGTCGATGAAGGCATCGGGGACGGCTGCGGCCGCGTCGCGCTTGTTCCCGTCGAGGTACAGATCCTGGATCTCGCGCGCCGCGTCCTCGTAGCCGTAGCGGCAGGCGAGATCGTTGTAGAAGTTCTTCCCGCGCGCGCCCATGCCGCCGATGTAGAGCGCGTAGTAGGGCTTGAGGAAGTCGCGCCCCGCCTCGACGTCGTCGATGAGGATCACCGGCGCGGTCACTGCGATGTCGAACCCTTCGCGCGCGTTCGTGATCACATCGCCGAACGCGTCGCGCGCCTTCTCCGGCGACCAGAAGATCGGGAGCCAGCCGTCCGCGATCTCGAACGCCTGCGTCACTGCCTTCGGCCCCATGACGGCGAGGTAGATCGGGATGTCCGCGCGGAGCGGACGGGCCATGAGCTTGAGCGGCTTGCCGAGCCCCGTGCCGTTGGAGACGGGGATGTCGTAGTGCGTCCCGTGGTGCTCGAGAAGATCTCGGCGGAGCGCAGCGCGGACGATCTCGACGTACTCGCGCGTCTTCTCGAGCGGCTTGCCCCACTGCTGACCGTGCCAGCCCTCGACGACCTGCGGCCCCGACGTCCCTAGACCCAGGAGGAAGCGGCCGCCGGAGAGCAGGTCGAGCGTCGCCGCCGTCATCGCCGTGTTCGACGGCGTGCGGCCCGGGATCTGCATGATCGCCGAGCCGAGCTTGATCCTCTCCGTCGTCGCGCCGAGCCACGAGAGGACGGTCACGCAGTCGGTTCCCCACGCCTCGGCGGCCCACGCCGAGTCGTAGCCGAGGCGCTCGGCCTCCTGGGCGATCGCGATCAGCTCGAGTGGATTCGTGCCGGGCGGCGCGTACCCCATGTAGAAGCCGAGGCGCATCGGTGCGATGCTAACGGCATGACCATCACCGACATCCGGCCGACCGACGAAACGCTCGAGTTCCGCGAGCGCGTCCGCGCCTTCATGGAAGCGCACGTGTATCCGAACGAGCCAGTCCTGAATCGCGAGGACGACAATGCGGACGCCCTCATGGCCGAGCTGCGCGGACGTGCGAAGGAGGAGGGCCTATGGGCTCCGCACCTGCCTCCCGAGGCGGGCGGCTCGAGCGGGAGCTTCCTCGTCTACGCGCACCTGAACGAGGAGATCGGCCGGTCGATCTGGGGCCAGCTCGTCTTCAACTGCCAGGCCCCGGATGCAGGTAACGGCGAGATCCTGTGGCACTTCGGGACGGAGGAGCAGAAGCGGCGGTTTCTCGACCCGCTCGTCGCGGGCGATGCGCGCTCGTTCTTCTCCATGACCGAGCCGGAGGTACCCGGCTCGGACCCCACGACTCTGCGGACACGCGCGGTGCGGGACGGCGACGACTGGGTCATCGACGGCCACAAGTGGTTCTCGTCGGGCGCCGAGGGGGCGGCCT
This sequence comes from Gaiellaceae bacterium, assembly GCA_035514135.1. Lineage (GTDB taxonomy): Bacteria > Actinomycetota > Thermoleophilia > Gaiellales > Gaiellaceae > GMQP-bins7. Next base: position 23,855 of record DATKBJ010000068.1, on the reverse strand, counting down.
TCGGGATCGTCATGGCGGTCACCGACCCCGACTCCGACCCGCACCACCGCGCAAGCCAGATCATCGTCCCGGCCGACACGCCGGGCGTGGACGTCGTGCGGGCAGTCCCCACGATGGGTCACCGGGGCCGTGGGTGGACGACCCACTGCGAGGTGCGCTACACAGGCGTCCGTGTCCCCGTCTCCAACACCCTCGGCGAGATCGGCGATGGCTTCCGCATCGCGCAGAAGCGACTCGGCCCCGGCCGCATCCACCACGTCATGCGCTGGCTAGGGCAGATGCAGCGCGCGTTCGAGCTCATGTGCACGTACGCGCTCGACCGTGAGTCGTTCGGCAGCCCACTGGCCGAGAAGCAGACCGTCCAGAACTGGATCGCCGACTCGGCGGCAGAGATCCAGGCATGCCGGCTCATGACGCTCGACGCGGCGCACAAGATCGACGGCGGAGACGAAGCGCGCGTCGAGGTCTCGCTGATCAAGTTCTACGCCGCGCGCGTCCTCCACGACGTGATCGACCGCGCGGTGCAGGTGCACGGGGCGCGCGGGCTCACGGACGAGACGCCGCTCGCCGGGATGCTCGCGATGGCCCGAGGCGCGCGGATCTACGACGGCCCGGACGAGGTGCACCGCATGGTCGTCGCCCGGCGGATCCTCAAGAGCTTCGCCGCCGGCGAGCCCTGGCGCTTCGAATGAGTCGATGAGCGGCGCGATCCTTGCGGCGCTCATGGACTCATCGGGTGGGGACTCGGTCTCGTCGTGGCGCTGTTGACTTCCAAATACCTGGGACAGTCATCGGAGGAGTCTTGGGAACGATCGCGGTCTGCGTGACCTAGCGTCTCCGTCGGCGAAGGCGCTCCGTTCGTGCCGTATGTCATGACCGCTGGCGCGGTCGGAGCAGTGGTCTTCCTTGGCGGCTTCGGTCTGGGCGCGCTGTCGGCTCGTGCGCTCGGTGAACGGAGCCGACTGCCTAACGAGGGCCGGGGACGCCCTTGAACTCGTAGAGCAGCGGGTCTCGGCCCGGCTGCACGATCCAGGCCTCGCCCGTGCCCTCGCTCTCGTACGCCGCCCATACACCCTCGGCGACGGCCTCGGCGGTCAACAGGCGGAAGCCGCGCGCCTTGAGATCCTGCTTGAACTCGGGCGGCGTGAGCGCCGTGTCGGCCCAGCCGGGGCAGACGGCCTGAATGCGGATCCCACGCGCTTTGAGCTGCGGGGCGACCGAGCGGACGAAGCCGACGACCGCGTGCTTCGTGAGGCCGTAGATCGGGTCGTCGGCGATGGCGACGAGGCCGGCGAGCGAGGCGGTGACGACGATCGTCGAACCCTTGGGCATCACACGGTCGAGACGGCGGACGCCGTAGACGACACCGTCGACGTTGACGCCGACCGCACGGCGGTACTGCTCGTCCGTGAGCGTCGCGATGTCCGCGCTCCCCGTGAGGACACCCGCATTCAGGCACGCGAGGTCGACCGAGCCGATGTGCTCCCACACCTCGGGATCGGAGACGTCGAAGCCCGAGACGAGATCGAGCTCCTTCACCTCGAAGCCCTCGCCCTTCAGCTTCGTCACGATCGCGCGCCCGATGCCCCCCGCCGCGCCGGTTACGAGTGCAGTCATGGAATGAGCACGACCTTTCCTGTCGATTGCCTGGATTCGATGAGGCGATGGGCCTCAGCGGCCTCTTCGAGCGGGTACTCCGCGCCGACGATCGGCCGCACCGCTCCGGTCTCCCAGAGGCGGACGACGTCCTTCGCGGCCCGGGCGACGAGCTCGGGATCGCGGCCGATGAGCCGTCCGAGGTAGAAGCCGTGGACGCCGATGTTGCGGCCGACGAGCCAGGCGGGGTCGAGCGGCTGCCACATGCCGCCTGCATATCCGACGGCGATGGCGGTGCCCATCGGCTTCAGGAGCCCGAGCGCCGACTGGAAGACATCCCCGCCGACGAGGTCGAAGACGACGTCGACCTGACCGAGCTCGCCGATCTCCTCGTAGGTCACCGCCTCGACGGCGCCGAGAGAGCGCGGCAGCTCGAGCTTCTCGGCGCTCCCCACGGCTGCGACCGGCGCGCCGTTGAGCGCCTTCACGATCTGCACCGCGGCGGTGCCGACGGCTCCCGCAGCGGCGGTGATCAGGATGCGCGCACCGAACGCGATGCGCACGAGCTCGGTGAGCGGGATCCACGCGGTGAGAAAGGCCATCGGGAACGCGGCGCCCTCGGCGAAGCTCGCCGAGGCCGGCAGCGGGAGAAGCCAGCGGCGATCGACCGCGACCTGCTCCGCGTATCCACCTCCGCCGGAGAGGACGAAGCCCATGACCCGCTGGCCGTCGAGCTCACCTGCGATCTCGGAACCGAGCACCGCGGGGAACTCGGGCATCTGCGGGTACATGCCGAGCCGGATCAGGATGTCGGCGAAATTGATGCCGGCGGCGCGGACGTCGACGACCGCCCGGCCGTCGGCCGCCTCGGGCGGGGGCATCTCCTCGACTGCGAGCTGCTCCGGCCCACCGACGCCGTGAAGAACCGCGGCCCTCACGAGACGTCGCCTTGTAACCGATCGCTACAAGGGGGCTCCGCGGGGCTGGCGTTGCCGCGGACGGCGGCTTGTAACCGATCGTTACAAGCCCGAGGGTGCGGCGCGAGCCGCGCGCGGTACCGAGTCGACGCCGTCAACGACCCGTGAAGTTGGGCTCGCGCTTCTCGATGAACGCTGCGACGCCCTCGGCACCGTCCTCGGACTCGAGGCAGCGGCGGAAGCCATCGGCCTCGCGGCGCAGGCCCTCCTCGAGCGAGAGATCGCGAGTCGTCCGGGCGAGCTCGCGGAGGATCGCCACGGAAACCGGCGATCGAGCGGCGATCATTCCGGCGATCCCGAGCGCCGTACTGCGCAGCTCCTCTCGCGGCACGACCTTCTCCACGAGACCCCAGCCGTACGCCATGTCCGCGTCGATGAAGTCGCCCGTCATGTTGAGGTACTGCGCTCGGCCGCTCCCGACGAGCCGCGGCAGGCGTTGCGTCCCGCCGCCGCCAGGGATGAGCCCGAGCTTGATCTCGGGCTGCCCGAGTTGCGCATCGTCGGAGGCGACGCGGATGTCGCAGCACATCGCGAGCTCCAGGCCACCACCGAGGCAGAAGCCGTGGATCGCGGCAACGAACGGCGTCCGCGCTGCATCCATGCGATGCCCGAGCTTCTGGATCCCGCGGGCCGAGCCCGACTCGTGTGCCTCGGCCGCCGCCTCGCGCAGCGACGGGAACTCCTTGATGTCCGCACCGGCGACGAACGCGCGCTCGCCGGCTCCGACGAGCACGATCGCGCGCACGCCGTCGTCTCCGTCCAGGAGGTCGATCTCGGCCTCGAGCTCGTCGAGGAGCGGTGCCGAGAGTGCGTTCATCGGCGGATTGTCGATCGTGACGACGGCGATCGAGCCGTCCTTCTCGGTCGAGATGAAGTCGCCCACTACGCAGTCTCTGCCGGCTGCGCGGCGTACTGCTCGCGAAGCGCTGTCTTGCGGAACTTGCCGACCGCGGTCTTCGGGATCTCGTCCACGAACTCGAACTTGTCGGGTAGCCACCACTTCGCGAAGTTCGGCGCGAGGAACTCGCGGAGCTCGTCCGCCGATGCCTCTTCGCCTTCGCGCAGAACGACGACCGCCAAAGGCCGCTCCGACCACTTCTCGTCGGGAATCGCGATGACCGCCGCCTCTGCGACAGCGGGATGCCCCATCAGCGCGTTCTCAAGAGCAACGGTCGAGATCCACTCACCGCCCGACTTCACGAGATCCTTGGCGCGGTCCTGTACGTCGACGCAGCCGTCCGGGTGAATCGTCACGACGTCGCCCGTCTTGAACCAGCCGTCCTCCGTCCAGCGGTCGGCGCCCTCGTCGGACTCGTAGTACGCGGACGACACCGACGGTCCGCGAACCTCGAGCTCGCCCATCGTCTGGCCGTCCCACGGCACGAGCCCGCTCTCGCTGCTCGCGCGGATCTCGACGAACGGGATCGGGAGGCCCTGCAGCGCGCGGCGCGTGTACGCCTCCTGCGGCGAGAGGTCCGTCTCCTGGCCGGGCGCGCCCGAGATCGTCCCGACGGGGCTCATCTCGGTCATGCCCCAGCCGTGGACGATGTGGAGACCGTGCCGCTCGGAGAACGCCTCGATCATGGCGCGCGGCGGCGCGGCGCCTCCGACCGTCATGAAGCGGATCGCGGAGAGATCCCACGCGTCTGGAGTTGCGTCGAGGGCCTGCAGGATCCCCATCCAGATCGTCGGCACGCCGGCCGTGACCGAGACCTTCTGCTCGGCGAGGGCGTCGAGGAGGCTCGCCGGGTCCATGTGCGGCCCGGGGAAGACCTGCTTGACCCCGGTCATCGTGCAGGAGAACGGGAAGCACCACGCGTTCGCATGGAACATCGGCACGACCGGCAGGCACACGTCGTCGGCATAGATGCCGAGGCACCCGACCACCGTCAGCGCATGGATCGCGATCGCGCGGTGGGAGTAGAGGACGCCCTTCGGCCGGCCCGTCGTGCCGCTCGTGTAACACATCGCCGCGGCGGTCGACTCCGGCAGGTCGCGGTACGAGAACGCGGACTCGTCGGCGTCCGCAAGGAGATCCTCGTAGTCGATTGCGCCCTCGGGTGTCGGCCCGCCGCCGACCGCGATGATGTACTCGAAGTTGCAACGCGGGATGAACTGCTCCGCCAGCGGCCACAGCGTCTTGTCCACGAGGAGCACGCGGTCGCCGCCGTGCGTCGCGATGTAGACGTTGTCGTCGGGGTGGAGGCGGAGGTTCAGCGTGTGCGTGACGAAGCCGCCGACCGGCGCGCCCATGTACGCCTCGAGGTGCTGCGAGTGGTTCCACATGAACGTCCCGACGCGGTCGCCGTCCTCGAGCCCGAGCTTGTGCAGGGCGACCACGAGCTTCTTCGTCCGGGAGACGAAGTCGGCGTACGTGTAGCTGTGCCAGCTCTTGTCGGGAAGTCGGCTCGCGATCTCGTTGTCGCCGTAGAGCTCGTCCGCGCGGCGCAGGATCGCCGGCACGTTCAGCTGGTAGTCCATCATCAGGCCGTCCATGTTCAGCCTCCTTGTGTCACAGGGACAGAGTCCGGCGTCTGGCTCAAGCCGGGCACCTCACCTTCGACCAGTGCGGCGGCGACCTCGGCGCGGAGCCTCGTGCCCGACGCGCCGAAGCTCTCGATCCCGAGCGCGCGCTTGTACAGGCGGTGCAGCCGGTGCTCCCAGGTGAACCCGATGCCGCCGAGCGACTGGATCGCGGTCTCGCACACCGCGACGGCGCTCTCACCCGCATACGACTTCGCGGCCGCTGCTGCGATCGCCGCCTGGGGATCTCCGATAGCGACGCACCACGCGGCCCAGAGTGCGAGCGAGCGCGAGAGCTCCACGCGCGTGTAGGCGTCGGCGAGTGGGTGTGAGACCGCTTGGTACACGCCGATCTTCTTCCCGAACTGCTCCCTCGACGAGGCGTACTCGAGCGCGTCCTCGAGCGCGAGCCGCGCGAGCCCGCACGCTTCGAGCGCCAGAGCCGTCTGCGAGCGCGCCTCGATCTCGGCGAGAACGGTCGAGTCCGCGAGCCGGCGGCCGCGGTCGCCACCGCGCACGACTCCGAGAGGGCGCGACTCGTCCGTTGTCGCGAGCACCTCGCGCTCGCCGTCTTCGAGCTCGTAGATTCCGTCGCCGCCGACGATCGCGACACGCTCCGCGGTGTCGAGATCCGGGACGAGCGGGCCGAGCGCGAGCGTCCAGCTCGCCTCACCCGCGGCGACCTCGGCGCGCAGCTCCGACGGCAGCGCCGGCAGAGCGAGCCCGATCGTGGCGAAGTACGGCCCGTGGTAGAGCGTGCGACCGAGCTCTTCGAAGAGGACAGCCTCCTCGACGAAGGTGAGCCCCGCGCCGCCATCCTCTTCCGCGATCGAGACGCCCGTCCAGCCGAGCTCGGCGAGCTGAACCCAGGTCGGCTCGGGATTCGCGGCGAGGAACTCCCGTGCCTGCTCGCGAAGCGCCTCCTGCTCGGGTGTGAAGGTGAAGTCCATGCGCTCTTAGCGGGAGTAGGGGAGCCCGAGCACGCGCTCGGCGACGATGTTGCGAAGCACCTCCGAGGTGCCCGCTTCGATGGTGTTGCCGCGGCTGCGGAGCTGCTGGTACTGCCAGTAGCCGCCGTACGGCGCGTTCTCGTCGCCGAGGGCCGCGTCGGGGCCGAGGATCTCGAGCGCGAGCTTCGTCACGCGCTGGTTCGCCTCCGACCACACGAGCTTGGAGATCGAGCCCTCCGGGCCTGGCGTCCCCGTCTTCATGAGCGCCGAGAGCGACCGGTAGTTCGTGTATCGCAGCCCTTGCATCTCGATCCACTCGCGCGCGATCCGGTCGCGCTGGAGCTGGTTCGCACCTCGATCCTGGGCGAGCGCGATCAGCTTGCGGATCTGCACCTCGAGCGTCGCCTGTAGCGCGAAGCCGAGCGTCCCGCGCTCGTGGAGGAGCGTCGTCATCGCGACCTGCCACCCGCTTCCGACATCTCCGAGGAGGTTCTCGGCCGGCACGTGCACGTCGTCGAAGAAGATCTCGTTGAACTCTGCTTCACCCGTGATCTGTCGCAGTCCTCGCACCTCCACGCCGGGTGCATGCATGTCGACGATGAGGTACGTGAGCCCTGCGTGGCGGGTCGACTCGGGGTCGGAGCGCGTGAGGAGGATGCAGAAGTCGGCGATGTGCGCGAACGACGACCAGACCTTCTGTCCGCTCACGACGAAGTGGCCGTTCTCCTGGCGCGCGCTCGTGCGCACCCCGGCGAGATCGGATCCGGCGCCGGGCTCCGAGAACCCCTGACACCAGATCTCCTCGGCCGAGAGAAGCGGCGCGAGGTAGCGCCCCTTCTGCTCGTCGGTGCCGTGGGCGATGATCGTCGGCCCGGCCATCCCGATCCCGATGACCCCGATGTGGGGAGGCGCCTCGGCTCGGGCCATCTCCTCGAGGAAGATCGCCTGGTGCGTGTACGGCGCCCCGCCGCCGCCGTACTCCTCCGGCCAGGTGAGCCCGATGTATCCGGCTGCGTAGAGTGCGCGGCTCCACTCGCGCATCTCCGGCCCCTCGAAGCGCGTCGCGCCGCCGCGATGCCCCTGGAGGCCTGCGGGGAGGTTCTCCTCGAGCCAGGCGCGGAGCTCGGCTCTGAACGCGGCCTCCTCGAGCGTGTCGCGCAGATCCATCGAGCGCGATCCTAGTCGGTTGGGCGATCTCCATCACGCCCAGCGCGGCTCGGCCAACGAGGAGGCGTTTGCCGGCTGGTCACCATGCTTACAAACATCTAACCGGGGTATCAGGTCTGACTCATGAGGACCCGGCACGGTGAGGGATGGCCCGAGGGGGGTTCGTGCAGCCGCTGCAGCGCAAGCGACCGGTTCGACAGAGACGTCGACGAGGAAGCATCGTGGGCGCGTTTGGGCTTGCCGCGGCTGTCCTCGTCCTCTCCGCGGGGTGCGCGTATCCGGCGGCGTCCCGGCTTGCATGTGCCGACGCGGTCCTCGACGACTGGACGAAAGGCGCGCTCGGAGCCACGTACTCCGCTGACTGTTACGACGCAGCGATCGACGCGCTGCCGGAAGATCTCCGCGCGTATACGACGGCTGCCGACGACATCTCTCGGGCTGCGGTTGCCGCGAGTCGTGCCGACGTCCCGCAGCGACAGCTCGCCGCGGCGACGGTGGAGAACGGCGAGCTTCGCGCCTTCCCGCTCCAGGTCGTGCTGCTCGCGGCGCTGGTGGCTCTGCTGGTCACAGGCGGCACGGTGGCATCTCTGATACGACGACGGCGAGCGCGATGAGCCGCCGTATCGGCCTGTTCGTGCCCGTGGCGGCACTGCTCTGCGCAAGCCTCGTCCTCGCTGGCGTGGGAGCCGGCGCCGCGAAGAGCTCGCGCGACGTGAAGTTCGGCGTGAACGACGATGCCTGGCTTCTGTACGGCCCTGGAACGCTCGAGTCGCGACTGGACGTGCTCACGCGACTCGGCGTCGACGTCGTCCGCTTCACGGTCCGGTGGGATCGGGTTTCGCGGAGGAAACCCGAGAGCCCGCGCGACCACGGTGATCGTGCGTACGACTGGAGTGAGGCGGACGCCGTCCTGCGAGGTCTTCGTCGTCATGCGATCGAGCCCGTGGTGACGCTGTACGGAACGCCGCGTTGGGCGAACGGCGGGCGCTCGGCCAACTGGGCGCCGACCTCCGGCCGGTCGTTCGCGAACTTCGCGCATGCAACCGCACGTCGGTACTCGTGGGTGCGGCAGTGGACGATCTGGAACGAGCCGAACCGCTCGACCTTCCTGCGGCCGACGACCGCCAAGACCTACGTCGAGAACCTCCTGAACCCGGCGTACGCGCAGCTCCATGCCGTGATCGACGATGTGCAGGTGGGCGGCGGGGTCTCTGCGCCTCGCGCCGGTTCCGCGGGCGCCGCCCCGGTGCCGTGGATTCGCGCGATGGCGTCTGCGGGCGCGAAGCTCGACGCGTACGCCCACCATCCATATCCGGGCAGGCCGCAGATCGAGACGCCGTGGAGCCCGAAGTGCGTGAACTGCCAGACGATCACGATGGCCGATCTCGAGCGGCTCGAGAAGGAAGTCCGGCGGGCGTTCGGCGCCAAGCCCATCTGGCTGACCGAGTACGGCTACCAGACGAACCCGCCCGACATCTTCCTCGGCGTGTCGCCGGAGCTGCAGGCGACGTACGTCGCGAGTGCGGCGATGCGCGCGTACCGCGCGCCGGCCGTCGACATGCTGATCTTCTTCATGGTGCGAGACGACACGCAGCCGGCGGGCTGGCAGAGCGGGCTCTTCACGGCGGACGGTCGCGTCAAGCCTGCGCATGCGGCTTTTCGCTTTCCGTTGATGCAGACTGCTCGCCGCGGTGCGCAGGTCGGGCTGTGGGGCCAGGTGCGGCCCCGGTCCGGCAGCCAGCCGTTTCGGATCAGGCTCGAGGAGGACGACCGGGCGAGCTGGGTAGGCGGCACGCGTACGACCGACGCGAACGGCTACTTCTCGATCTCCGTCGTGGCCCCGCCCGGGGCACGACTGCGCGTCTGGTCGCCTCGCGACAGCGCCTACGGGCACGAAGTGGTCGTGCGCTGAGGGCGCCTTCGTTGCCACCGCGTCTCTGGCCGGTTTAGGGTTGTCTGACCGATGGCCCTCCTCGAGGTACGGGACGTCACCCTCCGTTTTGGCGGCATCGTCGCTCTCGACGGCGTCTCGTTCGACGTCGAGGAAGGCCACATCTCCGGTCTGATCGGGCCGAACGGCGCAGGAAAGACCACAGCGTTCAACGTCATCACCCGGCTCTACAAGCCGGACTCCGGCGAGGTGCTGCTCGACGGCGCGTCGCTCCTGAAGCTGCCCGCGTACCGGATCGTGGGCAAAGGCGTCGCGCGCACGTTCCAGAACCTCCAGCTCTTCCGGACGATGTCCGTGCTCGAGAACGTGCTCATCGGGGCGCACGGCCGCGGGCGGAAGGTGGGGCACGCAGAAGCGTTCGAGGTGCTCGACGTCGTGGGTCTTCGCGAGCGCGCGCCCTTCCCGGCCGCGGCGCTCCCCTATGGAATCCAGAAGCGGGTCGAGCTCGCGCGCGCGCTGGTCGCGAAGCCACGCCTCCTCCTCCTGGACGAGCCCGCCGGCGGTCTGAACCACGAGGAGGTGGGCGAGCTCGGGACGTTCATCAAGAAGATCCGCGACGACTTCGAGCTCACCGTGCTCCTCGTCGAGCACCACATGAACCTGGTCATGAGCATCTCGGACGACGTGAACGTCCTCAGCTTCGGCCGCAATATCGCGAACGGGCCGCCCGCGCAGGTGCAGGCCGACCCGGCCGTGATCGAGGCCTACCTCGGATCGGACGACGAGCACGAGCCCGACGCGCAGGACGACGGGGTCAGACCCGTAGGGTCAGACCCCTGGCAGCCCCACGCGCAGGACGACGGGGTCAGACCCGTAGGGTCAGACCCCGCGGAAGGCAGGGAGTGAAGACGCTGCTCGAGCTCGACGGGGTCGCGGCCCGGTACGGGCCGGTACAGGCGCTCCACGACGTCTCGCTCGTCGTGCGCGAGGGCGAGGTCGTCGCCGTGCTCGGTGCGAACGGCGCGGGGAAGACGACGACGCTTCGCGCGATCTCGGGCACGGTCTCGCGGTCGGGGGCGATCGAGCTCGACGGCAAGCAGATCAGGGGAGGGCCCGAGGCTGCGGCCAAGGCGGGGATCGCGCATGTTCCGGAAGGGCGCGGCACGTTCGTCGACCTCACCGTGACCGAGAACCTCAAGCTCGGCGCCTACGTGCGCCGCGATCGTTCCGTGAAGGCCGACATCCAACGCGTCGCCGAGTACTTCCCCTGGATGACCGAGCGCGGCGGGCAGCGGGCAGGCACGCTCTCGGGAGGCGAGCAGCAGATGCTCGCGCTCGGGCGCGCACTCATGAGTCGCCCGCGTCTGTTGCTTCTCGACGAGCCTTCGCTCGGTCTCGCGCCGATGATCGTCCGCGAGTTCTTCCGCATCGTGCGCAGGCTGAACGAGGATGAAGGCCTCACGGTGCTCGTCGTCGAGCAGGACGCGCGAGTCGCGCTCAATGCGTCAGAGCGCGCGTACGTCCTCGAGGTCGGCCGCGTGGCCCTGACAGGCGCCAGCGCCGAGCTGCGCGACGACGAGAGCGTCCGACGGAGCTACCTCGGCTACTGATGCTCGCGGCTTCCTTCACCGACTTCATGCAGCAGGTCGTGTCCGGCCTCGCGTCGGGCGGCGTCTATGCGCTCCTCGCTCTCGCGCTCGTGATCATCCATCGCTCGACCGGAGTCATCAACTTCGCGCAGGGTGAGATGGCGACGCTCTCGACATACATCGCCTGGGCGCTCGTCGCGCACCACGCCTGGGGCTACTGGCCCGCTTTCGTGGCGACACTCGCCATCTCGTTCGTGGGAGGCGTCGGCATCCACCGGGTGGTGATCAGGCCGGTCGAGCGCGGGAGCGTCCTGCGCATCGTCATCGTCACGATCGGGCTCCTGGTCGCGATCAACGGTTTCGTCGTCTGGCAGTGGAGCGGTGAGCCGCAGCAGCTGCAAAGCCCCTTCGGTACCGATGTCTACAACGTCGGCGGCGTCGTCGTTGCGGCCCACGACATCGGAACGATCGTGGTCGCCCTCGGCATCGTGGCGCTCTTGTGGGGGCTCTTCCAGTTCACGAAGGTCGGCCTCGCGCTGCGCGCTGTCGCCGTGAACCCGGAGGAGGCCCGTCTCGTGGGAGTCCGCGTCAGCTGGATGCTCGCCCTGGGCTGGGGCCTCGCGGCGCTCCTCGGGGCCGTCGCCGGCATGCTCACCGCGCCGACCGTCGGGCTCGACCCGAACATGATGGCCGCCGTTCTCATCTATGCCTTCGCCTCCGCCATTCTCGGAGGGATCGACTCGCCGATCGGCGCCGTCGTCGGTGGCCTCCTGATCGGGGTGCTCCTCAACATGCTCAGCTTCCTGAGTCAGTACGACATGTTCGGCTGGTTCACCGAGGAGCTGCGCCTGCCTATGGCGCTCCTCGTCATTCTCGTCGTGCTGCTCGTGCGGCCCCAGGGCATCTTCGGCCGGCCGGAGGTGAAGCGCGTATGACGCCCCGTACTCAACGGATCGTCGGTTTCGTCGCGTTCGCGGCATTCGCCGGGTTCGTTCTCCTCCTGCCGCACTTCATCAGCGACTTCAAGGCGCGCGAGTACGCGTACGTGGGGATCTACCTCATCGCGCTTCTCGGACTGAACATCCTCACCGGCTACGCGGGCCAGATCTCGCTCGGGCACGGCGCGTTCATGGCGATCGGCGGCTACACGACGGCGATCCTGATGGCCGGGAACGAGCAGTTCGGCGGCCCGATCGCGGGCGGCGTGCAGGACGTATGGACGCTGCCGATCGCCGGGATCGTCGCCGGGCTCTTCGGCCTGGCGTTCGCGCTCCCGGCGCTGCGCCTCGCAGGTCTCTACCTGGCGCTCGCAACGTTCGCGATCGCGGTCGCCTTGCCGTCCACGGTCAAGCGCTTCGAGGAGTTCTCCGGCGGAGGACAGGGAATCCAGCTCTTCGGCCTGCCGCAGCTGACCGGCTCGAACGCGGCTGTCTCGGACGATCCGAATGCGCCCGCGACGTTCGACCTTCTCGGCCTCACGTTCACCGCGAACGACTGGATGTACTACCTCGCCTGGTCGATCGCGCTCGTCCTGTTCGCCGGTGCCTGGCTCATCCTCCGTGGACGAACGGGGCGTGCGCTCCGTGCGGTGCGCGACTCGGAGACTGCGGCAGTGTCGTCGGGCGTGAGCCTCGCGCGCTACAAGACGCTCGCATTCGGGATCAGTGCAGCGTATGCGGGTGTCGCCGGCGGGCTGTTCGCGATCGCCAGCGCTTTCGTGAACCCGGACACGTTCCCCATCGCACTCTCGATCTTCCTTCTCGTCGGCATCGTCGTCGGCGGGCTCGGCATCCTGTCGGGGCTCGTGTTCGGCGCCATCTTCATCGCGTTCCTGCCGCTCTGGGCCCAGGGCCAGGACCTGGGCTCGCTGCTGCCGGATCGCATCATCGAGGAGACGCAGAAGCCAGGCGGGCCGGCGATCGTCTACGGCGTCGTCCTCATCCTGCTGATGTTCCTGCTGCCGAACGGCGTGGGCGGGCTGTTCCGACGCACGGGGCAGCTGATCACGAATCGTCGCTACCCTCGGTCGAAATGACCGCGCGTCGTCCCGTGCTCGCTGCTGCGCTCGGCGCGGCCCTCGTCTTCGCACTCCCCGTGGCGTTTGCCGGCTCCGCCGCCGATCCGGGTGTCAGCTCCACGGCGATCGTTCTCGGCGGGACGTCTCCGCTCACAGGCCCGGCCGCCTCGTACGCCTCGGTCGCGCGCGGTGCCAAGGCCTACTTCGACTTCGTGAACTCGCGCGGCGGGGTCGCGAAGCGGAAGCTCGAATACAAGATCGTCGACGACGCGTACAACCCGGCGCAGACCGTCCAGGCCGTACGCCGGCTCGTGGAGCAGGACAGGGTCTTCGCCGTGTTCAACACGCTCGGGACGGAGGCGAATCTCGCCGTCCGCGACTACCTGAACCAGGTCAAGGTGCCGCAGCTCTTCGTCGCCTCGGGCGCGACGACCTGGGGACGCGACGCCGCGAAGTACCCGTGGACGATCGGGTTCCAGCCGAGCTACGCGGCCGAGGGCCTCGTCTACGGCCAGTACATCGCGCGGACGAAGAAGAAGGCGAAGGTTGCCGTCCTCCTCCAGAACGACGACTACGGGAAAGACCTCCTCGCGAGCCTGAAGCTCGGGCTCGGCCGATCGGGCTCGAAGGTCGTGGCAGCCGAGGCGTACCAGGTGACGTCGTCCGACGTCGGGACGCAGATCGCGAAGCTCAAAGCGTCGGGCGCGAACGTCCTCTGCGTCTTCGCGACGCCGACCTTCGCCATCCAGGCCTACGTCTTCGCCAACCGGCTCGGCTGGAAGCCGCTCGTGATCAACAATGCGGTCTCCGGCACGTCGAACATCATGGTGCTCGCCTCCGAGGGCGGGAAGAACAAGCTCGTGGAGGGGACGATCACCACGACCGTCCTCAAGGATCCGACCGACCCGCGCTGGAACAGGGACCCGGGGATGAGGCAGTACCGCACGCTCCTCGCGCGGTACGCAAAGGGTGCGAACCCGAACGACGTGTACCACGTCTACGGGATGGCAGTCGCCTACGAGACCGTGGGCGTGCTCAGGCGTCTCGGCGCGAATCCGACGCGTGCCCGCCTCATGGCGAGCGCGCGCTCCATCTCGAGCGCGAAGAACCCGTTCCTGCTGCCCGGCGTCGTGGTGAAGACAGGCAAGGGTGACAACTTCCCGATCCAGCAGGGTCAGATCCTGCGCTGGACGAAGGGGCGCTTCGTCCCCGTTGGCGGGCTCTGGACCTCGAAGCGCAACTGAGAGACGGCGCCTGACCGGCGCCGTCTCTCGTTTCGCCCTTGCCGCGGAGGACGTCCTCAGCGCGCGACGGGTGGGCGAGTCTGCGTGAAGCGAGCCGTGAGCACCAAGCCGAGCGCGAGCACGAGACCGAGTGCGAGGCCGATGCCGATCTGCGGCCAGTCGATCTCCAGGCCGCCACTCGTCGCCGAGACCGAAGTCACGCCGGCCGTCGAGCGCTCGCGAATGTCCAGCGGGTTGGCGTACTCGCCGAGCCCGTAGTGCCTGTTGAGGCCCTCGCTGCGGGTGGAGACGGGCGCGTACTCCCCGAGCCCGTAGTGCATGTTGAGGCCCTCGCTGCGGGTGGAGACGGGCGCGTACTCCCCGAGCCCGTAGTGCTTGTTGAGGCCTTCGCTGCGCGTGTCGACCGGACTCGCCTTGTCGGCGCCCCTGTTGTCGGCGGAAGCGGGCGCTGCGAGGAGCAGCGCGCCGACGGTCACAACGAGTGCCAATGACGTCGTGCGGAACATCGCCTTCTCCTTTCGTGTCGGTGTGAGTGTCGAGACGTGTCGTCCGGCCCACGCTCCGGCCCGAAGCACGGAGACGGTCGCGAGCAGGAGCACGAGTCCGACGAGCACTCCTGCCCAGAGCAGCCGGCGCCGAAGGCGTCGTCGCCAGGTCATGCGGTGAGCACCTCGCCCGCGACGCGCTCGTCCTGCGCCGCGTAGGTCGGGCCATAGCCGAAGAGCCGCCCGAGCGGCGCGCCGAGCGCCAGCCCCATCCGCTGCATCCAGGCCGGCGGGAACGGCAGCCGCACCGTGTCGAAGTGCGCCTGCGCGATGACCGCGAGGCGGAGCGGGTTCGGCATACCCTTGCGGTTCGTCTTGCCTTCCTGGGCGAGCGTGAACATCGTCTCGATCAGGGACTCGAACCCGAGCGCCGGGCTCACCTCGCACGCGAAGCGCGCCTCCGTGTCGCCGGCATTCCAGAACTGGTGCTTCATGCCGGCGGGGACGAGGATGTAGTCGCCGGGCCCCGTTGGCAACTCCTGCCCGTTCAGCTTGAACGTGACCGAGCCCTCGATGATCTGGAAGCGCTCCTGCTGGAACGGGTGCACGTGTGCGGCCGCCACGAAGCCCGAGGGCTTGACGAAGCACTCGAAGAGGATTGAGTCGCCGTTCGTCTCCGCCGTCGTCCTCTGGAAGACGAGGCGCTCACCGGTGACGGGGTTCTCGATCGAATCTCCTGCACGAATCACTTGAAGCTCCTTCCGTCGGGTCGCGAACGACGCTAGGACGGGAGGGCTCGTTGCACATCGGCGCTACCGCGTGAGTCGCCTCGGCGTCAGCGACGAAGTCGATCTCGGTGCTGGCACCTATTGCGGGATCGGCGCGGGAGGCGAAAGATGTCGCGTATGAGTCCGCTTCGGATCGCCGCCTTCGGTCTCGCCGGCGCAATCGTGCTCTTCGCGCTGCTCGACGCCGTCCGCAGGAGCGACGGAGAAGAGTGGATCCCTCTATGGCTCTACCCGCTCGTTCTCGCGGCGCTCCTCGCCCCGACCACGGTCGGGCTGTTGATCGTGAACCGTCAGCCGCGCAACGTCATCGCATGGATCCTGCTCCTTGGACCGCTCTCGCTCGCGATCCAGAGCTTGCTCTGGGTGTCGTTCGGGGAGGGGTGGGCGCTCCAGGTCGACCGTGCCACGTGGCCACTGCTCTACGCCTGGCCGGTCGCGGTCGCATTCGTGTTCCCGATCGGACGGCTGTTGTCGCCACGCTGGCGATGGGCGGTCGCTTTCACGGTCCTCAGCTTCGGCGGGTTCATCGCGCTGGCATTGGTCGACCCTTCGCCGTTCGACGGCGACGACGCCTCCGTGCTCAACCCGCTCGCCGACAACGTCGTCGGGGAGGCGCTGCGGGTCGATACGACCTTCTGGCCGTTCCTGCTCGGGATGCTCGCCAGCCTTTTCCTCGGCGCGTACGCGATCCGGCTGCGGCTCCGCCGGTCGACCGGCGTCGAGCGACTGCAGACGCTCTGGCTCGCCTGGGCTCTGGCCCTCGTTCCGATCGTCCTGCTGCTGTGCATGCTCTCGGGTCTGCTCGGCTACGCACTCGGCGTCACGATCGTCGACTGGATCGTGTTCCCGCTGATCCTCGGGATCTGGGTCGCAACAGCCGTCGCGATCGGCGTCGCCATCACGCGCCACGGCTTGTACGCGATCGAGCGGCTGATCAATCGGACGCTGGTATACGCGACCTTGACAGCGCTGCTCGTCGCGGTGTACGCCGGCGTCACCATCGGCCTCGGCGTCCTCGTCGGCGGCGACTCCCCGGGGGTCATCGCGGTTGCGACGCTGTTCGTGGCACTGGCTTTTCTTCCGCTGCGTGCGCGTATCCAGGATCTCGTCGACCGGCGCTATCGCCGTGCGCGCTACGAGGGTGTGCGCATGGTGCGCGCCTTCGAGGACGAGGTCCGGGACGGTGTCCGGGCCCCGGAGGAGATCGGTGGTGTTCTCGCCGACGCACTCCGCGACCCGCTCGCGGAGCTCCTCTTCTGGCTCCCCGCGTCCGATGCGTTCGCGGATGCGAGGGCAGAGGTCGTCCGGCTCCCGCAGGACGAGCGCGCTCGTCTCGAGATTCGCCGTGACGACGCACGAACCGCGGTGCTCGTCCACGATCCGGCGCTCGGTGAGCGGCGCGACCTGCTCGACGGCGTGCTGTCCGCGGCGGCGCTCTCGATCGAGATGGCTCGCCTGCGTGTCGAGGTGCGGATCCAGCTTGCGGAGGTCGAGGCGTCGCGGACACGGATCGTGGAAGCGGGCTACGAGGAGCGACGACGGCTGGAGCGCGACCTCCACGACGGCGCGCAGCAGCGGCTCGTCTCGCTCGGCGTCCAGCTTCGCCGGCTCCAGCTCAAGCTTCCGCGCGAGGCGGCGGTGCTCTCGCCCGCGTTCGACCAGGTCGTCGACGAGGTCGGCGCGGCGATCGGCGACCTGCGGCAGATCGCCGCGGGCATGCGCCCGGCGCGGCTCGACGACGGGCTCTCCGCGGCGCTGCACGATCTCGCCCGGACCGCTCCGGTGCCCGTCGAGGTCGACGTGTCGGAGGATCGCGCTCCGGCGAGCGTCGAGGCGGCTGCGTACTTTGTCGCCTGTGAGGTACTCACGAACGCCGTGAAGCACGGTTCGGCGTCCAAGGTCGCTGTCCGCGCCGTGCGGGAGAACGGGACACTCCACGTGAGCGTCGCCGACGACGGAGTCGGAGGTGCGGTCGTCAGACGCGGATCCGGCCTCGCGGGACTCCGCGACCGCGTCGGCGCGCTCGGTGGAACGCTCGAGGTCGTGAGCCCGCGTGCCGGCGGGACGCGGATCGAGGTGGTGATCCCGTGCGGATCGTGATCGCCGAGGACACGGTGCTCCTGCGCGAGGGCCTCGCGGGGCTGCTCGAGGACGCGGGCCACACGGTGCTCGCACGGGTGGGCGATGCCGAGTCGCTGCTCGCCGTCGTGGCCGAGCACGAGCCGGAGCTCGCAATCGTCGACGTCCGCATGCCCCCGACATACGAGGACGAGGGGATGCGGGCAGCCGTCGAGATCCGCCGCGAGCATCCGGCGACGGCCGTGCTCGTGCTCTCCCAGCACGTCGAGAGCCGGTACGCCGTCGAGCTCGTGAGCGCCGACGGCGGCTTCGGCTACCTGCTGAAAGACCGCGTCCTCGATGTCGGCGAGTTCCTCGAGGCGGCGGCGCGTGTGGCGGGCGGCGGGTCGGCGCTCGATCCGGTAGTGGTGAAGGAGCTGCTCGTCCAGCCGCACGACGGCGATCCGCTCGCTGAGTTGACCCCGCGCGAGCGCGAGGTGCTCGGGCTCGTGGCCGAGGGCCGGACGAACGCGGGCATCGCGAGGCAGCTCTGGCTGACGGAGAAGACCGTCGAGACCCATGTGCGCTCGATTCTCGGCAAGCTCGATCTGCCACACGACGGTGACACGCATCGCCGCGTCCTCGCCGTCGTCACCTACCTCCGGGCGTCGGCGGTCTAAGCTCGCGGCGACGCCGTGAGCGCCGCCGCCGATACCCATTCCGCCCCGAGCCTGCTTGCTGCGCCGCTCGAGGACCTGCTCGCCGAGGCCAGGCGGCTACGGCCGCGCACGGTCGTCACGTACTCGCCGAAGGTCTTCATCCCGCTGACGACGCTGTGCCGCGACGTCTGCGGCTACTGCACGTTCGCGCGCCCACCGCGGCGCGGCGAGCGCGCGTTCATGACCGAGGAGGAGGTGCTCGCGATCGCGCGGGCCGGGGCGGCGGCCGGCTGCCGCGAGGCGCTCTTCACGCTCGGGGACAAGCCCGAGCTGCGCTACAAGGTGGCGCGGGAGGAGCTACGCACGCTCGGCTGCGCGACGGCGCTCGAGTACCTCGAACGCTGCGCGCGCCTTGTGCTCGAGGAGACCGGGCTGCTGCCGCACCTCAACCCCGGCGTGATGACGCGCGCCGAGCTCGAGGCGCTGCGTCCCGTCTCCGCCTCGATGGGGATCATGCTCGAGACAACCGCCGAACGGCTTTCGGCCAAGGGCGGGCCGCACTGGGCCTCTCCCGACAAGGCGCCGGCGCGTCGGTTGGAGACGATTCGGCTCGCCGGCGAGTTGCGCATCCCCTTCACGAGCGGGATCCTCATCGGGATCGGAGAGACGCGCGAGGAGCGGATCGACACCCTCCTCGCTCTGAAGGCGCTCGGCGAGGAGCACGGGCACGTGCAGGAGGTCATCGTCCAGAACTTCCGCGCGAAGCCGGAGACGCGGATGGCGTCGCACCCCGAGCCGTCGCTCGACGACCACCTTTGGACGATCGCGGCCGCGCGGATCCTGCTGGGCCCGGCGTGGCACGTGCAGGCGCCGCCGAATCTCGCGTACGACGACTTCCCGCGCCTCCTCGACGCCGGAATCGACGACTGGGGCGGTGTCTCCCCCGTGACGATCGACCACGTAAATCCCGAGGCGCCGTGGCCGGAGATCGAGCGCCTGCGCGCGGCGACGGCGAGCCGCGGGCTCGAGCTCGCGCCGCGGCTGCCGGTCTATCCCGAGTACCTCTCCGAACGCTGGCTCGACAGGGCTGTCCTGCCGTTCGTGCGCAGGGCTACCGACGCAGTCGGTCTTGCCCGCGACGACTCGTGGGCGCCCGGGGATCCTGTTGCGCCGCCGTTCGTCGTCGCGCGCGATGCGCCGCCGCTCGACCTTTCCGGCGGTGAGCTCGGCGAGGACGAGATCACGCACTTGCTGGAAGCGCGAGGGCGAGAGGCCGATCGCGTCTTCGCCGCCGCCGACCGACTCCGGCGCGAGGTGTGCGGCGACGAGGTGACGTACGTCGTCACGCGGAACATCCAGTACACGAACGTCTGCTACTTCCGTTGCGGCTTCTGCGCGTTCTCGAAGGGCAAGCTCGCGGCAAACCTCCGCGGCGCCCCGTACCTCGTCCCGCGTGAGGAGATCGTCCGCCGCACACGGGAGGCGTGGGTCAGGGGCGCGACCGAGGTGTGTCTGCAGGGCGGGATCCACCCGGCGTTCACGGGCGACTACTACGCGGACGTCGTGCGCGCGATCCGCGACGCCGTGCCGGCGATCCACATCCACGCTTTCTCCGCGCTCGAGGTCTGGCAGGGAGCCGCGACGCTCGACCTTTCGCTCGAGCAGTACCTCGCGGACCTGCGCGACCTCGGGCTCGGCTCGCTCCCCGGCACCGCCGCCGAGGTGCTCGACGACGAGGTACGGCGCGTCATCTGCCCGGACAAGGTGACGACTGCGCAGTGGCTGGCGGTGCACGACGCTGCGCACCGAATCGGGCTGCGCTCGAACGTGACGCTCATGTTCGGTCACGTCGACTCGCCGCGCTCGTGGGCGCGCCACCTCCTCCGCGCACGCGAGCAGCAGCAGCGGTCGGGAGGCTTCACGGAGTTCGTGCCGCTCCCGTTCGTGCCAATGGAGGCGCCGATCTATCTCCAGGGTCGCGCGCGTCGTGGCCCGACGTTCCGGGAGACGCTCCTCATCCATGCAGTGGCGCGCCTTGCCCTGCACCCGGAGATCACGAACGTCCAGGCTTCGTGGGTGAAGCTCGGGCCCGAGGGCACGCGCCAGGCGCTCGCGGCGGGCGTGAACGACCTCGGCGGGACACTCATGAACGAGTCGATCTCGCGATCTGCCGGCGCCGCCTTCGGGCAGGAGCTCCCGCCCGAGTGGATGGAGGAGCTCATCCGCTCGGCTGGGCGGATCCCGCGCCAGCGGACAACGCTCTACGAGGACGCGCCGGAGGAGCGCGTGCGCGCGTCGTTCGCCGCCGCCCCGCTCGTCGCGCCGCTCAACCCGCCCGTGAAGGATGCGGGGCTCGTCGCGCCGCCGCGGCTCGTGCGGCCGGGCTTGCTCGCCGGCGCCTCGGGCTCGCGGGTGGAATAGGATCGTCTCGTGCCGCGCGTCGAGCTGATCGATCCGGAGACTGCCCCGCCGGAGACGCGCGAGGCCTACGAGGAGATCCGCTCGGACTGGGGCGGGATGCTGTTCACGGACTGGCGGCCACTCGGGCTCAGCCCGCAGATCATGGTTGCGGTGCACAAGCTGTTCTTCCGCCTCCAGGGAGAGCGCGGCGGCAGTCTCACCGACGTCCTCGACAAGGAGCTCGTGGCGATCAAGACGTCGTACCTGAACGGCTGCGACTACTGCCTCGGCCACAACGTCGACTTCGGCCAGCAGGTCGGTCTCGGTCTCGACACGATTCAGGCCGCGGTCGCGGAGGACTACGCGCAGAGCGAGGTGCTGACGGACAGGCAGAAGGCGCTGCTGCGGTGGACGGAGTCTGTGACCCGGAACACGGCCGAGGAGGACGACGAGGCCTTCGCGGCGCTCAAGGAGCACTACTCCGACGCAGAGATCGCGGAGCTCACCCTCATGTCCGGCCTCTTCAACATGTGGAACCGCTTCACGCGAGCGCTGCACATCGAGCTCGAGCCGGCCGAGGAGCGCCAGCTCACCGCCTGCCTCGCGCGCACGACGCCGATCCAGCCGTCGACCAGGTAGCCGCGAATGGCCGAGAGCTGGCGCAACCGCAAGACGCTGATCCTCGGCCGCTCGGACATGATCGGCCTGCTCACACCGGCCGAGTACGTCGACTGCGTCGAGCATGCGTTCCGCATGCACGGCGAAGGGCGCGTGTACATGGAGCCGAAGGGACACATCGTCCTCGATCGCTACAAGGGCGAGTGGGAGGTGATGCCGTCATGGATCGAGGAGCCGGAAGCCGCCGCGTGCAAGTGGGTCTCGATCCGCGAGGACAACGCCGAGTACGAGCTGCCCGCGGTGTTCTCGATCCTCATCTACACGCATCCGCAGACGGGGTTCCCGCTCGCCATCTGCGACGGCTCGTACCACACGCTCATGCGCACGGGCGCCTCCGCTGCGGTGTCCGCGAAGTGGCTCGCGCGGGCCGACTCGCGCGTGCTCGCGATCCTCGGCACGGGCAGCGTGGGCGAGGGCACGCTCGCGACCTGTGACGCCGTCTTCGACTGGGACGAGGTGCGCGTGTGGAGCCGAACGCAGGCGTCGGTCGACCGTTTCCTCGCCGAGCAGGGGCCGAGGTACTCGCACCTCCGGCTCACCGGCGTGACGGACCCGCGCTCGGCCGTCGAAGGCGCCGACGTGATCGTCACGGGCACGCACGCGCGCAGCTGGATCGTCGACGAGGCGTGGGTGAAGCAAGGCGCCCACATCGCTGCACTCGGCGCCGACCTCGAGGGCGAGCAGGAGCTCCATCCGGGGCTGCTGCAGCGCGGCCGCGTCTTCGTCGACGACCTGCGCCAGTGCGTTCCCGACGGTGAGATCAACGTGCCGCTGCGCGAGGGGCTCATCACGGAGGACGACATCGCGGGCGAGATCGGAAAGGTGATCTGCGGCGAGCTCGAGGGTCGGCAAGCGGACGACCAGATCACGGTGTTCGACTCGACCGGGATCGCGCTCCAGGACTCGGCGACGGTGCCGCTCGAGGTCGAGCGCGCCCACGCTGCGGGGGTCGGAGTAGAAAAGAAGATGATCTCCACGTGATGGCGGCAGCCGACGGGCTCGAGATCGTCGGAACGTGGGATGAGCGTGACTACGTGAGCGTCAAGTTCCGCGATCCGGACGGCTACGTGCTGGAGGTTGGCTGGGAGCCGGAGTCAGCGGCCGGAGAGCGGTAGGCGGACGAGGACGCCGGGAAGCCGGCGTCGGCTCGTCCGGAGCGCGTCGCGGAGCGCGTCGGCAGCTCCCGCGCCGCTGAGTCCTTCCCCGTGTCCGACGAGGATGCGCTCGGGGTCGAGCGCGCCGAGCTTCTTCGGTGGAGTCAGTCTCAGCAGCAGGTGCACGCCCAGCGACGCCTTGCCGCCGGTGAAGAAGCGGTTCGCCCCGAGCGCGTCAGCGAGCACGAGTGTTCGCCGGTTCGGCCACCACAGCGCGATCTCGCTCCAGCGCTTCCTCTGCATGATCGGGATGCACTCGAATTGGGTGCCCGGAAGGGTGTCGGGAACCACGGTGTGCGGCACGCCGAGCCGCTCTGCGAGCGCCGCGCAGTCGCGGTTGTGCCGGTCGAGGAGCTGCATCACCCCGGCGGGTTCGCCGAGGCTTCCCGCACGCTCGATCGCGTCCGGCCAGGCGACCGGGTCGACGAGCCAGACCTTCCCATCGACCGCGAGCGCGTGAGATGTCCGCGCCATCGACTCGTCGACGATCCAGCCGAACCCGTCTGACCCGAAGTCGTCGCAGAAGCGAAAGCTCATGGGCTTTCCAGCGCGAGCAGGTCGTCGATCGTCTCGCGCCGCCGGATGACCCGAGCATCGCCGTCCCGAACGAGCACGGCTGCCGGCCGCCCGACGCCGTTGTAGTTCGAGCTCATCGCCAGTGTGTACGCACCCGTCGCGGGAACGGCGAGCAGGTCGCCGCGCAGAGGCGCGGGGAGGACGACGTCGTCGATGAGCACGTCGCCCGACTCGCAGTGCATGCCGGCTACGCTCGCCGTCTCGTCCGGGCTCTCGTCCGCTCGACGCGCACTCAGCGCCGTGTAGCGGGCGTCGTAGAGCTGCGGGCGCGGGTTGTCCGACATCCCGCCGTCGATCGCGACCCAGGTCCGCTCGGGCAGCCGCTTCACGGCGCCGACGCGGTAGAGCGTGACCCCGGCCCGGCCGACGAGGCAGCGACCCGGCTCGAACCAGAGCTCGGGCTCGGTGACGAACCCACGGCGCGCGGTCGCCGCGGCAGCACGAACGAGCTCGGTCGCGTCCGGGATCTCGTCGTCGAGGTGGTGGCGGATCCCGAACCCACCGCCGAGGTCGACGACGTGCGGCTCCCACCCCAACGCATCTCGGCTCTCGGCCGCGAACGCCGCGAGCCTCCGGATCGTCTCCTCCTGCGCCATGAAATCAGGGAGCTGCGAGCCGACGTGCACATGGAGCCCCATGACGTCGAGCCCACGCGCGAGTGCGTCGCGCAGGAGCGCGAGCGCCTCGGCGGGAGGCAGCCCGAACTTCGATCCGTGGTGCCCGGTGACGATCGCCTCGTGGGTGTCGGCGTCGACGCCGAGCGTGACCCGGACGAGTACGCGCTCGATGCTCGCCTCGGCCGCCAGCGCAGCCTCGTCCGGCGCGTCGAGCACGACCGCCGCGCCTCTCGCCGCCGCCTCCGCGAGGAACGCCGCGTCCTTGTTGTTGCCGTGGACGACGAGCTCGTCGCCCGCGAGCCCGGCTGCGCCCGCGAACGCGAGCTCCCCTGCGGACGCGACGTCGGCGCCGATGCCCTCCGCGCGCAGGATTCGGAGCACCTCCACGTTGGCGAACGCTTTGGTGCCGTAGAACACACGACTGTTCCGACCGGCGGCTTTGCGCAGCGCGCGGGACTGCGCACGGAGCGTCTCCTCGCAGTACAC
>DATKBJ010000067.1:0-78644 GCA_035514135.1 Gaiellaceae bacterium | reverse complement strand
CTCGCCGCCGCACTGCGGGCACGCGGACGGCAGGCCGCTCTCGTCGTCGAGGAAGTACCGCAGCGTGTGGCCGCACGTGAGGCAGAAGGCGACCCAGTCGCCGAGCGTCTTGCGGCGCTCTTCCTGGATCCAGTTGCGCTTCGGCTTGGCCATCACGGCGAACTGTAGGGGCCGGGCATTCCCGGTTCTACGACCGGTGGGACGACGGACGTAGCCGTTAGAGTGGAGCCCGACCCAGCGGACGACGGGAGACGACTGCATGGCCGTACGTGAAGCCGAGCCCGTGGGCTCGCTCCAGGAGGTAAAGGAAGCGGGGCTCGACCGGGAGGATCTCCTCGCCATGTACCGCCACATGCTCATCACGCGGGGGATCGAGGAACGCGGCCACATCCTCTACAAGCAGGGCAAGATCCCGGGCTCCTTCTACACCGGACGCGGCAACGAGGGCGCGGCGGTGGGGGTCGGAACCGCGATGGGCCCCAACGACGTCGGGACGCCGCTCCACCGCGACATGGGCGTTCACGTAACGCGCGGTGTCGAAGCATGGAGGGTGTTCGCGCAGTACATGGGGCGCGAAGACGGACCGACGCGGGGACGCGACGGAAACGTCCACATGGCGGTCGCCGAGCTCGGTCTGCACACGATGGTCTCCCACCTGCCGGCGATGCTCCCGGTCGCGACCGGGATGGCGCTGGCGTTCAAGATCAAAGGCGAGCGGCTCGTCGCGTGCGGCTGGTTCGGGGAAGGCGCCGCCGCTCGCGGCGACGCGCACGAGGCGATGAACTTCGCCGGCGTCCGCCAGCTCCCGATCGTGTTCGTCTGCGACAACAACCAGTGGGCCTACTCGACTCCGACCTATCTCTCCTATCCCGTCGAGCACATCGCCGACCGTGCGGCGGCGTATGGGTTCGAAGGGGTCGTCGTCGACGGAACGGACGTCCTCGCGGTGTATCGCGAGGCGAAGCGTGCCATCGAGAAGGCGCGCGAAGGCGGCGGTCCGACGCTCCTCGAATGTCTGACGCTGCGCATGGAGGGCCATGCGGTGCACGACGACGCCTTCTACGTCCCGAAGGAGATGTTCGAGCAGTGGGCCGCCCACGACCCGATCGAGCGCTATCGCACGTGGCTGCACGATCACGCGGGGATGACCGACGACGAGGAGGGCGACATCACCGCGACGGTCAAGCGGCTGCTCAACGATGCGCTCGACCGCGCGGACGAGTCGCCGCTCCCCGATCCGGCCACGCTCGAAGGCAGCGTCTTCGCCTCCCAGGAAGACCTCGACACGCCCCACCACAAGTAATGGCGGAGATGACGTACATCCAGGCGATCTCGGACGCGTTGCGCCTCGAGATGCGGCGCGACCCGCGCGTGTTCGTGCTGGGCGAGGACGTCGGCGTGTACGGCGGCGCGTTCAAGGTGTCGCTCGGATTCCAGGAGGAGTTCGGGCCCTGGCGCGTCATCGACACTCCGCTTTCCGAGACAGCCATCGTCGGAGGTGCGACGGGTGCTGCGCTCATGGGCTTGCGCCCGGTGGCGGAGATGCAGTTCGCGGACTTCATCTCGTGCGCGTGGGATCAGCTCGTCACCGTCGCCGCGAAGCAGTTCTTCCGCGCGAGGACGCCGATCCCGATCGTCGTCAGACTGCCGTCCGGTGGCGGCTTCTCGGGTGGCCCGTTCCACTCGCAGAACCCGGAGAGCTCGTTCGCGCACATCCCGGGGCTCAAGGTCGTATGCCCCGCGACGCCGCACGACGCGAAGGGTCTCCTCGCGACCGCAATCGAAGATCCGAACCCGGTTCTGTTTTTCGAGCACAAGCATCTCTACCGCCGCATCAAGGGCGAGGTGCCCGAGGATCGCTACACGGTTCCCTTCGGCTACGCGAACGTGCATCGCCCGGGCGACGACGCGACCGTCATCACGTGGGGCGCGATGGTCTACACGGCGACCGAGGCGGCCGAGGAGCTCGCGAAGGACGGGTTCGAGGTCGAGGTTCTCGACCTTCGCACGCTCATCCCGTGGGATCGCGCGCGCGTCCTCGAAGGCGTGCAGCGCTGCTCGAAGGTGCTCGTCCTCCACGAGGACACGCGCACGGGCGGCTTCGGCGCCGAGATCGCCGCGACGATCGCGGAGGAGGCGTTCGAGCACTTGGACGCCCCCGTCATGCGCCTTGCAGCGCCGGACACGCCCGTACCCTTCGCGCCGACGCTCGAAAAGTCGTTCATCCCGCAAGTGGAAGACGTCGTGACAGCGCTACGCGAACTAGCCGCCTACTAGGGCGGGCGAGGCGAGCCTCGCCCCTACGAGGAGGAACGGTGTCGACAGGAACACAGACCGAGGTCGTGATGCCCCAGATGGGCGTCTCCGTGTCCGAGGGGACCGTCACGAAGTGGATCAAGCAGGTCGGTGACCCAATCGGCCGCGACGAGCCGCTGCTCGAGATCTCCACCGACAAGGTCGACACCGAGGTGCCGAGCCCGGCCGAAGGAGTCGTGACGCAGATCCTCGTGCAGGAGGGCGAGACCGTCGAGGTTGGCACCGTCCTCGCGACCATCGCGCCTGCCGGTACCGAGGTCACCCC
Source organism: Gaiellaceae bacterium (assembly GCA_035514135.1). Classification (GTDB taxonomy): domain Bacteria; phylum Actinomycetota; class Thermoleophilia; order Gaiellales; family Gaiellaceae; genus GMQP-bins7. The sequence continues at coordinate 76,063 of DATKBJ010000067.1, read as the reverse complement.
GGCGGAGCCGCCTCCGCCGGCGCCCGCGCCGACTCCGGAGCCCACGCCTGCCGTTGCCGCCGCGCCTCCTGCACCGCTCCCCCCCGAGCCCGCCCCGGTCGACGCGGCGCCCGCGGCTCCCGCGCCCGCACCCGTTGCGCCAGCCGCCGCCGAAAACGGGAGAACATTCGTGTCGCCCGTCGTGGCGCGCATCGCCGCCGAGCACGGGGTCGACCCCTCCGCGGTCACGGGGACCGGCACGGGCGGCCGCGTCACGAAAAAGGACATCCTCTCGTTCATCGAGTCCGGCGCCGCGGCAGCACCGTCCGCGGCAGCACCGGCCGCCGCGGCCGCACCGCCGCCGCCTGCACCGGAGCCGGCGCCCGAGCCGGTGGCAGCAGTGGAGGCACCACCAGCACGCGCTCCCATGCCGGAGCCCGCCGCGGCAGCCGCTCCAGCAGCAGCCGCTCCGGCACCAGCCTCGGCGGCGCCGCCCACTGCACCTGTTCCCGCCGCACCGGCACCGATCGCCGCCTCGGCGGATGACCTTGCGCCAGGCGAGGAGCTCCAGCCGATGACCGCAATGCGCCGCGGCGTGATGGAGCACATGCGCCGCTCGGTCGACACGGCCGCGCACGTCACGAGCGCGATCGAGGTCGACATGGCGCGCGTCGTGGCCCTCCGGCAGAAGCTCAAGCCCGAGCTCGCGGCGCAGCAGGTCAACCTCACCTACCTCGCGTTCATCGCGCGAGCGACCGTCGACACGATCCTCGACTACCCCTGGATCAACGGCGAGCTGCGCGGCCAGAGCATCGTCACTCGCCCGTACGTCAACGTCGGGATCGCCGTCGCGCTCGACGAGGGTAAGGGCCTCATCGTCCCGGTCATCCGGAACGCGCAAGACCTGAACCTGACCGGGACGGCACGCGCGATCCAGGACCTCGCCGAGCGTGCGCGCACGAAGAAGCTCCTGCCCGACGACGTCCAGGGTGGCACGTTCACGATCACGAACCCCGGGAGCTTCGGAACGTTCCACGGGACGCCGATCATCAACCAGCCGCAGTCGGCGATCCTCGGCACGTACGCGCTCGTCAAGCGGCCGTGGGTCGTCCAGGATGAGCTCGGCGGCGACGTCATCGCAATCCGGCCGCTCATGAACCTCACGCTCACGTACGACCACCGGCTCGTCGACGGCGCGTACGCGGGGATGTACCTCCGCGAACTGCGCGACCGCCTCGAGAGCTGGGACGAGGCCGCCTACTAGCGTGTCGATGCTCGGGAGCTGCCTCTGCGGGGGTGTCCGGTTCGAGGTGACGGAGCCATTCCTCTACGTCGGCCACTGCCACTGCACGTACTGCAAGAAGATCGCCGGCGGCGTGGGCACCACGAGCGGGCGAGCACAGACGGAATCGATCGTGATCCTCGAGGGCGCAGATCTCCTCAGCTCGTTCGCGCCGGAGGGCGGATCGGCGAAGACCTTCTGCTCGGTGTGCGGCTCGAACCTGTTCGGCGGCGGCTGGCCGGATGTCGAGCTCGCACCGGTTCGGCTGTCGGCTATCGACTCGGGCCTCGAGGGCAAGCCCGAGGCACACACCTTCGTCCGTTCAGTCGCGGCGTGGGAGACGCTCCCTGACGATGGCCTCCCGCGGTACGAAGTCCGCGCGACCTGACGATGGCGCAGCGGATCACTCCGTTCATCGGCTACGAAGACGCCTCGGCCGCGATCGACTGGCTGCAGCGCGCGTTCGGATTCGTCGAGGACCGCTCGGCCCGGTACGAGGAGGAGGGCACGATCACGCACGCCGAGCTCGACCTCGGTGGCGCCACGGTCTACGTCTCGACGCCACGTCACTACGCGAACCCCGCCAGGATGCGCGAGACGTCGGAACTTGCGCGGCGCGCGTACGACAACCCGTGGGTCATCGACGGGCACTTCGTCGAGGTGGACGACGTCGATACCCACTACGAGCGAGCTCGTGCCGCCGGCGCGACGATCCTGCGGGAGCCGGAGGAGCCCGGCATCGGCCACCGCATCTACTCCGCCGAGGACATCGAGGGCCACCGGTGGATGTTCGGGCAGCGCCTGTGAGCCGCGGCGCGTACCTGATGAGCCTCGGGCTCGTGCCGTACGGCGAGGCCTTCGAGCTGCAGCGCTCGCTCGCGGGCGCCGTCTCTCAGGGCGCCGTGCCCGAGACGGTGATCCTTCTCGAGCATCCGCCTGTCGTGACCATCGGGCGCCGCACAGAGCAAGAGAGCGAGCTCCACATCCCGAAGGGCGCGTCGGTCGAGATTGCAGAGACCGACCGCGGCGGCAAGTCCACATTCCACGGCCCGGGCCAGCTCGTCTGCTATCCGATTCTCGACCTCTCGCACCACGGAAAGGACGTGAAACGGTACGTCCGCGACCTCGAAGAGGCCCTTATCCGGACGCTTGCGAGCTTCGACCTCGAAGGCATGCGCTACGAAGGGCTGACCGGGGTGTGGATGCCTCCCGGAGGTGGCCAGGGGCCGAGGAAGATCGCCTCGATCGGCGTGCACGTCTCACGCTGGGTGACGACGCACGGATACGCGCTCAACGTCGACCTCGACCCCGCACCCTTCACCGAGTGGATCACTGCCTGCGGGCTCGAGGACGCGCAGTTCACGACCATGGCGCGCGAGCTCGAGCGGCCGGTAACGGTCGAAGAAGTCCGGCCCGCGGCGATCGACGCCGTCGCAGCGGTGTTCGGCCTCACGTTCGAACAACTCCCCGCGGACGAGGCCGGGCTGTGGGCCCAGCCGATCCACGCTACGCTGGCGGCTCGATGAGCGGTTGGGGCGTGATCCCCTCGATTCGCGTCGCGGACCTAGCGGAGGCGCTGGACTTCTACGAGGGACGACTTGGCTTCTCCGCCGAGGGCGATGCACAACAGCCGAACGTGAGCATCGTGCGCGGCGACGCGCGGCTCATGCTCGAGACGACCGCGGACTTCTACGGCGACGACTACAACGCGGCTATACGCCGGCGTCTTGGGTCCGTCTCCCCGACCGCGCTGTACATGGAGGCGGACGACCTCGAGGCGCTGTATCGCACCCTGCAAGACGCCGGGTCGACCATCGTCGACCCACTCGCCGACCGCCCGTGGGGACAAGCCGAGTTCACGGTCGAAGATCCCTCCGGCAACTGGCTCACGTTCTGGAAAAAGCGCTAGTCGCCCCGCCCAACCGGGAACTCGACGGGGCAGGGTATCGGCGTCGACTCGGGGAAGCGCGCGTATGCCTCCGCTGGGACTCCCGTCTCCTGCGCGACGCCCGCCCCGTGCCTGCGCGCCACCTCGTCGACCGGGTAGACGAGTCCCCGCCCTTGCCGACGTGCACCCGTGCTGAGGAGGAGGCAAGGCGACTTGCCCGCGCCGACGATCACGTGCTTCGTCCACGGTGGACAGTGGAAGAAGTCCCAGGTCGCGAGCGGCCGCTCTTTCCCCTCGACGATCAGGAGCGCGTCACCCGACAGGACCAGGAAGTTCTCGTGGGCATCCTCGGCGTGGTACATGCAGGCCGGCTCGCCCGGACGGAGGATGCTCAGGTTGACTCCCAACTGGGCGAAACGGGCGTGCTCGCCTTCGAACGGCGCGTAGAACCCGAGCTCGTGCGAGTCGAACCACTGCGCGTCGCGCGCGTTCAGAACGAACCAACCCTCGCCGGTCGGATACGAGCCGTGCTCGGTGTGCTCGAGCGCTGCCTCCGGTACCACGGCCCCTAGACTAATCGGCATGGAGAAGTCGCTTCCTGTCGCGGAGCGCCCGCGCCGACCCGAGTGGATGAAGGTGCGCGCGCCGAGCGCGAGCTCGCGCTACTTCGAGGTGAAGAACTTCATGCGCGAGGGCGGGCTCGTGACGATCTGCGAGGAGGCTCGCTGCCCGAACATCGGCGAGTGCTGGGGGCGCGGAACAGCAACGTTCCAGATCCTCGGCGACACGTGCACGCGCGCGTGCCGGTACTGCTACGTCCACTCCGGCAAGCCCGACGGGCCCCCTGATCCGCTCGAGCCGCTGCGACTCGCGCAGGCTGCGGCCCAGATGGGTCTGTCGCACGTCGTCGTCACCTCGGTCGACCGCGACGACCTCCCCGATCGTGGCGCCGGCCACTACGCGGCGACGATCCGCGCGATCAAGCGCAAGCTCCCGGTGGCGAAGGTCGAGATCCTGACGCCCGACTTCCTCGGCGTCGAGGAGCAAGCCCTCGCGACCGTGCTGGCCGCACGACCCGACGTGTTCAATCACAACATCGAGACCGTGCGGCGGCTCCACGCACGGATGCGCGGCGCGAAGGCCAGCTACGACAAGGCGCTGTGGCTGCTCGAGCGAGCGAAGAAGATCGCGGGCTATCCGCTGCTCACGAAGTCCGGGGTCATCGTCGGGCTCGGCGAGACGAACGACGAGGTCGTCGAGACGATGCGCGACCTGCGCGCGCACGGCGTTGACGTCGTGACGATCGGGCAGTACCTGCAGCCGTCGCCGAAGCACACGCAGATCGACCGCTGGGTGCATCCCGACGAGTTCCGCTGGTTCCGTGAGCGTGGCGAGGCGCTCGGGTTCGGCTCGGTGTTCTCCGGCCCGCTCGTGCGGTCGTCGTACCGGGCGGACGAACAGCGACACGCTGCGGAAACCGGGCGCGGCGCCGTCGCGTACTGAGAGACATGGCTCGACTCGTCGCCGTGGCGATCGCTGCAGCGATCGTAGCCGGAACCGCAAGCGCGGCCAATTCGGGCAACGGGCAGCTCCGACTCCGCGAGTTCGACGTCCCCAGCGGCACGCGACCCCACGACGTCGCTCCCGCGCGCGACGGCGGTGTCTGGTTCACGGCGCAGGGCTCGGGTCAGCTCGGCTGGTTGAACCCGAAGACCGGAAGGACTCGGCTCACCCGACTCGGCGCCGGATCGTCGCCGCACGGCGTCATCGTCGGGCCGGACGGAGCACCGTGGATCACCGACGGCGGGCTGAACGCGATCGTCCGGGTGGATCCGCGATCGAGGAGAGTTCGCGTCTTCCGGCTCCCGGGCAACACGGGGTACGCGAACCTCAACACCGCGGCCTTCGACAACCGCGGCATCCTCTGGTTCACGGGTCAGAGTGGCATCTACGGCCGTCTGAATCCGCGTACCGGAGCGATGCGCGTGTTCCGCGCGCCCCGCGGCGCGGGCCCGTACGGCATCACGACAACGCCGGCAGGCGATGTCTACTACGCGTCACTCGCGGGGAGCTACCTCGGGCGCATCGACATCCGCACGGGCAAGGCGACAGTGCTCCAACCCCCGACACGTGGCCAGGGTGCGCGCCGAGCGTGGTCGGACTCGCGCGGGCGCATCTGGATCAGCGAATGGAACGCGGGCAAGGTCGGTATGTACGACCCGCGAGCGCGGCGCTGGCGCGAGTGGCGCGTTCCCGGATCGAATCCGATGATCTACTCCGTCTACGTCGACGAGCGCGACAAGGTCTGGCTGAGCGACTTCGGAGCGAACGCGCTCGTCCGCTTCGATCCCGTGACGTCGCGATTCGCGCGCGTCGCGTTGCCGAGCCCCAACGCTGCCGTCCGCCAGATGCTTGGCCGGCCGGGCGAGGTTTGGGGCGCCGAGTCCGGCACCGACAAGCTCGTCGTCGTCTATACGGGCTGAACGACGAAGGGCCGCCCGGAGGCGGCCCTTCGATCTGGGACGTGGCTCGCGCTTCAGTCCTCCATGAACTCCTCGATGAAGTCATGGACATCCTGCTTGTCGAGACGGAACACGCCACCCGTGCCGGCGCAGTTCCCGTTGATGCCGAAGGACGTCACGCCGGCGATGTAGTTGGTGTCAGCCCAGTAGTTCGGGCCACCCGAGTCACCGAAGCATGTTCCACCGGTTGACGCGTTGTTCGACAGAAGCATCGAGAAGTCGCCCGTGAACCCAGGGACGTTGATCTGGTTGAGCTTCGGCCGAGCAAGCATCCGGACGCGCTGCGACTCGATGAACACGGGATTGATCTTCTGGAGGCCGTAGCCAACGGCCGTGAACCACGTGTCCTGCTTGCCACGCCTCGTCTTGAGCTTGTCGAGCTCACCGATTCCGATGATGTCTCCGTACGCCGAGTCCGAAAGTTCGAACTCCTCCTCGAGCTCGATCATGCCGACGTCATGCAGAAAGAACGCGGCATTGCTGAACATCGGGTGCGCCGCCCACCTGTCCGCCTCGATCGTGTTGTTGCCGCCGCCGAACGGATAGTCGTTGTCCCCGTTCTGGACGTCGGACTCAGTGAAGATCCTGAGGCCAGAGAAGTCTCCAGGCTCACCCGTGCAATGCCCGGCTGTGAGGACATGCGTCGGCGAGATCAACGTCCCGCTGCAGCGAAACGCAGGCGAGCCGTTCACGTCCATGATGATCAGTACCGTTGCCGGATGACGGTCGCCGTCCAGCTCGCCATCAGTAATCGCGCCGGCAGGCACAAGACCGATCGAGAGCGCGCCGACGAGTGCTGCCGACAACGCTAGAAGCCTTCTCACGATGTATCCCCCTTCCATGTACACCCGGCCCACCCGGGCGACGGGCCCACCTTGCCCACAGCTGGCGAGTGCGTCAACCCGAACTGGCCGATTTGGCTCAGCCGTGCGGTTTTGCCATGGCGTGATAGTCGAGCGCTTCGTCGAGAGTGGCTTCGTCCACGCCCGCCTCGCGCGCGACTTCGCGTAAGGACCGACCCGACGCAGTCGCTTCCTTGACGATCTCCGCCGCCTTGTCGTAGCCGATGACGGGGTTCAGCGCGGTCGCCGCCGCCAGTGTGCTCTCTGCGTACTGTTCGTTCCGTTCGCGGTTCGCCTCGATGCCGTCGACGCACTTCTGCGCGAGGAGACGTGCCGCATTCGAGAGGAGCCCGATCGAGTCGAGCAGATTCCGCGCCATGAGCGGGATGTAGACGTTGAGCTCGAAGTGCCCGCCCATCCCGCCGACCGTGATCGCCGTGTCGTTCCCGACCACCTGCGCCGCAACCTGCGTGACGACCTCTGGGATGACCGGATTGACCTTGCCGGGCATGATCGAGCTGCCCTTCTGGAGCTCCGGCAGAAAAATCTCGGACAGACCCGCGCGCGGCCCGGAGCCCATTAGGCGAAGGTCGTTGGCGATCTTCGTGAGCGACACGGCGACGACCTTGAGCGCGCCCGACGCCTCGACGAGCCCGTCGCGCGCAGCCTGCGCTTCGAAGTGGTCTGCAGGGGCCGAGATGGTCAGGCCGCTGTCGGCGGAGAGGAGCTCGCGGACGCGGGAGGCGAATTCTGGATGCGTGTTGAGACCGGTGCCCGTCGCCGTGCCGCCGAGCGGGATCTGCCCCAGCCGCGGCATCGTGTCGCGCACGCGTTCGATCCCCTGCCTGATCTGGGCGGCATAGCCTGCGAACTCCTGCCCGAGCGTGACCGGAACCGCGTCCATGAGGTGCGTGCGTCCCGACTTCACGACGTCGTCGAACTCGGCTGCCTTCCGCTCGAGAGACCCTGCGAGCGCGTCGAGCGCGGGCAGGAGGCTCTCGGCCAGCTCGCCGAGCGCGGCGAGGTGAACGGCCGACGGGAAGACGTCGTTCGACGACTGGCCCATGTTCACGTGGTCGTTCGGGTGCACGCCCTCGCCGGCGAGCGTGGCGATGACCTCGTTGGCGTTCATGTTCGAGCTCGTCCCGGAGCCCGTCTGGAAGACGTCGATGGGGAACTGGTGGTCGAACTCGCCCGCGGCGATGCGGTCTCCCGCGGCGGCGATGCGGTCGGCGAGGTCGCAATCCAGAAGCTCGAGATCGGCGTTGGCGCGCGCCGCCGCCGCCTTGATCCGGCCGAGCCACCGGGCGACGGGAACCGGAATCGGTTCGCCGGAGACGGGGAAGTTCCCGATCGCCTTCTCGGTCTCTCCGCCCCAGAGCGCCTGCGTCTCGGCCCGGTCGCTCACCGCGGCGAGTCTAGCGGCGGTCGTTCAGACTGCTCCGGTGGAGCGACCCGCCCTAGCGGACGCCCAGGCTCTGTGGCAGCCGGCCGGGACGTATCTGAACACCGCGTCGTACGGACTGCCGCCGACACCGGCGTGGGAGGCGCTCCAAGCCGCGCTCGAGGACTGGCGCGGCGGACGCACGAGCTGGGAGCACTGGGGCGTTCCCGGAGAGGCGGCACGATCGTCGTTCGCGCGCCTCGTCGGCGTGCCGGTCGACACGGTCGCGATCGCCGCCAACGTCTCGACGCTCCTGGGCATGGTCGCGGCTGCAGTTCCGGACGGCACGCGCCTCCTCGCGCCTGACGTCGAGTTCACATCGGTGCTGTTCCCCTTCATGGCGCAGGAGCGCCGGGGCGTCACCGTCCGACTCGTGCCGGCGAGCGACCTCGCGGACGAGCTGAGCAGCGCGGTCGACGTCGTGGCGTTCAGCGCCGTCCAGATGGCGACGGGAGAGGTCGCGGACCTCGACGCGATCGCCGCGGCGGCTGCGCAGCACGAGGTCATGACCGTCGTCGACGCGACGCAAGCGGTCGGCTGGCTCCCGCTCGACGGCTCGCGGTTCGACGTGGTCGCAGCGCACGCGTACAAATGGATGATGTCGCCGCGCGGGACGGCGTTCATGGCGATTCGTCCCGTCCGGATGAGCGCCCTGACTCCGCACGCAGCCGGCTGGTACGCGGGCGAGGATCCGCTCGCGACGTTCTTCGGCCCACCGCTCCGCCTCGCCGAGAGCGCGCGAAGGCTCGACACCTCGCCGGCCTGGTTCATGTGGGTGGCGACGGCGCCTGCTCTCGACGCGATCGAGCGGATCGGCGTCGACGCGATCAACGCACACGACGTCGGGCTCGCCAATCGGTTCCGTGCCGGCCTCGGTTTCGAACCGAGTGACTCTGCGATCGTGTTCTGCGACGTCGACGACGCCGCGGAGAAGCTCGAGCACGCCGGTATCCGCGCGGCGGTGCGTGGCGGACGGCTCCGCACGTCGTGGCACGTCTACAACACGGCGGCCGACGTCGATCGCGCACTCGACGTGCTTACTGGCTGAGGCGGCAGCCTCCGGTCAGGCGGCGCTGCGCGATGCCGGCCCGGCTGGCACTCCAACACTCACGAAACTGTGCCTATCTATCCACGGATCGACGCGGTCCTGTGGATCAGTGACTGGCACTGGAATGTCACAAGTTCGCGCCGATGTGCGCACAGCTCCTCGCTAACGGCGCGCGGCTGCGAGGAGCTCGTCCCAGGAAGAGAGCTTCACACGCGGACGTCCTTGTGCCTCGCCGCGCGCGCGCTCGACCGCGTCGATCTGCTCCCAGCCCTCGTACATCACGATCTCGGTACCGCGATCGGCGAGAAGGGCGTCGATGCTGCCTTCGCCTCTCGGCGGGAGGCGCCCCGCGCGTGCGTCCTCGAGCACGTGATTCACGGTCTCCGTCGCGTCCTTCTTGTTCGTGCCGATAACGCCGGTCGGGCCGCGCTTGATCCAGCCCGCGCAGTAGATCCCCGGGACGACGCCGTCGCGGTCCGAGACGCGGCCGCCGACGTTCGCGATCACACCGGCGGAGTCGTCGAAGGGCACTCCGGGCACGCCGACGCCGCGGTAGCCGACGCTCCGGAAGACGATCCCGCACGGGATCACGTGGTGCTCGTCCGTCGGGATCGCGCGCACGGAGCCGCGGCCGTCCGGCTCGAGCCGGTTGCGGACGATCTCGACGCCCTCGACACGTTCCTCGCCGAGGATCGCCACGGGCGAGGCACGGAAGCGAAGCGTGATCTTGCGCGGCTTCCCCGTAGGGGGTCGCACGGCGAACTCGCAGAGGATCTCGACGTTGCGCTGCACGACGTTCGCTGCGCCTCCGAGCTCCACGGCGCTCACAGGGTCGAGCTCGAGCTCGGCCTGATCGACGACCACACCCGCCCCCTCGAGCTCGCCGAGCTCGCCCAGCTCGGTCGACGTCCATGCGGCCTGCACCGGCCCGCGACGGCCGAGGATCACGATCTCGCGGATCCCGCACGTCACGATCGCTGCGATTGCAGCGTCGGTCGTGTCCGTCGGCGCGAGCTCCCCTTTGGTGAGCACGAGCATGCGGGCGACGTCGAGGGCGACGTTGCCGTTCCCGATCACCACCGCACGCTCGTGCGAGAGGTCGAACTCGAGGTGCTGGTAGTCGGGGTGGCCGTTGTACCAGGCGACGAGCTCGGTGGCCGCCCACGATCCCGGGAGATCCTCGCCAGGGATGCCGAGCCGGCGATCGGCTTGCGAGCCGACCGCATACAGCACGGCGTCGTACAGGGAGGCCAGCTCGTCGTGAGAGATGTCGCGTCCGACCTCGACGTTGCCGAGGAACCGGAACCCCGGTCGCGCCGCGACCTTCTCGAACGCCTTCGAGACCGTCTTCAGCTGCGGGTGGTCGGGAGCGACGCCGAGCCGGACGAGCCCCCACGGCGTCGGCAGGCGCTCGATCATGTCGACCTCGACCGGCGGATCGTCGCTCGCGAGAAGCGCAGCCGCGGCGTAGAACGCTGCCGGCCCGGAGCCTACGATCGCGACGCGAAGCACGAGCGCGATCGTAGACCGCGGGCGAGGCAAGCCTCGCCCCTACGAGAGCATTGCAACGCGCTGTATGGGCGACCCTTCGGTCGCCCTAATGCGAGCAGCCGTCGCCGCAGCCGCCGACCTGGGTGCCCTCGGGCAGCTCCTCGTCCTCTTCCACCTGGAAGGAGTGGCCGCAGCCGCACGAGGAGACGGCATTAGGGTTGTCGATCTTGAAGCCCGACTCGGCGATGGTGTTGAGGAAGTCGATCGTCGTGCCGCGGAGATACGGGGCGCTGTACGGGTCGACGACGACCGGGATGCCTTCGAGCTCGAGCTCGACGTCACCCTCGGCGGCGCCGGCGTCGAAGCCGAGGCCGTACTGGAAGCCGGAGCACCCGCCACCCTGGATCGCCACGCGCAGGACGAGGGTCGCCGCGTCGTCCTCCTCCGCCATGAGCTCGCGGATCTTGGTCGCCGCGACGGGAGTCAGGGAGAGAAGGGTCTCGGTGGGGTGCTCGACAGTTGCCACGGGGTCATGGTAGCGGACGGGTTGCCGGGCTCCGGCAACGAGTTTGTGACACTCGTATCGCTCATTCTGAGCGGGATTCCCGATCCCTTCGTGCGCCGGAAGGGGGAGTGCTAGGTTTCGACGCAGTCCCGACGTCCGGGGGTTGACCGTGCTTTCGAACTGGCTGCCGTTCCTGTTTTACGCCCTGTTCGCGGCAGCCATCCCGGCCACGATGATCGCCATGTCGTTCATCCTCCCGGGTCGCCCCGTCTCGCGAACGAAGGCGCGGATGCTGCCGTTCGAGTCGGGCGTCTCCGAGGGCGCGCCCAGCCGCGAGAAGCGCTTCACCGTGAGCTTCTATCTCACGGCGATCCTCTTCATCCTCTTCGATATCGAGATCGTCTTCCTCTACCCGCTCGCCGTCCAGCTCGACGCGCTCGGCTGGTTCGGTATCGGCGAGTTCCTCGTGTTCATCGCCATCCTCGGCGTCGCCTACGTGTACGTCTGGCGGAAGGGAGCGCTCAACTGGCAGTGAGAAAGCAGCTGCCGGTGGTGAGCGACCGCCCGCTCGCGAAGGCCGGCCTCCAGTCCGAACGCGTCTTGTGGCCGGAGCGCGGGCCTGGCGTGTTCGAGCGCGAGGTGCAGGAGATGGAGGACGCCCTCCTGCTGACGACGGTCGAGAAGGCCGTCGCGTGGGCGCAATCGAACTCGGTGTGGCCGGACACCTTCGGCCTCGCATGCTGTGCGATCGAGATGATGTCGATCGTCTCGTCGCGCTACGACATCGCGCGCTTCGGGATGGAGCGGTTCTCGTCGTCGCCCCGCCAGGCCGACCTGCTGATCATCTCCGGACGGGTCGCGCACAAGATGGCTCCGCCGCTGCGCCAGGTGTACGACCAGATGCTGGAGCCGAAGTGGGTCATCGCGATGGGCGCCTGCGCGAGCTCTGGCGGGATGTTCAACAACTACACCATCCTCCAGGGCGTCGACAAGATCGTCCCGGTCGACATCCACGTTCCCGGTTGCCCGCCGCGCCCCGAGGCGCTCATGGAGGGGATCGTCCGCCTCCACGAGAAGATCCGCGGCGGCGTGCCGCCCGCGTACGAGATCCGCGGAGTGGCCGAGTGAGCAGCGGATCCGCACCGCGCGAGGGCGAGGGCGAGGCAAGCCTCGCCCCTACGACGATCTATGCCAGCGTGCCCGGAGTGGTGGAGACACGCGAGGCGCTCGGCGAGACGACGCTCGTGGTCGACCCGGCACGCCTCGTCGAGGCGTGCACCGTGCTGCGCAACGACCACGGCTTCAACTTTCTCTCCGACATCGCCGCCGCCGACTACCTCGGCTGGGGCGAGCAGGAGGTCGCCGGGTACATCGGCACGGCGGCGGGGCGCGACATCCACAGGCCCGGCTCGCAGGGGCTTCCGCGTGTCCCCGATCCCAAGCCCAAGCGCTTCTCCGTCTCGTATCACCTCCTTCGCGTGAACGACGATCCCGCTCGCGTGCGCGTCCAGGTGTGGCTCGACGACGGCGAGCCCATCGCGAGCGTGCTCCCGGTCTGGCCGGCGGCCGACTGGTTCGAGCGCGAGGCCTACGACATGATGGGCATCCACTTCGAGGGCCACGCGAACCTGGTGCGCATCCTCATGCCGGAGGACTGGGAGGGACACCCGCTCCGCAAGGACTACCCGCTCGGCGGCGAGCCCGTGCGCTTCTCGGACGAGAACTGATGTCGGTCCTGCCCAGCACCCGGATCTACGAGGGGACGCGGATCCCCTCCCCCGTGCCGACGATCCTCGAGGTCGACCCGGAGAAGCACCGGCTCGAGGACATCCTGCGCGTCAACTTCGGCCCGAACCACCCGTCGACGCACGGCGTCCTCCGGCTGGTCGTCGACCTCGACGGCGAGACGGTGGCGGGCATCCGCGCCGTCATCGGCTACCTCCACACCGGGTTCGAGAAGAACATGGAGCACAAGTCGTGGTGGAAGTCGGTCACGTACGCGCCGCGCATCGACTACCTCTCGTTCCACGCGAACGAGCTCCTGTACGTCCTCGCGATCGAGAAGCTCCTCGGGATCGAGGTGCCCCGCCGCGCGACGTGGGCGCGCATGGCGCTCGCCGAGCTGAACCGCATCCACTCGCACCTCGTGTGGCTCGGGACGTCCGCGCTCGAGCTGGGAGCGATCTCCTTGTTCTGGTACTGCTTCGACGACCGCGACCAGATCCTCGATCTCTTCGAGATGGCCGGCGGGACGCGGATGCACACACGCTATGTCCAGGTCGGCGGCATCGCCGAGGACCTGCCGCCCGCGTTCACGGACGAGGCGCGGAAGTTCTGCGACTCGATGCCGAAGTCCGTGGACGAGTACGAGGCAATCCTCGACCGCAACGCGATCTGGCTCGAGCGCACGGTGGGTGTCGGGCTCCTGTCGACGGACGATGCGCTCGCGCTCGCGCAGTCGGGACCGATGCTGCGCTCGACCGGAGTCGACTGGGATCTCCGGCGGGACATGCCGTATCTCGCGTACGACGAGGTCGAGTTCGACGTGCCCGTGTACGGCGGGGGCGACGTCTACGACCGCTACCGCGTGCACATGGACGAGATGCGCGAGTCCGTGCACATCGTCCGCCAGTGCCTCGACCGGCTCGACGAGATGGACGGTGAGCCCTGGATCGCGGACGACCGCAAGGTCGTGCTCCCCCCGCGGCACGAGCTCCATACGTCGATGGAGTCGCTCATCCACCACTTCAAGATCGTCACCGAGGGCTTCACTGTTCCCGAGGGCGAGATCTATGTCGCGATCGAGTCGCCGCGCGGGGAGAACGGCTGCTACCTCGTCTCCGACGGCGGCGCGCGACCGTGGCGCGTGAAGTTCCGCGCGCCGAGCTTCGCCGCACTCCAGGCAACGGCGACCATCGTCCAGGGCCTCCTCATCGCCGACCTCATCGCCGCAGGTGCCTCGCTCGACCCGGTCATGGGAGACGCCGACCGATGACCGTCACTGCCGAGATCCAGAAGCTTCGCAAGCGCTATCCGGATGCGCTGTCGGCCGTGATGCCTGCGCTCCAGCTCGCGCAGGCTGACAACGGTGGCTGGCTCTCGCCCGACGCGATCCGCGAGGTCGCGGACGCACTCGACCTCACACCCGCGTACTGCCTCTCGATCGCTTCGTTCTACGACCAGTACTACCTCGAGCCGGTGGGCCGCAGGCGCATCGAGGTCTGCACGAACGTCTCGTGCGGGTTGGCCGGCGCGCAGCAGGTGCTGGAGGCGTTCGAGCGCGAGCTCGGCATCTCGGCCGGGACGACGGCGGAGGACGGCGCGTACACGCTCGGCACCATCGAGTGCCTCGGCGGTTGCGGCTGGGCGACGGTCGTCGCGATCGACAACCGTCACCGCCTGCGCGTGCAGGCCCACGACGTGCCGGGGATCGTGGAGGAGCTCCGCGGTGCCTGAGTATCCGCAGATCGTGTTCGCCGGGACCGACGGCGGGGCAGTCCTCGACCTCGACGCCTACATCGAGAGCGGCGGCTTCTCGGCGCTCCGAAAGGCGCGTGCGATGCCGCCGGACGACGTCATCGCCGAGCTCGACGCGTCCGGCCTTCGTGGACGCGGCGGCGCGTTCTTCCCGACGGGCCGCAAGTGGTCGTTCGTCCCCAAGCCCGACCAGCTTGCGAAACCGCATTACCTCGTCGTGAACGCCGACGAGTCGGAGCCCGGGAGCTTCAAGGATCGCGAGATCATGCTCCGCGTCCCGTTTCGCTTCCTCGAGGGCTGCCTCATCGCCGCGCACGGCATTCAGTCGCAGCACGTTTTCGTCTACATCCGGGGCGAGTACGAGCGCGAGTTCGAGATCCTGCGCGACTCGCTCGCGGCGATGCACAAGGCCGATCTGCTCGGCGGCGTCACGGTCGTCATCCACCGTGGGGCCGGCGCGTACATCTGCGGCGAGGAGACGGCGCTCCTCGAGTCGCTCGAGGGCAAGCGCGGCCTGCCGCGCACGAAGCCGCCGTTCCCCGCGATCGCGGGCCTGTACGCCGCACCGACGGCCGTGAACAATGTCGAGTCGATCACGACGGTGACGCCAGTGCTCGAGATGGGCGGCGCGGAGTACGCGAAGCTCGGCGTCGAGAACTCGACCGGCACACGCGTCTTCTCGCTCTCGGGCGACGTCGTGAGCCCTGGCAACTACGAGCTGCCGCACGGGATCTCGCTGCGCGAGCTGATCTACGACATCGGTGGGGGGGTGCCGAACGGGCGTTCACTCAAAGCCGTGATCCCCGGCGGCTCGTCGACGTCCGTGCTGACCGCCGACGACATCGACACCGCGATGGACTTCACGTCACTCGTCGAGGCCGGCTCCTCGATCGGCTCCGCCGGGGTCATCGTCATCGACGACCGCTGCTGCATGGTGCAGCTCGGGATCCGCGTCTCACAGTTCTACGAGCACGAGTCGTGCGGGAAGTGCACGCCGTGCCGCGTCGGAACGAAGTGGGTCACGCAGATTCTCCAGAAGATCGAGGTCGGCCGCGCGTCGCAGGCCGACCTCGACGTGCTGCTCTCGGTGTGCGACCGGATACTCGGCAAGTGCCTGTGCCCGCTCGGTGACTCGGACGCAATCGCCGTCTTGAGCTACGTCGACAGGTTCCGCGACGAGTACCGGGCGCACATCGACCTCGGCCGCTGCCCCTTCGACGGCGAGTCCTCACTCGAGGGAATCGTCGCCCCATCCGCGATCCACGAGCACCACGGTCACGAAACGGTGCGCGCGTGAGAGCGCTTGTAACGATCGGTTGCAAGCGTTTTCAGGGGTTCGGCTATGAGTAGCGGCCCCGAGCTGGTCTCGGTTACCGTCGACGATCGGCAGGTGGCGGTGCCGAAGGGGACAGGTCTGGTAGAGACGGCGCTGGCGGCGGGGATCGAGATCCCGGTGTTCTGCTACGAGCCGCGGTTAGGACCGCCGGTCGGCGCGTGCCGCATGTGCCTCGTCGAGATCGAAGGCATGCCGAAGCTCCAGGCCGGCTGCACGCTCACGGTGACCGAGGGCATGGTCATCTCCACGAGCGCGACATCAGCCAAGGCCGCGGAGGGCCAGGAGGCGACGCTCGAGTTCATCCTCGTCAACCACCCGCTCGACTGCCCCGTGTGCGACAAGGGTGGCGAGTGTCCGCTCCAGGACCTCACGTTCCGCTACGGGCCTGGAAACACGCGGATGTCATTTGCGAAGATCACGGTCGACAAGCCGATCCCGGTCTCACCGCTCATCGCCCTCGACCGCGAGCGCTGCATCCTCTGCTACCGCTGCACGCGGTTCTCCGAGGACGTCGCCGAGGACGGCCTGCTGATCGCGCGGAACCGAGGCGCGCACACGGAGATCGCGACCTTCGCGGACGAGCCGTACAGGTCGCCGTTCTCCGGGAACGTCGTCGAGCTCTGTCCGGTCGGTGCGCTCACCTCCACGCTGTACCGGTTCGACGCACGGCCCTGGGAGATCCAGAACGTGCCGACCGTCTGTACCGGCTGCGCCGTCGGCTGCAACACGTCAGCGACCATCCGCGAGGGCAAGGTCGAGCGCATCCTCTCGCGCAACCATCCCGAAGTCGACCGCGGCTGGCTCTGCGACAAGGGCCGCTACTCGTATCCGCACCTTTGCGCCGAGGACCGCATCACCACGCCGCTCCGCCGCGGCCCGAAGGGGCTCGCGGAAATCACCTGGGACGAGGCGCTCGACGAGGCCGAGACCATGTTACGCGGGTCCGCCGGATCGATCGTTACGGCATTCTCGGGCTCGGAGACGACCGAGATCGCCTACGCGCTCGGCCGGCTACTCCGCGCGGGGCTCGACGCCCATTCGGCCGTGTTGCCGGAGTCCACGTCGGACGTCCTCGAGGCATTCCGCCTACCGCTGAGCGGCCTCGCCGAGGCCGAGATCGTGGTCGTCGTCGGAGACGACCCCGTCGTCGAGCGGGCGCCAATCGTCGACCTCTGGATCAAGGAGGCGCGCAGGCGCGGCGCAGAGGTGGTCGTGTGCTCGCCGACCGGCTCGGTGCCGACGGCACCCGGAGCGGGCGCAAAGACATGCCGCGAGCTCGCATCGAGTCGAGGCGGCCTGGGCACGAAGCTGCGCTCCTCCGAACGAGCCGTGCTGATCTGGTCCGGGCCCGGCGGTGGAGGAGGAGCTCGCATCGCCGAGCTCGCGCACGAGCTCGGGTTCGAGAGCAAGCCCGGCTGCGGCGCGTTCCACCTGGCCGCCGCCGCGAACCCACGAGGAGTCGCGCTCGGCTGGGCGGTCGCGGCGGACGCAGACGAGACGAACCCCGAGCCGATCGAGCTGCTGGTCGTCTCCGGCGACGAGGCTGCATCCAACCCGGATGTCCGCGCGCTTGCCGAGCAGGCAAGCCGCGTGATCGTGCTGACGATGTTCCACGAGCTCGCCGGCGGGTGGGCCGACCTGATCCTCCCCTCGACCGGTGCGCTCGAGCGCGACGGCACGTCGATGAATCTCGAGGGACGGGTCCAGCGGCTGCGGCGCGCGGTGCCGCCGCCATGCCCCGACGAGCTGGCGTGGATCTCGAAGCTCGCGTCACGCTTCGCTGTCGACCTCCCTCCACACTTCCCAGGCGTGTTCGCCGAGCTTGCGACCGAGCTCTTCCGCGACCTTGCGCTGGACGACCTCGGTCCGCATGCGCCGCTTCCGACGCGGCAGGCATACGTGGCGCCCGAGCCGGCCACGACGCCCGCTCCGCCGGAGGAAGCCGAGGCGCTCCGCCTGCATCGCTACCGGCCGCTGTTCTCCGGGCCGGCAGTCGAGCGCGTCCCCGAGCTCGGCTTCCAGCGGCCGCTCCGTGACGTCGAGCTGTCGCCGGCAGACGCGGCCACCCGAGGCATCTCGAACGGCGACGCGGTCGTCGTACGCTCGAACGGAACGTCCGCAACTCTTCACGCCCGCGTCAACAAGAGGCTGATCCAGGGCGTGGTCCGCATCGCCGACGAGCACGCGGGCGATCTCCATCCCGCCGTGGATGTGGTGAAGGCATGAGCACCACCCGCCTCCGGCGGGTGGTCGCGGGGGAAACCCTGTTTCCCCCGCGTGCCCCCTTCTCTTCGAGAACGCGGGGAACCTCCCGGTTCCCCGCGCCCCTGCACGCTCATAGCGCAACCGAGGTTGCCCTATGAGCGCGCCTCAGGTCGAGTGGTGGGTGAGCCTCATCCAGGCCTTCGTGATCATCAACCTCGTGATGGCGACGTTCGCGTATCTCACCCTCGCCGAGCGCAAGATCATGGGCCGGATGCAGCTGCGCTACGGGCCGAACCGGGCGGGCCCGTACGGACTGCTCCAGCCGATCGCCGATCTCCTCAAGCTCCTGAACAAGGAGAGCTTCCAGCCGACCGCAGCCATCGACTGGGCGTTCATCGCGGGGCCGTTCCTCGCCGCTTTCACCGCCCTCGTGACGTTCTCGGTCATCCCGTTCGGGCCTGGTTGGGAAGTGGGGGGCGTCTACATCCCGGGCCAGGTCGCCGACCTCGACATCGCACTGATCCTCATATTCGCGATCGGCTCCATCGGTGTATACGGGTTCATCCTCGGCGGCTGGTCGTCGGACTCGAAGTACGCGCTCCTCGGCTCCATGCGAACGTGCGCGCAGCTCGTCTCATACGAGGTCTCGCTCGCGCTCTCCGTCCTCGGTGTCGTGATCATGGCCGGGACGCTGTCGCTGACCGAGATCGTCGCGGCCCAATCCGACACGATCTGGTACGCGATCCCGCAGTTCGTCGGGCTCATCATCTTCCTGCTCGCGGGCACCGCCGAGACCTCTCGGGCGCCGTTCGACCTCCCGGAGGCCGAGCAGGAGCTCGTCGCCGGCTACCACACGGAGTACGGAGGGATGCGCTTCGGGCTCTACTCGATGTCCGAGTACATCAACCTGATCACGCTCTCCGCGCTGTGCGCCACGCTCTTCCTCGGCGGCTGGCACGGGCCTGGCTGGGACGGCCCGTCGTGGACGGGGCCGCTGTGGTTCATCGGGAAGCTCGTCGTCCTCCTCTTCCTCTTCATCTGGATGCGAACGACGCTGCCGCGTTTGCGCTACGACCAGCTGATGCGCTTCGGCTGGAAGGTGCTGCTGCCCGTCGCGACGGTGAACGCGGTCGTGACGGCGATCCTGGTGGTGGCGCTGTGACCTCCCGCCCGATCGGAACGCTCAAGGGCTTCGCGGTCACGTTCCGGCAGATCTTCCGGAAGCCGATCACGCAGCAGTACCCCGAGTACAAGCGCCCTGTGTACCCGCGCTTCCGCGGGCGGCACCGCCTCTGGAAGCACGAGAACGGGCTCGAGAAGTGCGTCGGCTGCTCGCTCTGCGCGGCCGCGTGCCCGGCGGACTGCATCCGCGTCGTAGCGGAGGAGAACACTGCCGAGAACCGCGTCTCGCCCGGGGAGCGCTACGCCCGCATCTACGAGATCAACATGAGCCGGTGCATCTTCTGCGGGTACTGCGAGCTCGCCTGCCCGTTCGACGCGATCACGCTCGGCAACGAGTTCGAGATCGCCGAGTACTCGCGCGACGACCTCATCTACACGAAGGACATGCTCCTGGCCGAGCCGATCAAGCGTGTCCCGGTCGCCGACCCGAACCGCTTCGATACGCCCGAGCCGTCGTTCAAGACTCACAGCTGAGCCATGTGCGTTCTGGAAGACATCGACACCGCAGCCGCGAAGCGGACGCCTTCAGGCGTTCTGCGCGAGCAGGATCTGCGCGAGCAGATCCTGCTCTGTGCCAAGTGATGGAGAGTGTGCTGGTTTGGATCGTGTGGTTCGTCGCCGCAGGCGCGTGCCTCGGCACCGGCGTCGCGGTCGTGAGCATGACGAACCCGTTCTACTCGGCGCTGTCGCTCATCGGAAACCTCGCGTCGCTCGCGGTGCTCTTTCTTCTTCTCTCGGCGGAGTTCCTCGCCGCGGCTCAGGTGCTCGTCTACGGGGGCTCGGTGATGGTGATGTTCCTCTTCGTCGTCGCGTACCTCGGCGGCCGTGCGGACGCGCCGTGGGCCGGTGGGCCGCGCCTCCTACGCGGCGCAGCGGTCGTGGCCGCCGTCGCGCTGCTCGTCGAGATCGTGGTCGTCCTCGGCCTCGCCTGGGGCGACAACCTCACCGATCCCGCCCAGATCGAAGCGTCGTTCGGCAGTCCGGCTTCGATCGGAGAGGCGTTACTCACTGATCATCTGCTCGCGTTCGAGATCACGTCGATCGTGTTGCTGGTGGCGGCAGTCGGCGGCGTCGTGCTCGGGACGACGCGCGAGAAGGACGAGGAGGTCGCCTGATGGACGGGCCCGACGTCGGTTGGTATCTCATCGTCGCGGCCATCCTCTTCGGGATAGGCGCGCTCGGCGTGATGATGCGACGCAGCCCGCTGATCGTCCTGCTCTCGCTCGAGCTCATGCTGAACGCCGCGAACCTGACCCTCATCGCGTTCGCGCGTCAGCAGGGTGATCTGGACGGTCAGATCTTCGCGCTCGCCGTGATGGCCGTCGCAGCCGCCGAGGTCGCGATCGGCCTCGGGCTCATCGTCGCGATGGCACGACGCCGGATGCTTCTCGACGTCGACCAGGCGAGCGCGCTCCGCGGATGATCGTCGGAGCGTGGATCTGCCTTGTTGCTCCCCTCGCGGGAGCGCTCGCGATCACGCTCGCGGGAACGCGCATCTCGCGCACGACGGCCGGCTGGATCTCCACCCTGACGACGTTCGTTGCGTTCGCGGGTGCGCTCGTCGCCTTCGTCGGGCTGTGGGCCGAGGGACACGGCGACCGGGAACACCTCTCGACGGCGTACACCTGGCTCGAGTCGGGCGACTTTCAGGTCGAGCTGCAGATCCTCCTCGACACCCTCTCGAGCACGATGATGCTCATCGTCTCGGGCGTGGGCGGGCTCATCGTCTGGTACTCGATGGGCTACATGGAAGGCGACGAGGAGGAGCGTCGCTACTTCGCCTACATGTCGCTCTTCGTCTTCTCGATGCTCATGCTCGTGCAGGCGGGGAACCTGCTCCTCCTGCTGATCGGTTGGGGCCTCGTCGGGCTCGCGTCGTACCTCCTGATCGGGTTCTGGCACTCGAAGCCCGAAGCCGTCGCGGCCGCAAAGAAGGCGTTCGTCATGAACGCGATCGGTGATGTGACGCTCGCGCTCGGGCTCGTCCTCCTGATCTGGGAGACGGGCACGCTCGAGTACCTCGGTGTGTTCGAGCAGGTCGACGGCCTGTCGACGACGACCGTGAACCTGGTCGCGCTCGGCCTCCTCGGCGGCGCGGTCGCGAAATCGGCGCAGATCCCGCTCCACACGTGGCTTCCCGACGCGATGGAGGGGCCGACGCCGGTCTCCGCGCTCATCCACGCGGCGACGATGGTCACCGCGGGCGTCTACCTCCTCGTTCGCGCGAGCCCGATCTTCGAGGCCGCCCCCGACGTGCAGGCGCTCGCGGCGATCCTCGGCGCGATCACGCTTCTCGTCGCAGGAGTGATCGCACTCGTGCAGTGGGACATCAAACGCGTCATCGCGTACTCGACGATGTCGCAGATCGGCTACATGTTCCTCGCGGCCGGGATCGGCGCGTACGGCTACGCGATCTTCCACCTCGCGACGCACGCCTTCTTCAAGGCGCTGCTGTTCATGACCGCGGGCGTCGTCATCCACCACCTCGGCGGGGAGCAGGACATTCGCAAGATGGGCGGGCTGCGGCCGCTCATGCCGCGAACGCATCTCGCGTTCCTCGTCGGCGCTCTCTCGCTCGCGGGCATCCCGATCTTCTCCGGCTTCTGGTCGAAGGACGGCATCGTCGCAGCCGCGTTCGCAAGCGGCGACACGCTCGGCTACACGCTGTACGCGGCCGCGCTGACCGGAGCGCTGCTCACCGGGCTCTACACGTTCCGGCTCTACTTCGCGGTCTTCCACGGCAAGCCGAGCGAGCTCGTGAAGGAGCACTCACACGACGGCCAACGCGAGGGTCCGCTCTCGATGCTCATCCCGGTCGGCGTGCTCGGCGTCCTCGCGACGATCGGCGGCCTGCTCGTCATCCCGGGTGTGTGGGAGCCGTTCCTGCACTGGATCGACGAGACCGCGGAGCCGACGGTCAAGGCGACGGTCGGACAGGACTACGCGACGAGCGCGATCGCCGTCACGCTCGGCCTGATCGGGTTCTTCGTCGCGCGCCGTGCGTCCGCGGCGGGTCGCCAGATCGTCACGAGCCCGGGCATCTGGCGCGTGCTCGAGCACAAGCTCTATTTCGACGAGGCTTACGACGCGCTCTTCTACCGGCCGGCCGCGGCGATCTCCGTCGCGCTGCGGCGAAACGTCGAGGAGCCCGTCGTCGAGCGCTCGCTCGATGAGATCGGCACGGGGACGCTCCAGGTGGGCGGCGAAGTCGCGCGCGTGCAGTCGGGTCTGCTCCGAACGTATGCGATCGCGATCGCTTTTGCGGTCTGCGTCCTCGTCGTCGTCTTCGTGGCGGTCCGCTGAGTGCTGACCACCGCCCTCATCCTGCTCCCGATCGCGGGTGCGCTCGTCGTCGCGATCCTCCCGCTGCCGCGGGAGACGACCGCCGGCCTCGCGTTCCTGGTCGCGCTCATGGAGGTCGGGCTCTGGATCACCGCGGCGACGCAGTTCGATTTCGACGACGGCGGGCTCCAGCTCGGCACCTCGCGCGAGTGGGTCGAGAGCCTCGGGATCTCGTACTCGGTCGGGTTCTACGGCTTCTCGCTCTGGCTCGCCGGGGTGACGGTCGTCGTCTTTGCAGCAGCCGTCGGCTACGCCGTGTGGGTCGGACGCGATCGCTCGCGTGCGTACCACGCGCTCATGCTGTTCCTCCTCGGCGCGGTCGTGGCGACGTTCGCCGCGCAGGATCTCCTGCTCTTCTACATCTCGTTCGAGGCGATGCTGATCCCGCTCTACGTCCTCGTCGGGGTCTGGGGCGGTGAGCGGCGCCAGGCGGCGACCGTGACGTTCGTCATCTACACGATGGCGGGCTCGCTGCTCATGCTCGCCTCGGTCGTCGCGTTCGGCGTGACGGAGAGGACGTTCTCGCTCACCGAGGGGATCACGAGCGACAACGTCTGGATCTTCCTCGGCTTCGCGGTCGCGTTCGCGGTGAAGGCGCCGCTCTTCCCCTTCCACGGCTGGCTCCCGCTCGCCTACCGCGAAGCGCCGGTGGAAGTGGCCGCCGTGCTCTCGGCAGTCGTGTCGAAGACCGCGATCTACGGATTCATCCGGATCGGGTTGCCGTCGTTCCCCGAGCCGGCCGCCGACCTTTCGGGGCTGATCCTCGTTCTCGCGTGCGCCGGGCTCGTCTACGGATCGCTCCTCGCGTTCCGCGCTCCCGATCTCCGCGGCGTCATCGCGTACTCGTCGATGGCGCAGATGGGTCTCATCACGATCGGCGTCTTCGCGTTCGACGATCTCGGGCTCGACGGCGCCGTCCTGCTGTCGGTCGCGCACGCGCTCGTCTCGGCGAGCATGTTCCTCCTCGTCGGGATGGTCGAGCGCCGCTGCGGGACGAGTGAGATCGCCGCGCTGGGCGGCACGGCGCGCGGACGACCGACGCTTGCCACCGTCGTGCTCGTCGCGGGGATGATCGCGCTCGCGGTGCCCGGTTCGGCGACGTTTGCCGGCGAGTTCCTGATCATGGCCGGTGCGTACGACCAGGGCTGGGGCTACTCGGTCGTGGTCGCGCTCGGAATCGTGCTCGCCGCCATGTACACGCTGCGCGTCATCTCGGCGATCCTCCATGTGAAGCCGGGGCACGCAGTGCGCGACGAGGCGCTCGACCTGCGCGCCGGTGAGCTCGCGCTCGTGCTTCCACTGTTGCTCATCCTGCTCGGGCTCTCGGTGTGGCCGGCGCTCGTCAGCGAGAGCGCTTTCGCGGGCTCCACGATCGCGGAGCTGCTCCCGTGATCGACACCCCGTCCGTCGACTGGCTCGCGCTCTCGCCGACTATCGCGCTGCTCGGCGCGGCCGGGATCGCGCTGCTCTCCGTACTCCTGCCCGAGTGGATGCGCAAGGCCGTGTCCGCCATCGCGGCGATCTTCGGGTTCGGGCTCGCCGCGGCGCTCGCCGGCTGGGTCTTCGCGGAGAGCGCAACTCCGGAGCTGCTCATCGAGGGCTCGATGGTTCGGGACCAGCTCGCGGCCATGGCGCAGGTGATCCTCGGCGTCACGGGTGCGGTCGTCGTTCTCGCGTCCTGGGGCGAGCGCCGCCGGGACAACCACGCGGAGTACTACGCGCTGCTCGCGACGGCCGGAGCCGGGATGGTGTTCTTCGTCGGCGCTGAGAACCTCATGACGCTCTTCCTCGGGCTCGAGTGGTTCTCGCTGTGCCTCTACATCCTCGTCGCCTTCGACAACGAGCGCGAGACGTCGCTCGAGGCCGGGCTCAAGTACCTCATCGTCGGCGGCTTCGGCTCGGCTGTCCTCCTGTTCGGCTCGGCGCTCGTCTACGGCGCCACGTCCGAGCTCAGCTTCAGTTCGATCGCCGCGGCCGACCCGTCGAGTGACGCGTTCCTCTTCGCTGGGCTCGCGATGATCGTCGCGGGTCTGGCCTTCAAGATCTCGGCGGCGCCGTTCCACATGTGGACGCCGGACGTGTACGAGGGCTCACCGACGTCTGTCACCGCCTTCATGTCTGCGGCGACGAAGGCCGCCGCACTCGTGATCACGCTCAGAGTGCTGGTTACAGCGTTCCCCGAGCAGGCCGACGTGTGGACGATCGCAGTCGCCGTCCTGGCCGCGATCTCGCTCGCGTGGGGGAATCTCGGCGCGCTGGCGCAGCGCGACCTCAAGCGCATCCTCGCGTACTCCTCGATCTCCCACGCCGGCTTCATGCTCATGGCGGTCGCCGCGAACTCGGAGCTCGGCGGCGAGGCGCTCCTCTATTACCTGATCCCCTACTCGGCGATGTCGGTCGGAGCGTTCGCGGTGGTCGCCGCGCGCGAGCGGGAGCTGCAAGCACCCGTGACGCTGGAGTCGCTCGCGGGCTTCGGCTGGGAGCGTCCGTACCACGGGATCGCGCTGTGGACGTTCATGCTCGGCATGGCCGGCTTCCCGCTCACGGGCGGGCTGTTCGGGAAGCTGTTCGTCTTCTCGGCCGCGTACGACGCGGGCGACTGGTGGCTCGTCCTCGTCGGCGTTACGGCGACCGCCGTGTCGCTCGGCTACTACCTCAACGTCGTGCGCTGGCTGTACATGCGCTCTGGTGCGGAGCTTCGGCTCGCTCCGGCAGGCGGTTCGCCTCCACGCGACTCGGCCCTGAGTGTCGCCATCGGCGCGGCAGTCGTCGTCACGGTCGGCTCGTTCTTCGTCGTGCAGCCGATCCTCGACGCCGCCTCGGACGCGGCGTCCGCGCTTCCCTTCTGAGTGAGGCACGCCTCCGTCCGGCGGGGCGGGGAGGATCGCACCCGGCAGGCCGTCTGAGAGAGGAGCTCACTTGAAAGCACGCTTGATCGTGACGACGATCGTCGCGGGGGGTCTCGCGCTCGCCTTGGTCGCAATGGCGCTCGCGGGGAAGCCTCAGGCACCCGACACGTCGAAGTACCCAGATCTCCGAACCGTGGTACCGACCCACCTGAATCTCGTGAACAAGCAGCAGAACGAGTACCTTCGCTTCTCGAACGGGATCGCGAACACAGGCGGTGGGCCGTGGGCTATGAGGCCCGAGAACGAGCTCGGCTCGACACCGACGACCACCGCGTGGCAGGAGATCCGCTCGAACGGCTCGCAGTACCTGTGCGGGACGCAGCCGAAACCGAACGATCCGTGCTACACGGTCGTGTACGACGAGCCTGTCTCGATCTTCGAGTACCACCCGACGCACAACCACTGGCATACGGCCGACGTGGCGCGCTTCGAGGTGAGGAAGGGCAGTCCGACGGGCTCCGTCGTGGGTGGCAACTCGATCAAGGTCGGCTTCTGCCTCCTCGATCTCTACAAGCTCGAGGACAACGCGCCGACGAAGGAGAGGACGTTCTGGGACTGCTACACGAGCTACCAGGGGATCTCCGTCGGCTGGGTCGACCAGTAGCACCAGTCGACCGACGGGCAGCAGGTCGACCTGACCGGCATTCCGGACGCGACCGACTACTACCTCGTCTCGACGGCGAATCCGACGGGGGTCTTCCTCGAACAGTCGAAGACGAACAACACCGCGTGGGTGAAGTTCACGCTCTCGAGCGAGTCGAACGGGAACCGCAAGGTGACCGTGACCGCCAACTCCCCGTGCGAAGCGGGAACAGGACTGTGCGGTGAGCGCTCCACGAATCGCTAGCTGAAGGAACGCCGGCCGGGCGTGTGTTCGTCCGGCCGGCGTTCCCGTTCTCTAGATTGCGGCTATGCGCGAGCGCTGGTTCGGTGCCACGGGGCGCAAGGTTCCCGCAATCGTTCTCGAGGGGACGTTCGATCTCGACGGTGCAGTCGTCCTCGACGACGTCTCCGACGTCGAGGCGATCCACGACGCCCACCACAGCGGAACCCCGGTGGTGGTGAGAGCGTCAACAGCCGAAGCAGTGCACGCGGCGCTCTCGCTCGGCCCGGTGTCGTGCGCGCTCGTCACCGACAAGGCGCTGCTCGACCTCGATCTCGCGGAGATGACCTACGGCTAGTCCCGTCGTCGCGACGTACTCGATCTGCGCCTGCGACCTCGAGGCGCGCCAGTGGGGCGTCGCCGTGCAGTCGAAGTTCCTCGCGGTCGGCTGCATCGTTCCCTGGGCCGAGGCGTTCGTCGGTGCCGTCGCGACGCAGGCGCACGCGAATCCGCGGTACGGCCCAGATGGCCTCGCCCTTCTTCGAGGCGGCCTGGCAGCGGACGAGGTCGTCACGCGCCTGACCGACGCGGACGACGATCGCGCGCACCGTCAACTCGGCGTCGTCGACGGAGCTGGTCACGCGGCCTCGTATACAGGTGCCGAGTGCAATGCCTGGGCCGGCCATCGAACCGGCGCCGGTTTCGCGGCACAGGGAAACATCCTCGTCTCGGAGGAGACCGTCGACGCGCTTGCCGAGACGTTCGAGGCAACGGCGGGCCGGCAGCTCGTCGAGCGCTTGCTCGCCTGCCTCGACGCCGCCCAGGCGGCCGGTGGCGACAGCCGCGGCCAGCAGTCCGCCGCGGTCCTCGTCGTCGGCCCCGAACAGGGCTACGCGGGCCTCTCGGACGTCTTCGTCGACCTCCGCGTGGACGACCACGAGCGCCCGCTCGAGGAGCTGAGGCGCCTGCTCGATCTACACAACGAGCTGTTCGGTTAGTCGTCGCCCGGCAATCGGATGCCCGACGCAAGCGTCCGGAGCGCGGGCACCGGATCGTGATCCGGGCGCGCGACGACGAGCACGGCGCCGTGCTCCGGTCCCGCGAGCGCCGAGACGAGCAGCTCGAGGCCGACCGCGAGCGCGAATGCCTTGTGCGCGTGCTTGCCGCCAAAGGGTACGAGCTCGTCGGTTGTGGCGCGCCCCACGAGAACGTCCCCGGCCGTCACGGCGCCCATCGAGACGTCCGCGACAACGGGCGGGCCGCCGCTCGACGGGATCGCGATCGCGAGCGGGTTCGTGCCCGTAAGCGGCGGACCCCCCTCCGGATGTGGAAGGCGCCGCGGGGAGGTCGCGGTGAGCGCAGCGACAAACCCCCTTTCGGCAAGTCTGCGCACCCAATAGCCCAAGGCGCCGGTCGGGAAGCACCGCCGCACCACGACGACACGCGCTCGTTCGGGAGGATCGTCGAGTGTCGCGCGCACGACCTCGTCCAGCACGAGGTAGCCGAGAGCGCCGTGCCCGTCCCAGCGCTCGAAGCCTTCCTCCGACTCGAGGAGGAGGGCGCGCGCAGCGGGATCGACGTCGAGCGTCTCGAGCCACTCGACCCGCGCCAGGCCGTGCCCCGCCTTGCCGCGGCGCTCAGCATCCTCGAAGTGCGCAATCAGCGCCTCGACCGCGATCGGCGCGAAGCCGAGTTGCCCGAGCCGGCGGCGTGCCTCGTCGGCGGTCACCGCTTCGGGAACGCCTTCGTCGCATAGATCTCGACCGGCCATCCTCGCTCGGACGCGATACCGCGCAGCTCGCGATCCGGATTGACGGCGACGGGATTGCCTACGGCCTCGAGGAACGGAACGTCCGAATGCGAGTCGGAGTAGGCGGTCGAGCCGGCGAGGTCGATGTCCTCCGCGCGCGCGAGCTCCCGAAGCGCGTCCGCCTTCGCGACGCCGGAGAGCCGGCGCTCGAGACGACCCGTGTAGACGCCGTCACGGACCTCCGCCCGAGACGCAATGGCTCCGGCGAATCCGAGTCGCGCGGCAACCTCCTCGACGACTTCCTGCAACGCTGCCGATGCGATGTAGACCGGTTCACCCCGAGCCGCATGCTCCGCTGCACGGTCGAGTGCCTCGCGGTAGACGAGCGGTCGGAGTACCGGCTCCCACGCCTCCGCGGCGATGTCCCGAACCACGCCGACGGAGACTCCGTCGAGAACGGACACGGCGGTGCCCGCCGTCTGACCGACGCGCGCCTGACCGGCGCCGAACCGGATGAACACGAGCTGGGCGAGCGCCGCCTGCGCCACCTGCCGTCGACCGATGAGCCCGTGCTTGCGGAAGATGCCGGCGAGCGCAAGCGAGCTCGAGCGCGAGATCAGCGTTCGATCGAGGTCGAAGAACGCGGCACCCGACACGCGACGAGCCTACGAGAGAACGGTGAGCGGCCTGCGAATCGTTCCCGCACGCGACGCTGCGACGGACACAGCCAGTGCCGCTATCGCGACCGCCGCGTCCGAGTCGGGCCAGAGCTCGGCGACCGGCGATCCCTCGTCCGCCGCTTCGCGCAGCACCGGGTCGAGCGGGATCCTCGCGAGAAGCGGCACTGCCATCTCATCCGCGAGCGCCTGGCCGCCTCCGGAGCCGAAGAGCTCCTGGCCGGTCCCCACGAGGTACGACATGTTCTCGACGGCACCGATGATCCGCATGCCGGTCTTCTCCGCCATCTGCGCGGCCCGCACGGCCACCTGCTGCGCTGCGGGCTGCGGCGTGGTGACGATGAGGGCCTCGGCACGTGGAAGGAGCTGCCCGAGTGACATCGCCACGTCTCCCGTCCCGGGAGGCATGTCCACGAGGAGCGTGTCCAGCTCGCCCCAGTGGACGTCCGAGAGGAACTGCTCGAGCGCCTTGTGCAGCATCGGCCCGCGCCACATGATCGGCGCGTTCTCCTCGAGGAAGAAGCCGATGGACATGAGCTTCAGGTCGCCGCGAACCGGCGGGACGATCATCTCGTCGACCGCGATCGGCTTCTGGTGGACGCCGAGCATGTGCGGGATCGAGTGGCCGTAGATGTCGCCGTCGAGCACGCCGACCTGCTCGCCGAGGCCGGAGAGCGCGTAGGCCAGGTTGGCCGTGAGAGTTGACTTGCCGACGCCGCCTTTCCCCGACGCGACCGCGATCACGCGGGTCGCAGGCGAGAGCGAGATGGTGCGATCTCCGGTCTGGCCACCACGCAGGTGTGTCACGAGCGCGGACTTCTCCTCGGGCGTCATCACGTCGAACCCGAGCCGAACGCGGGTGACTCCGGGAACCTCCCCGACGAAACGTGAGACCTGCTCGGAGAACGAGTCGCGCAGCGGGCAGCCAGCGACGGTGAGCGCGATCGTGACCGACACCGATCCGTCGTCCTCCACGAGCACGTCGCGCACCATGTCGAGCTCGGTCACGGGGCGTCGCAGCTCCGGATCGATGACGTTCTCAAGCGCCTTCAGGATCGCGTCGCGGTCTGGCCTCATCGAGCCGAGCGTACCTACAGCGCAGCGGCGAGCCGCCGTACGAGCTCGGACGAGCCGGCCGCGGCGACGCGTGAGCGAGGGGCGAGGTCGAGCGGTGCCGCTGTGAAGGGCGGATCCTCGAACAGCTCTATCGCCAGGCCGCACTCCCGCACGAGAAGCTGCGCGGCCGCGATGTCGACCGACCGAGCGGGTTTGAGCGACACGACAGCGTCGACGCGACCGGCGGCGAGGTGGCACAGCGAGAGCGCGAGCGAGCCCATCACCCGAATCCGGCCTGCGAGACCGAGCACCGATCCGATGCGGTCGGCGATCGACGGAGTAGTCGTCGCCTCGAACGAGAGGATCTCGATCGTCTCGGAGGGACGCTGCGCACCGAGTGGCACGCCGTCGAGGAACGCACCTCCGCCTCGCATGGCCGTCCACTCCTCGCCCGACCCGAAGTCGTAGACGTACGCGAAGACGACGTCGCCCATCGTCGGCCCCTCGGCCACTGCGAGTGACAGCGCGAAGAACGGGATGCCCCGCTTCGCGTTGACCGACCCGTCGATCGGATCCACCACCACCCGCATCGGGCCGCCCGCTCCGAAGACGCGCTCGCCGAGCTCTTCGGAGACCAGCACGAAGTCGCCACCGGCCGACACGAGCCGAGCGACGATGGCGTCCTCTGCGGCCTGGTCGATCGCCGTGGTGTCGTCGCCACCTTCGCCACGGCGCAGGACGGGCTCGCGCTCCGACCGGCTCGGCAGTGCGTCGAGCACGTCGCCGATGTCCTCGACGCACAGCCGGCACGTGTCGAGCCACGAGGTCACGGCGCCACCGGATGAAAGAGGAGACCCGAGAGTGGCTTCGGATGGAAGTACGTGCTCTTCGGCGGCATGCGCCGGCCCTCGCGAGCTGCCGCGAACACGTCGTCGACCCGTGGCTTCCGGAGGATGAACGCGACATCTGCCTCTCGCCGGTCGACCGCCGCGACCGCCTCTTCGGCGCGTGGCGTGTAGCGGATGCCGTCGAGCCCGTGCGCGTCGACGAGATCCGTATCGAGCTCCCCCTCGGCGCCCCGCACGAGCTCCACCGACCAGCTCCGGTACACGACTGCCGCAGCTCGCTCGTAGGGCTCCTCGGCGAGCCGCCGCATCCCCTCGTCGAGATCCGGACACGACTCCCCGTCACGACGATCGGCGAGATCGCGCCTCCCGGTGAAGACGCGATGCGTCGGAAAGATCTGGAGGCCGGGGTCGTCGGTCGAGACGACGAGCGCCATGATGCGCATGCCGCCACCCAGCTCGAGGCCGAGGTCGACGGCACTCTCGTAGCGGTGGTGCCCGTCCGCGATGAGAAGCTGTCCGACGTCGAAGGCAGAGCTCGTCGGGATGCGCCACAGCCGCGTCCCCTCGACGCCGAGATCCGCACTCCGATCCGGGACGGAGAGGGGGATCGGCGTGTCGGTGAGAAGCAGGATCGGCTCTGGCTGTACGCGCGTCGTGCGAAGGAGCGCGAGGCGCTCCTCGCGAATCCGGCGATGCGTCCGTTCGTGCGGCAGGACGTTCCCGGTCTCGTACGGCTCGGCAGCCACCGACACGATCGCGCCGCAGCGCTGACGCGGGACACGATCAGGTCCGGTGTAGTCCTCGACGGCCAGCCAGATCGCGCGCTCGTGCTCGTGCTCGAGCACTCCGTGAGCGAGCCAGTCCTCGTAGAGCCGAGCAGCCTCTGACGCAGACTCGGGCAGCGTCACGTGCACGACGTTGTACGGACTGCGGGTGTAGAGCGTCGCGCGCTCGTCGTCGTCGACCGCATCGTAGGGAGGCGCTACGAGGTCGTCCAGCGAGCCGGCCGCACGCGAGTAGCGGACGGCGCAAAACGGCTGGACGTCGGCCATCGCGGGCGAGCGTACCAACGGCCCTCGGGCATAGACTCGAGACGTGACCACGATCGCCGAGCTCGTCGAGGACAGGACCGTCGAGGGCGTGTTCGCGGTTGCCAGGAAGGAGCGGCGGCGCACGCGAGCAGGCGCAACGTACCTCGCGCTCGAGCTCGTCGATGCGAGCGGTCGCGTGGAGGCACGCGTCTGGAACGACGTCGATCTCCTGGACGGCCGCTTCGACGAGGGCGACGCCGTTCACGTCCTCGGGCGGGTGGAGCGCTTCGGCGGGAAGCTCCAGGTGCAGATCCGCTCGGTCGAGGCAGCCGACGCAGATCCGGCCGATCTCACTCCGTCGCTTCGACGCGATGCCGACGAGCTGGACGGCTTCTTCGAGTTTCTCGCCTCGGAGCTCACGCACGACGGGCTCGCCGCCGTGGTCGATGCATTCGTCTCCGACACGGAGATCCGGAAGGCGCTCCGTTCGCTTCCCGCCGCGGGTGCCGACGGTCACCACGGCTACGCGGGCGGGCTCCTCGAGCACACGGTCGGCGTCGCGACGCTGTGCCGGGAGACCGCGCAGCTCCATCCCCGGCTTCGTCATGACATCGTCGTCGCGGCCGCACTGCTCCACGACGTCGGACGGATCCGCGAGCTCGGCTCGGGCCCGGCGTTTCGCCCGACGGACGAGGGACGGCTCCTCGGCCACGTGCACCTCGGCCTCCGGCTGATCGAGGAGCGCGCACGCGATCTCGACCCTGCCGTTCTCGCAGAGCTGCTGCACGCGATCGCGTGTCATCACGACCGCCCCGCGGCGCGCACGGCCGAGGCGGCGGTTCTCTACCACGCAAACCAGCTCGACGCGCAAGCGGCGACACGCCCCGTCGGCGACGACTGACCTCGTATGGCAGCTGTGTTGGCGCTGGCTGGCGCTCTCGGCTGGGGCGTCGGTGATTTCCTCGGAGGACTTGCCGCCCGGCGCCTGTCCGTGCTCACAGTGCTTGCGGTCTCACAAGCAGTCGGTCTTGCCGGAGTGCTCGCGTGGGTCAGCCTGTCAGGGGACGCCTTCCCGGGCGTCCCGGAGCTGGTACCCGCGGCCGGCGCAGGCGTCGCCGCCCTGGTCGGCCTCGGCGCGCTGTACCGCGGCTTCGCGATCGGCGCGATGGGCATCGTCGCGCCGATCTCGGCGTCGGCCCCGGTGGTGCCACTCGCCCTGGATGCATCGCGAGGCGACGTGCCTTCTGCGCCACAGTGGGTCGGGGTCGTACTCGTCGTCGCAGGCATCGTCGTCCTGTCGCGGGAGCCGCGTGCCGGAGGACGGCGTGGAGTCGCTGCCGGAGCCGGCCTCGCAGTCGTGGCGGCGCTCGGCTTCGGATTGTTCTTCGTCGGTATCGACGCTGGCGCGGACGAGAGCGCGGCGTGGGCCGTGGCTGCGGCACGCATCGCCTCGGTTCCCGTCGCTGTCGCTGCGGCGCTGGCCACCGCGACAGCGCTCAGGCCGCCGCGGGCGATGCTGCCGCTACTCGTCGGGGTAGGCGTCTTCGACACCTGCGCGAACGTCTTCGTCGCGGCCGCCACGACCTATGGAGCCGTCGGCATCGTCGCCGTGCTCAGCAGCCTCTACCCGGTGGTGACCATCGTGCTCGCGCGCATCGTTCTCGCGGAGAAGCTGAGCGTGCGGAAGCGGGTCGGTGGAGTAACGGCCCTCGCGGGCGCGGCAATCGTGGCCGCAGGCTGACGAGGATCAGACTCGCCAGTAGCTCCGCGTGCACAGCACCATCACCGGAATGATCTCGAGCCGGCCGAGCCACATGAGGACGATGAGCACGGACTTCGACAGGTCGGTGAAAGGATCGAAGGAGCCCATCGGCCCCGCGAACCCGAAACCAGGACCACAGCTCGCGAGCGTTGTTGCTGCGGCCGCCAGAGCCTGGAACGGCGAAAGTGGGACTCCCGCGAACGAGGAGTCGAACAATAGGACGAGAGCGCCCAGCCCGAGGGCGCCGACGTAGATGAACGCGAACACGACGATCGCACGCGGCGCCCGCTCGTCGATCGGGCGGCGGTTGACGCGGATCGGAGAGACGAGCTCGGGATGCAGCGTCTGGTCGAGCTCGCGACGGAGCATCTTGGGACGCCGATCACGCTCGGCGCATGAGCGCTAGCGCCGGACACATTCCCGTAGTCGACGACGAGCCGCAGATCCTCCGTGCGCTGCAGACCACGCTCCGCGGCGCCGGCTACGACGTCACGACCGCGGACGCGGGCGAGCAGGCGTTGACACTCGCCGCCGTGCGGCCACCCGAAGCCGTGATCCTCGATCTGGTCCTTCCTGGACGAAGCGGCATCGATGTCTGTCGCGAGCTTCGCGAGTGGCTGACGGCCCCGATCATCGTCCTTTCGGCCGTCGGGGAAGAACGCGCGAAGGTCACCGCGCTGGACGCGGGCGCCGACGACTACGTCACGAAGCCGTTCGGCGTGGACGAGCTGCTCGCGCGACTTCGCGCATCGCTCCGGAGAACCGTTTCGACGGGTGAGCCCGTGCGCCAGGTGGGTGAGCTCTCGATCGACCTCGAGCGGCGCTCGGTGCATCGTTCAGGCGAGCTCGTCTCGCTGACACCCCGCGAGTTCGCTCTCCTGGCACTCTTCGCCCGGCACCCTGGAAAGCTCCTTACACACCGCACGATTCTGACCGACGTGTGGGGCCCCTGCCTACCGGACGGAGTCGCACTACCTGCACGTCTACGTCTCACAGCTTCAACGGAAGATCGAGCCTGACCCATCCCGCCCGCGATACTTACTGACGGAACCCGGCGCTGGGTATCGCCTCGTGTCGCCCGACGAGCCCGTGTGAAGCGCGCCGTCAGACGTTGAAACGGATGTTGAGGACGTCCCCGTCCTCGACGACGTAGGTCTTCCCCTCGAGGCGCTGGAGGCCACGCCGGGCTGCCTCGGCATGGGTGCCGCACTCGAGGAGGTCGTCCCAGCGGATGACCTCGCAGCGGATGAACCCGCGCGCGATGTCGGAGTGGATCGACTCGGCCGCGTCGAGCGCCGACTGGCCGTGCTCGAGCGTCCACGACCGCGCCTCCGTGTCTCCGATGGTGAAGAACGTGATGAGCCCGAGTGCATCTTTCAGCCGCGCCACGACGTCGGCCAGCGCCGAGGGGCCCGAGCGGAACTCGGCCGCCTCCTCGTCCGCAAGCTCGGAGAGCTCCATCTCGAGTGCGCAGTCGATCCCGTTCGGCCCGTTCTCGAGTGGGACGAGCGGCTTCGTCGTGAGGGGCTCGAGCTCCGCGGGCAGCTCGTCGGGCCACTCGGACAGAGGCCGGCCCTCGTCGAGGTGCGCGAGCACGTGTTCGGTCAGCTCCGCCTCCTGCCGCTTGGCGCGATCTCCGGACTTCGCCTCCTTGCGGACGCGCTCCAGCCGGCGATCGGCGTGCGCGCGATCGGCCACGATGAGCTCGAGTCGGAGCGTCTCGAGATCGGCCGTAGGGTCGGCGTCGTCGGAGAACCCGTCGAGAACCGCGAGGAGCGCATCGGCCTGCCTCAGCTCGCCGGGAATCTCCGCCCGGCCGGCCACGTCGACGATCCGGATCGCAGCCGGCGTGACCTTCTTCGACCCGAGGACGCCGGCAAGCTCGTCCAGCCTGTCGTCCGCGATCACCGCCATCCCAACGTTCGGCTTCTGCGCGACGTCGGCGTACGCCGTTACCTGCGCGCCCGCATGCGTCAGCGCATTGAAGAGCGTCGTCTTCCCGGCGTTGGGAAGGCCGACGATGCCGACCCGGAGCGCCATGCGGCTCTAGACGTCGAAACCGACCCGCGTCTCGCGGGCATAACGCTTCGCGTACAGGATGCGCGAGAGGACGAGGAGGAGCATGCCGTCCTCCGCATGCAGCTCGACGGTCGCAACGGCGCCGGCGCGCAGCGCGGCGTCGAGCGAGTCGGCGCTGGAGGATGACACGAGCGCGCTCAGGATCTGTCCCCCGTCCAGGCCGACTTCGATCCGTACGAGACCGTCAGCCACTCGCGACCACCTCCGTGAGGACACCATGGACGGAATCGGGGTGCACGAACGCAACCTCGAGGCCGAAGAGACCTTGCCGCGGCACGCGGTCGATTAGTTGCGCACCGGTCGACTCGAGCTCCTCGAGCGTCGCCAGGAGGTCCTTGGCCTCGAGCGCGACGTGGTGCATCCCAGGCCCGCGGCGGGAGAGGAAGCGGCCGACCGGTGTGTCGTCGCTCGTCGGTGTGACGAGCTCGAACCGGCTCTCGCCGATGAGGACCGACGCCGCTTCGACACCCTGCTCATCGAGCGGTTGGCGGTGCTCGAGCCGCGCGTGAAAGAGGCGCTCGTACGTCTCGATCGCCTCGTCGAGGTCGGCGACGGCAACGCCGAGGTGATGGATCCCCTGCACGCGCCCGACTCTACCCGGCGGGTTCAGTCGCGCATGGGCAGTGCGCGCACCGTGCCGATCGTCTCGGACGACTGCGACTCCGGCACGATGTCGGCGAGAAGATGCTGGAGCTCGGAGCGGTCGAGCGTCTCCTTCTCGAGGAGCGCGACAGCGACGCGATCGAGCGCGGTGCGGTGCTTGTAGAGCAGCCGCTTCGCCTCTTCGTACGCGCGGTCGGTAAGACGGGCTTGCTCGGAGTCGCGCAGCTTCTTGGTCTCCTCGGAGAGCGCATAGTTGTCAGCGCGCATCGTCCGCGACGGCGCCACCTCGGACATGCCGAACTCGAAGACCATCGAGCGGGCGATCTGGGTGACACGCTCGAGGTCGTTCGCCGCTCCGTTCGTGATGCGCCCGAAGACGACGTCCTCGGCGGCGCGACCGGCGAGGAAGACCTTCATGAGGTCGAGGAACTCCTCGCGCGTGTGCATGTACCGGTCCTCCGCCGGCGTGTTCAGCGTGTATCCGAGCGCATGTCCGCGCGAGACGATCGTCGCCTTCTGTGCCGGGAAGAGATCCCCTACGAGGTGCGACATCACCGCGTGACCGGCCTCGTGGTACGCGAGGATACGCTTCTCCCTCTCGGACACGACGCGGCGCTGCTGGAGCCCCGAGACGATGCGGTCCATCGCACCGTCGAAGTCGGCCTGCCGGAGGTACTGGGCGTTCGCGCGCCCGGCGAAGATCGCAGCCTCATTGCAGAGGTTCGCGAGATCGGCACCCGTGAGACCAGCCGTCTGCCGCGCGATGACACCGAGGTCGACGTCCGACGCGAGCGGCTTGCCGCGTGTGTGCACGAGGAGAATCGCCTCGCGTCCGGCTACGTCGGGTGCAGAGACGTGCACCTGACGGTCGAAGCGACCAGGCCGAAGAAGGGCCGTGTCCAGATCCTGGAGCCGGTTGGACGCCGCCATCACCACGACCTCGTCGCGCGCGTTGAAGCCGTCGAGCTCGACGAGGAGCTGGTTCAGCGTCTGGTCGTGCTCGCGATGGAATCCGCCGCCCTGGCGCGCAGTTCCGACGGCGTCGAGCTCGTCGATAAAGACGATCGCGGGCGCGTGCTTGCGCGCCTCCTCGAACAGTTTGCGAATGCGCGCGGCGCCGAGACCGGCGAACATCTCGACGAACGACGACGCGCTCTGCGAGTAGAAGTTCGCGCCGGACGCGCTCGCGACGGCTTTCGCGACCAGCGTTTTGCCCGTTCCCGGCGGACCGTGAAGCAGGATGCCTCGTGGAACCCGCGCGCCGAGTCGCTCGAACCGCTTGCGGTCCTTGAGGAACTCGACAACTTCTTGAAGCTCCTCCTTCGCCTCGTCGAGACCTGCGACGTCATCCCACTTCACCTCGACCTGCGAGCCACGCACGACGGGAGCAGGCTTCGCCCGCGGCATGAACCGCAGCGTGTAGAGCAGAAGGACGATGATGATCCCGAAGAACGCGATCGGGAGCCAGGTCAAGAGCGTGTTCTCGAGATCCACAACTACGCCTATCGGCAGCGTGCGCGGGGCTCTGTAGCCGTGCTACGCGGCGGGACGCTCGAGCGCGAGGCAGGCGTCTCGGGCCGCATTCGCGACCTCGAGCTGGTCGCCCGAGGGGTCCGCGGTCGAGAGCCGTCGCTGGATCTCGAACCCAGGCCGGGCGAGGATCCGGGCCAGCGGGTGCGCCGGGTTCCGCGCGACCCAGGAGAACACCTCGACAGAGCCGCCGATAGCTCCTGCAGTCCCGAGGAGCCGCGCGACGTTGCGCGTGCCTGTCGGAGCCTTCGAGGCGACAACGTTCACGGCGAGCGACGACGCGACCATCGGCGCGATGAGCTGCGAGCCGCACCGCGGGTGCTCCTTCGGAGCAGGCTCGCCACCGTTCTCATAGGTCCCGATGGAGATGTGCTCGGCACCATGATACGCGGCAAGATCCGGCCCGCGAAGCGCAAGCGCGGCGGGGAGGAAGGCGACGCCGGCCGCCGCGACCTCCCGGGCCCCGGCCGAGAGTCGTGAGCGCCGAAGCACACGCGCAGCCACCGCGGTTCCCAGGATCGCCCCGAGCACGCTTGGCCGCTCGAACGGGAAGCGCGCCTGTGGAATCGAGCGCCGGACGGTCGGCAGGAGCGCGAACGCCTCGGCTATCGCGATCGGCCCGCGTAGGACAGGTATCCGCTTGCGAGCGGCCGGCGCGAGGCGCGGCTTGAGCCCCGACGCCACGAACAGCTGTCCATCGGCACCTCGAACCGCACAACCCCATGACGTCGGTCCGTGAACGAGCACGCCGTTCTGCAGAGCCATCCCCCCGAGCCTCACTGGCGTCTCGTCCACCCTCAGACCTTAGCCGTCAGATCGCGGAGCGCAGCCTGAAGCTCGTCCGCGGCCGGCCCACGGGCGAGAGACCGGCCGTCGATCTCGACGAGCGGCATCACCTCGCGCACGGACGAGGACGTGAACGCCTCCTCCGCAGAGAGGAGTAGTTCGAGCGGATAGGCACCCTCCTCCACGTCGTACCCGCACTGGGGAGCGAGCTCCGCGAGAGTCGCGCGCGTCACACCGGCGAGGATCCCGAGGTCGAGCGAGGGCGTATACAGGATCGTGCCGACACGCCACCAGACATTCGTGACCGTTCCTTCGAGGACGATCCCGTCGGCATCGACGAACAGCGCCTCGTCCACGCCGCGGCGCCGAGCCTCCGCCTCGGCTGCCATGTTCACCGCGTAGCTCGTCGACTTCACGCCCGGGAGGAGCCACGGCGCAGACGCACGCACGCCGAGGAGCGAGACCGCGCTCGCGCCGCGCTCCCGGGCAGGCTCGATCCAGTCCGGGATCTCGCTCAGAAGCGCGAGGGCTGACGGGCCGCCGGCGGCGGGGCCGGCCGTCCAGACCAGGCGGAGGGATGCATCGCCACCGACGGCCTTCGGAAGCACGAGCCCGACGAGAACCTGGATCCGCCGCCGCTCGACCGCGGGGAGGCCGATGCTCGCGGCGGAGGCGGTCAGACGATCGAGATGCGCCTCCAGGCCGAACGGCCGCCCGGCGTACACGCGGAGCGTCTCGAACGCGGCGCGGCCACGCAGGAGCCCCTCGTCGTCGGCACGGATGACGGGCTCAGTCGGATCGACGAGCCCGCGACCCGTGACGGCAAGCGCAAGAACGCTCATGTGTGGGCCGGCTCCGGCACGCGCGAACCGATCGCCTCGAGCAGCGGGCGCGCCTTGATCCACGACTCGTCGACCTCGGCTGCCGGATCGGAGTCCCATACGATTCCACCGCCGACCCAGAGGTGGATGACTCCGTTCGCGATCGCGAAGGTCCGGATCGTGAGCGCGAGGTCGAAGTCGCCGTTGCCGTACACGCGGCCTACCGCGCCCATGGAAGCACCGCGACCGACCGGCTCCAGCGCCGCGATCAGATCCACCGCTGCGATCTTCGGCGCGCCTGTCACGGATCCGCCCGGGAACGCCGCGTGCAGGATCTCTGCGAGCCCGACGCCGTCGCGCAGCGTCCCCTCGACGGTCGAGACCATGTGCTCCACGCCAGCGAGCTCGCGGGTCGCCATCAGTTGTGGCCAGTGGACAGTTCCAGCCTCGCAAACGCGCGAGAGGTCGTTGCGCTCGAGGTCGACGATCATGACGTGCTCGGCCGCGTCCTTCTCGGATGCACGCAGCTCGGCAGCCGCGCCTCGTGCACGCGTCCCTTTGATCGGCATCGTCCAGATGCGGCGGCCACGGCGCGAGAGGAAGAGCTCGGGCGACGCCGAGACAACCGCCCAGCCCTCGGTGACGAATGGATCCGGATGAAGCGGCCTGAGCACCGAAAGAGACGCCGCGAATGCGGCGGGGTCGCCGGTGAATGGAGCGTGGAGGTGCTGGACGAGGTTGACCTGATAGACGTCGCCCCGCGCGATTGCCTTCCGGACGTCCTCGATCGCGGCGGCGTACTCCTGACTCGTCCACGTACGCTCCCACTCGCCAGCCGAGAAACCCTTGTAACGATCGGTTACAAGCGCTTGCGGTTGCAGCCTGCACGCCGCAAGAGGGAGCGCAGGACATGGCTCCACGGGCGAAGTGCACGTCGTGCGGCGGATCGACTGCGAAAGCCCATACCCGACGTACAGGTCAGCGACCAGATCCCCTCCTTCTCGCTGGAAGAACCCCCGTTTGGCAAGCCACGCCGCGATGCGTTCGAAGCCGCCGTCCGGTTGCCGAATCTCGAGCAGCTCGCTCACGCAACGGCCTCCACGAGCTCGCGGTACGTCGCGCCGAGATCGTCGCGCCAGAAGATCGCGCTCCCGGCGACCAGAAGACCTGCGCCGGCTTCGCGCGCCGCGCGCGCCGTCTCGCGGTTGATCCCTCCGTCGACTTGGACTCTCACCTCGGGCGCCAACAGGGCACGCAAGCGGGCGATCCGTTCGAATGCTTCCGGCATGAACTTCTGGCCCGAGTAGCCGGGGTGGATCGACATGCAGAGAACGAGGTCGGCGCCGTCGGCGACGGCGGCGGCTTCGTCGGGCGATGTCTCGGGGTTGAAGGCGACTCCGACACCGAGGTCGAGCGATCGCGCGTGCGCGATTGCCCACGCCGGGTCGTCGCACGCCTCGACGTGGAACGTCACGCTGTCGCCGCCCGCCTTCGCGATCGCCTCGAAGTGCTTCTCCGGCTCGCGCACCATCAAGTGACAGTCGAGTCGCGCTCCCCATCCGCGCAGCAGGGGCGAGATCGAGGCGGCGACGACGGGGCCGATCGTGATCTCGGGAATGAAGTGCCCGTCGCCGGCGTCGAAGTGGAACACCTTCGCCCCCGCGTCGTGCAGGGTCTCGAGCTGTGCACCGAGCCGCGAGAAGTCGGAGGCATAGATCGACGGCTCGATCTCGACGGCGTCTGCCCAGTCGGCCCAACTCATCGCTAATGCAACTTAGCGACCGTTGACGTTACGACGGCTCGCGCCACCCACCGTACGCCGCAGCCAGCGTGTGGGACGATGTCGGCCCCCAGGTTCGCGGCTGATACAGCTCGACCGGAGGTGACGCGTCGAGGAGCGGCTGGACGATGCGCCACGTCTCCTCGATGACGCTCCAGCGCGGAAACAACGTCGGGTCTCCGCGGAGCGCATCAGAGAGCAACCGCTCGTAGGGCTGAGGCGGCTCGCCGAGCTCCTCCGCGAAGTCGAGGTCGAGCGACACGGGCTGCGAGACCGCCTTTCCGGGCGTCTTGGCCCGCACGTAGATGGAGACGCCGGCGTGCCGGCCGATGCGCAGAACGATGTCGTCGTGGCCAGGGGAGTAGAGGCGGTGTTGCCCAAACTGAAGCTGCGGAACGCGCTGGAGCCGGATCACGATCTCGGTAGCCGTCATCGGAAGCGCCTTGCCCGCGCGGACGAGGATCGGAACGCCCGCCCAGCGCCAGTTCTCGATCACGAGCCGGAGCGCGACGAACGTCTCCGTCTCCGAGTCGGACTTGACGCCTTCGATGTCCCGGTACCCGACGTACTGGCCGAAGACGGCATCTCTGGGATCGACGGCGGGCATCGCGCGGAAGACGTCCTCTCGCCGCCGCGGGATCGCATCATGATCGCCGGAGGGGGGCTCCATCGCCACGAGCGCGAGCACCTGAAGGAGATGGTTCTGCAAGACGTCGCGCGTCGCGCCGACGGGGTCGTAGAAGGCGCCGCGATCTTCCACCCCGA
The DNA here is from genome assembly GCA_035514135.1 of Gaiellaceae bacterium. Taxonomy (GTDB): domain Bacteria; phylum Actinomycetota; class Thermoleophilia; order Gaiellales; family Gaiellaceae; genus GMQP-bins7. The sequence goes on along the minus strand of DATKBJ010000067.1, from coordinate 34,300 downwards.
AGTCCTCAGCCATCGTGATCTGGACGGAGGCGATGTGTTCGCGATTCCAGATGGGCTCGAAGAGCGCGTTCGCGAAGCGGAGGTACATGATGTCCTGAACCGGTTCCTTGCCCAGGAAGTGGTCGATCCGAAACAGCCGTTCCTCGGGGAAGATGGCGGTGAGCTTCCGGTTCAGCTCGCGTGCCGACTCGAGGTCGGTGCCGAAAGGCTTCTCGACAACGAGCCGGCTCGCGTCGCCCACGAGCCCTGCTTTGGCGAGTTCCTCGGCGATCTCGTCGAACATCGCCGGCGGCGTCGCGAGATAGAAAACGGGAAGATCCGACCCTTCGAGAGCTCCGCGCAGTCGATCGTAGAGAGACCCTTCCTCCGCATCGCCGCCGATGTACGCGAGCCTTCCGAGAAGGTCGCCGAGAACCTGCTGGTCGACACGATCCTCGGCAACCGCGACCGCGTCGGACACGTGACGCGCGAGCTCGTCGGGAGCAACCGGTCGACGGCCGACGCCGACCACGGGACACGTCAGCAGCCCCTGTTGAGCGAGGCTGTAGAGCGCTGGGATCGTGCTGCGCCGCGCGAGGTCGCCCGTGATCCCAAAGACGACGAGAGCGTCTGCCTGCGCGCTCACGAACCGAGAAGCGAGATAGCAGCGGAGCGCAGCATGCTCGTCCCGAGCTCGAGGTCGTCGACCGTGATCCGCTCGTTGGCCGAGTGGATGAGCTTCGTGGCGAGCTCGAGGTCCATCTCCTTGATCGGGAAGAACCCGTACGCGATCGTCCCGTACGCGCTACGCAGAAAGTGACTGTCCGTGAAACCCGGGCAGGCGAGCGGGACGAGGCGGGCGCCTGGCTCGATCTCCGCCGTGAATGCCTCGAGCGCGTCCCAGAGCGGCGAGTCGATAGGCGATCGCGTTCCGCCACACGCGTCGATGAACTCGATCTCGTAGTCGCCCTCTCCGAGAGCCGCACGGATGATCCCCTCGGCGTCGGCCGGGGTCTGTCCCGGAAGCAGGCGGCAGTCCACGGTCACCTCGACGAGCCCCGGAATCACGTTGTGCTTGCGCGAGGCCTCGACCATCGTCGGCGAGAACGTCAGTGCAAGGAGCGGCTGGATGATCGCCGGCAGCATCGGATCGACCGCGTGCGCACGCGCGAGCACGTCGTCCAGCGGCGGCACCTCTCCGAGCGTTCCCTCGATCAGAGCCCGCGCCTCGGAGATCAGCGTCGGCTCCGGCTCGTAGTCGCCGAGCAGCGCGATGTAGCGGGCAGCCTTGACGAGCGCGTTGTCGGCGATCCCGGGCATCGAAGCATGGCCGCTGCGCCCACGGACGCGGAGCAGGAACGGAGAGGACATCTTCTCGGCGGTCGCGCATCCGTAAAACGGCGTGCCGCCGAGCACGAGCCTCTCCCCTCCACCCTCGTTGATCGCGTACTCGCAGCGCGCCGCATCGGGATGCGCCTCGACGAGCCACCGCAGCCCCAAGCCGTCTCCGACCTCCTCGTCCGCCACCGACATGAAGATCAGCTCGCCCTCGGGCACAAACCCCTCGCGCTTCAGCGACACGAGCGCGACCGCGGACGCAGCGGCTTGGCCCTTCATGTCGAGCGCGCCACGGCCCCAGATCTCGCCATCCACGAGGTCGCCCGACCAGGGGTCGCGATCCCACTCGCCGGGGTCGGCGAGAACGGTGTCCGTGTGGGAAAGGAGCGCGAGAGATGGGCCGTCGCCGCCCTTCAGCCGCGCGATGACGTTCGGTCGATCGGGCTCGCGCGCGTAGTACTCCGTCTCGATCCCGTTCAGCGCGAAGTATTCCCGCAGCACCTCGGCAGCCCGGATCTCATTTCCGGGTGGGTTGACCGTCTCGGCGCGGAGCAGCACCTGTAGGAGCGCCGTTACCTCGTCGCGCAGCGTCAACTCGGCGGCTGCGGACATGGCCCGGAGCATACTTCGCGCATGGCCGACCTCTTCTCCGAAGCGGTACGCGAGCGCCAGGCCGGCAACGCGCCGCTCGCGGTACGACTCCGACCGTCGAGTCTGGAGGATCTCGTCGGCCAGCAGCACGTGCTCGGAGCGGGATCGGCGCTCAGGCTCGCCATCGAGGAGGATCGCCCGCCGTCGATGATCCTGTTCGGACCGCCTGGCACCGGGAAGACGACGATCGCCCGGATCGTCGCCGAGCGGACGGGCGCCGACTTCGAGGAGATCTCCGCCGTCTCGGCCCGCGTCGACGACGTACGCGCGGTGATCGCACGTGCGCGCGACCGACTCGGCGGCAACGGCGTGCGGACGATCCTCTTCATCGACGAGATCCACCGCTTCAACAAGGCCCAGCAGGACTCGGTGCTGCATGCCGTCGAGGATGGGCTCGTGACGCTCATCGGAGCGACGACCGAGAACCCGTACTTCGAGGTCAACTCCGCTCTGCTCTCGCGCTGCACCGTGATCGAGCTCACCGCGCTCGCGGAGGACGAGCTGATCGTGGTCCTCGAGCGCGGCGCAGCCGAGCTCGACATTGACGGGCCCGCGGCGGCTCTCGAGCTCCTCGCGAAGCGTGCCGGGGGCGACGCGCGTGCCGCGCTGCAGATCCTCGAGCTGGCCGTTGCCACAGCCCGCGCGGAGGGTGTCGCGCTCACGGAGGAGCACGTCCTGGACGCCTCGCGGAAGCGGCCGCTGCTCTACGACCGCAAGGGCGACCAGCACTACGACTTCGCGTCGGCGTTCATCAAGTCGATGCGCGGCGGCGATCCCGACGCTTCCGTCTACTACCTGGCCGCAATGCTCGAGTCGGGAGAGGACCCGCGATTCGTCGCCCGCCGCATGGTCATCCTCGCGTCCGAAGACATCGGCAACGCCGATCCGAACGCGCTCGTCGTCGCGGTCGCTGCGGCGCAGGCGCTCGAACACGTCGGACTGCCCGAAGCACAGCTCAATCTCGCGCAGGCCGCCATCTACCTCGCCCGTGCGCCGAAGTCGAACGCGTCAGCCGTCGCGATCTGGGAGGCGCGGAGAGACGTCCGTGAGCACGGAAACGCCCGTCCGCCAGCAATGCTCCGCTCGACTGGACACAAGGGTGCAGCCGAGGCGCGGGGCCACGGCGAGGGCTACGTCTACCCGCACGACGACGAAGCGGGCTTCGATCGTTCGTACCTCCCGGAGGAGCTCCACGGCCGGCGGTACTATCGGCCCTCCGGATCGGGAGAGGAGCGCTCAGATGACGGTGAGGACAGGTGATGCGGCACCCGAGTTCGACCTCGCGGTCACGCATCCCGAGCGCGTGCGGCTGTCGGACTTCCGCGGCCGCTCGAACGTTCTTCTCGTGTTCCACCCGTTCGCGTTCACGCCCGTCTGCGAGGACGAGGCACGCGATCTCCAGGAGAACCTGCAGTCCTTCCGCGACGCCAACACCGAGATCGTCTTCGTCTCGTGCGACCCGTCTGCCGCACGGCAGGCGTGGAAGAAGGAGCTCGGGGCCGAGTACACGTTCGCGTCCGACTTCTGGCCGCACGGAACGGCTTCCAAGGCGTACGGCGTGTTCAACGAGCAGAACGGCTCGCCACACCGTGGCACGTTCCTCATCGACCACGAGGGCACCGTCATCTGGTCGCTCGTGAACAAACGCGACGAGCGGCGCACCGAGATGGTCGAGGACTCGCTCGACACGCTTCGCGCCACCGCGTGACACTCGCCCTCCACGAGTGGCGCGATCCCGAACTACCGCGTGTCGTCTGCCTGCACGGCGTCCGGAATCACGGGCGGCACTTCGCAGCTCTGGCGACGCGACTCGCCGGCTACCACGTCCTCGCGCCCGATCTCCTCGGGCACGGACGCTCGCCGTGGGAACCCCCGTGGGATATCGCAACGCACCTCGACGCGATCGTGGAGACGGTCGGCTCCCGGGAGTCCGTCCTCATCGGACACTCGTTCGGCGGCCGACTTGCCCTCGAGCTGGCTGCTCGCGCGCCGAAGCTCGTACCGAAGCTCGTCCTGCTCGACCCGGCGATCCTCCTCCCCGGCCACGTCGCTCTCGCTGCCGCCGAAAACGCGCGGCTCGACAAGTCGTACGTCTCGTTCGACGACCTCGTCGAACGGCGCTACGAAGAGAGCCAGCTCCACTTCGCTCCGCACGAGCTGGTCGTCGAGGATCTCGCGTCACACGTCGAAACCGGAGACGACGGCCTCGTGCGCTATCGCTACTGCCAATCCGCGGTTGTCGCCGCCTACGGCGAGATGGCGTCCGAGCCGCCGCGGTTCGAGGACGTGCGCGTGCCGACATTGCTCGTCCTCGGCGAGCGCTCGTACCTCCCGTACGACCACCTGCTCGACACGCATCGCGCTGCGCTGGGCGACTTGCTGGAGGTCGTCGTCGTACCGGGTGGGCACTCGGTGACATGGGACGCGCTCGACGAGACGGCTGCTGCGATCGTCGCGTTTCTCGGTCAGCCTTCGTAGTGCTCGTCTGCGATCGCGAGCGTTTCGTCAAGGATGGTGAGCCCCTCGCCGACCTCCTCGCGCGAAATCGTCAACGGCGGTACGACCATGACCACGTTCCAGTGCGTCATGAGGTAGAGACCGCGGTCGAGCGACGCCTTGGCCAGCCGCGCCACCGGAGCTGCCGCGTCGCCCGAGGCGTTGAACGGCACGAGCGTCTCGCGCGTCTCCCGGTTCTTCACGAGCTCGACGCCCCAGAAGCAACCGAGCCCTCGTACCTCGCCGATGGACGGGTGCCGCGCGGCCAGCGCGCGCAGCCCGTCTCCGAGGTACGCGCCGACCTCGGCTGCGTTCTCCACGACACCTTCTTCCTGGAAGGCCTCGATCGACGCGACGGCGGACGCGCAGGCCAGCGGATGTCCTGCGTATGTGAGACCGCCGGGGAAGAACCGCGAGCGCACCCACTCCTTCAGGTGCTCGCGGATGATCATCGCGCCGAGCGGGACGTAGCCCGAGTTGATCCCCTTCGCCACGGTGATGATGTCCGGGACGACGTCCCAGTTCTCGCACGCGAACCAGCGCCCGGTGCGACCGAAGCCGGCCATGACCTCGTCGAGGATGAGCAGGATGCCATGCCTGTCGCAGACCTCGCGGATCGCCTGGAGGTACCCTGGGGGCGGCGGGATGATGCCGTTCGTCCCGGTCACCGTCTCGAGGATGACCGCGGCGACCGTGTCCGCGCCCTCGTACTGGAGGATCTCCTCGAGGTGCGGCGCGCCCGTGCAGACGGGGCACGGATCGGGATGGCCCGCGGGACAGCGGTACGTGTACGGATCGAGCATCCGCACGACGCCGCCCATTCCCGGCTCGTTCGGCCACCGGCGCGGGTCTCCCGTGAGGATGACCGAGCCGTGCGTCGCGCCGTGGTACGAGCGGTAGCGCGCGATGATCTTGTGGCGCCCGGTGGCGAGCCGCGCGAGCTTGATCGCGTTCTCGTTCGCCTCCGCGCCGGAGTTCGTGAAGAAGGACATACACAGGTCGCCCGGCGTTACCTCCTCGAGGAGACGCCCGAGCTGCGAGCGCGACTCCGAGGCCATCGGCGGGCCGATCGTGCACAGCTTGTCGGCCTGCTCCTTGATCGCCGCGATGATCTTCGGGTGCTGGTGGCCGATGTTGACGTTGACGAGCTGCGAGGCGAAGTCGAGATAGCGCTTCCCCTCGTAATCCCAGAAGTAGCGACCCTCGGCGCCGGCGACCGCGATTGGGTTGATCGCGTCCTGCGTCGACCACGAGTAGAGGACGTACTCCTTCGCGTCCTCGACGATCTGGGCGCCTAGATTCGGGTTCGCCTCCACCGTCGCCATGAGCCCGGGATCCTAGCGCCGCTTGAAGGCCCTCTCCGAACACGCGACGATGTGGGCGTGACGAAAACCGCGACGGAAGCCACGCCGACTTCCGCACTCCTCGAGCGTGAGCGCGAGCTCGCTGTGCTGCGCGAGGCGCTTCGCGCGGTGGCAACAGGGGCAGGTGGACGGATCGTGCTGATTGCGGGCGAGGCTGGCGTCGGGAAGACCGCGCTTGTCGAGGCGCTCTGTGCTGAGCGCCTTGCCACCGTGAGAGTCCTGTGGGGACGCTGCGACAGCCTGTTCACACCGAGGCCGCTGGGGGCGATCCTCGATGTTGCGGTAGCGACGGGCGGCGCCCTCGAGCGGTCTACTCGTGGACGCGTGACCCCGCACGATGTCACGTCGAGCCTCATCGCGGATCTCGAATCCGAGCCGACGATCCTCGTGCTAGAGGACCTCCATTGGGCTGACGAGGCGACCCTGGACGTGGTCAGCCTTCTCGGTCGTCGCATCGAGCGGCTTCCGACTCTCGTGCTCGGAACCTACCGCGACGACGAGCTCGCCCGGCAGCATCCCTTGAGGCGGGTGCTCGGCGAGCTCACCGTTCGACGCGATGTCTCGCGTCTCGCGATCACGCCGCTCTCGCAGGCTGCCGTGACGCAGCTTGCCGAACCGCACGGCACCGATCCTGGCCTGCTGTACGACCTGACACGCGGCAACCCGTTCTTCGTCACGGAGGTGCTCCAGTCCCCAGACGACGCGATACCACCCACCGTTCGCGATGCCGTGCTCGCGCGAGCCGCACGGCTCGAGCCGGCGGCGCAACAGCTGCTCGACGTCATCGCGGTGACGCAACCGAAAGCCGAAATGTGGCTCCTCGAAGCCGAGTCGGCCGCGGCGCAGATCGACGCGGCGCTCGTCTCGGGCATGCTCGAATCGACGACGTCTGCCGTTTGGTTCCGGCATGAGCTCGCTCGCCTCGCGGTCGAGCAGTCGATCGCTCCGGGGCGTGCACGGGACCTGCATCGCCGCGCCCTGGAGCGGCTCGCCACGCCGCCGAGCGGCGATCCGGATCTCGCGCGGCTCGCCCACCACGCCGAAGCAGCCGCGGACGGGGCTGCGGTACTGCGCTTCGCCCCGGCGGCGGCCGAGCGTGCTTCGTCGGTTGGTGCCCACCGCGAGGCCGCCGCGCAGTACGCGCGCGCGCTGCGCTTTGCCACCGATCTCGGGCCGGCCGATCGCGCGTCCTTGCTCAGCCGACACTCGTTCGAGTGCTACCTGACAGCCCAGGACGTGCCGGCGCTCGCCTCGATCGCCGAAGCGCTCGCGTGTTACCGCGGCCTCGGGAGCAACGCCGGAATCGGCGCGACGCTCCGGTGGCAGGCGCTTGCCCTGCTGAACTGGGGACGGGCTGCCGAAGCCGTCGTCAGCGCGCGCGAGGCCGTCTCGGTGCTCGAGCGCCTGCCGCCCGGCCACGAGCTCGCGATGGCGTACGGTGCTCTCGCGTCCCTCGCAACGCTGGACTACGACCTCGAAGCGGGCATCGCCTGGGCGGCGCGCAGCATCGCCCTGGCGGTGGAGATCGAGAGCGCCGAGGCTCAGGTCGCTGCGCTCGGGATGCTCGGGCTCGCCGAGTCGTTGCAGGGATCCCCCCAAGGCCAGGCGCATCTCGAAGAGGCTCTCGCACTGGCACACGCGCACGATCTCGAGAGTCAGGTTGGCCGGACGTACGTCCTCCTCGGGATGGCTGCGTCGCGGGGGGCGGCGCTCGCCCACATGCGCGGATACGTCGAGCCCGCGCTCGCGTTCTGCGAACAGCGCGATCTCGACGTCTGGACGGACGCCCTCCTGGCCATGCGTGGCTGGCTGGAGCTGGAGGAGGGTAATTGGGACGCGTGCGCCGGCACGGTGACGCAGGTGCTCGCACGCGACTGCATTCTTTCCTCCACACAGTCACGAGTCGTGCTCGGGACGTTGCGCGCACGCCGCGGAGACCCCGATCCGTGGACGCCCCTGGCTCAAGCGGACGACGTTGCGACGAGAAGCGGGCAGCTGTGGTGGACGTCACAGGTCGCATCGGCCAAGGCCGAGGCAGCCTGGCTGCAAGCGGACTCCGAGACGGTCGCTGTTGCGACCGACGCCGTATTCGCCCGCGCGGTCGAACTACGGGCGCCGTGGCCCATGGCCGAGCTCGCGTGGTGGCGAGTGCAGGGGAGCGCGCACGCCGCCGAGCTGCCCGACGATCTCGCAACACCATTCGCAGCGCAACTCCGCGGCGATTGGCGGGGTGCGGCCGAAGAGTGGGCCCGAGCCGGATTTCCGTACGGGGTCGCACTCGCACTGGCACAGAGCGAGGACGAGACCGACCTCAGACGTGCTCTCGAGATCAGCCACGGCCTCGGGGCGCGGCCGCTGGCAACGCTCGTAGCGCAGCGGTTGCGCCGGCTGGGGGTCCGTGACGTCCCTCGCGGTCCGCGCGCCTCGACGCGAGAGAACCCCGCGCAGCTCACCTCACGCGAGCTCGAGGTTCTCGCTCTCGTCGCGGACGGCCTCCGGAACGCCGAGATCGCGCACCAACTGGTCGTCTCCAAACGGACCGTCGACCACCACGTGTCGTCGATCCTGCGGAAGCTCGGCGTCCGAACGCGTGGTGAAGCCGTCTCCACGAGCCGACAGCTCGGGCTTGTCGAAGATAGGTAGGCCTCTTCCGCAACCTCGGTAGCCGTGCCGATGTCGGCGGCGGCTGGCACTCCTACCGTCGAGATACGTCATTTCGACGAAGGGAGAGGATTGGACACGTACGTAATCGTGCGCCGGAGCGGATGGAACACCGGCGCCGAGTTCGCCGAGTCAGCCGCACGCTCGACCGTGGAGGGCGACCGGATGCCGGACGACATCGCCTGGCTTCGCAGCTACGTCCTCGAGGAGCGAGACGGGCGCGTCGGCACCATCTGCATCTACCGGGCCTCGAGCCCGGAGGCGATTCGCCGCCACGCAGGCGAGGCCGTCCTCCCGGTGGACGAGATCGTCAAGGTCGTCGACACGGTGATCGTCCGCCCCGATTCCGTTCCCGCGAACGCCTGAACGAAAGGACAGACATGCGCACACGTCTACTGCTCTTCGTTGTGCCCGCGCTGGCGATGATCGCACTCGTCGGTGTCGCGTACGGCAGCCCGTCTCAACGGACGGACATGGATCGAACCAAGGCCGCCGGCTGGGACTGCACTCCCGAGGTGCCGATCGCCGGTCAGTACCTGCACTGCGCTCCGCCCGGGAAGCCGTCGGTGGCCGACCTCTTGTCGGAAGCTGGAATCACGGTGCCGAGCCTCCCACTCCGCGTGTTCAACTATCCGGACGAGAGCTTCGCGGGCATCGAGTCGCTGATTCGCGCCGATCTGTACCAGAATCAGCCGTGCCCGCAAGACGCCGGGAACCTGCCTGGTGGGAAGTGGTCGCTGCTCGAGCTCCCCTCCGGCAACAACTACAGCGCCTGTCACCGCTTCGAGCGTACATCGACGTAGCGAGCACGTCAGGCATCGGTACTTGCGCGGAGCGCGCCGGACAAGGGGGAAGATGTCCGGCGCGTCTCCGCGCAGCTGTCGTCTAGCGAGCCGACACTGGCAGGAGCTCCTGCCCGAATGCGGCCCGCTCGACGAACTCGCCCACCCCAGGCTCCGCGACCAACTCGCCGGCCTCGACGAGCACGTTGCCGCGAAGCAGCACGACCTCGGGCGACCCGGTCACCTCGGTGCCCTCGTACAGGTTGTAGTCCACCTTCGAATGCTGCGTCTCGGCGGGCCGGGTCGAAGACGACGATGTCCGCATCGGAGCCTGGCGCGATCGTGCCCTTCCGCGGGTAGAGGCCGAAGAGCTTGGCGGGATTGGTTGCGAGCAGCTCCACCATGCGGTTCAGCGAGATGCGGCCGGTGCGAACACCGAACTCGTGGATCATGTGCAGCCGGTTCTCGAGTCCCGGCCCCCCGTTCGGGATCTTCGAGAAGTCGTCGCGCCCGAGCGACTTCTGGCCGTCCCAGAGGAAGGCGCAATGGTCCGTGGAGATTGCGGAGAGGATGTCCGAGCGCACTGCGTGCCAGAGGATCTCTTGATTCTCGCGAGTGCGCGGCGGCGGCGTGTAGACGTACTTGGCGCCCTCGAAGTCGGGACGCTCGAGGTACGTGTAGTCGATGAAGAAGTACTGCGTGCAGGTCTCTCCCCAAACATCCCAGCCCTGCTCGCGAGCGCGAGCGATCGGGTCGACGGCCTCTTTGCACGAGACGTGGACGACGTACAACGGAGCCCCCGCGATCCGAGCGAGCTGGATCGCGCGGTTCGTCGCCTCTCCTTCGAGCTCCGGTGGGCGGGTCAGCGCATGGAAGTGCGGCGCGGTGTTCCCCGCCGTAAGCGCCTGCTTCACCAAGACGTCGATCGCGTCGCCGTTCTCCGCGTGCACCATCACGAGCGCGCCCGTGTCGGCGGCGACCTCCATCGTGCGGAAGAGCGTCTCGTCATCGACCATGAGCGCGCCTTTGTAGGCCATGAAGAGCTTGTACGACGTGATCCCCTGCTCGGGCAGGCGAGCCAGTTCTTCGAGCGACCCGCCCTCCCGAAGGTCGGTAACGGCGATGTGGAAGCCCATGTCGATGATCTGCTTCCCTTCGCGCTTGCCGTGCCAGGTGTCGAGCGCATTGGCGAACGAGCTGCCTGGAGTCTGGATGCAGAAGTCAACGTGGCAGGTCGTGCCACCGAACGCCGCAGCCGTCTGACCCGACGTGACGTCGTCGATGGTGACCGTCCCACCGAACGGCATGTCCAGGTGCGTGCGCGGATCGACGCAGCCCGGAAGGACGTACTTGCCCGAGGCGTCGATGACGCGATCCGCATCGACGTCGAGCGACTCGCCGAGCATTGCGATGCGGTCCCCGTCGACGAAGACGTCGCCGACGTAGTCGTCGGCGGCCGTGATGATCCGCCCGCCCTTGATGAGTGTCGACACGTCAGCTCACCTCCGTGGGTTCGACTAGACACCGTGTCTACCGCCTGTCTACTTGCCGCCCTCCTTGAGGACGACGACCGACTTCTTGAAGCTCTTGCCGGTCACGTCGATCCCCTGCTTACGCAGGTTCGCGACCGCCTTCCTCGCGAGATCCGTCCGGTATGCCGCCTTCGAGGCCGGCTTCTTGATCACCTTGTAGGTCTTCGCGATCCTCGCCGTGCGCGTGAACTCCTTCGGATCCATGATCCCGATCCCGAGCCTGTTCGGCCACACGAGCGCGTTGACTTCGTTCAGCGCCAGCGCTGATGGTAGCCCTCCCAGAACACCCAGAGGCCGGCGAGGACGAGAAGAAGGACGGCCGCGCGGGCGGCGAGCGAGCGTGTCCGGGCCAGCACGGCGAGAGCATTCCACACTCCAGGAGCGCGTTAGAGTCGAGCGATGCCGCTCGATCCCGCGCGCACTGTCGCCGAGCTGGAGGAGCTCCGCGAGCTGACGGGCGACGAGGACGGCGCCCAGCGCGTCGCGTGGACGGAGACGTGGGAGACCGCACGCGGCTGGCTGCGCGACAAGGTCGCGTCGACCGGAGCGGTCGAGTCCATCGACGCGGCGGGCAACCAGTGGTTCACGCTTGCCGGCGAGTCGAAGCGCGCGGTGCTGATCGGCGGCCACATCGACTCGGTGCCCAACGGCGGCTGGCTCGACGGCTGCCTCAACGTCATGGCCGGCGTGGAGGTGCTTCGAGGCGTGGCCGAGAGCGGCACACCACCGGTCACGTTGCGTCTCGTCAACTGGGCCGACGAGGAGGGCGCGCGCTTCGGCCGGAGCCTGTTCGGATCGAGCGCGGCGGCCGGCTCGATGGTCGATCAGGACGAGCTGCGCCAGCTGACCGACCGCGACGGCGTCTCGCTCCCGGACGCGATCGGCGTGTATGGCGTCGACCTCGACTCGGCACTCGACGCTCGCGAGGAGCTCGACTCCGCCGCCGCGTACCTCGAGCTCCACATCGAGCAGGGCCCCGTCCTCGAGTCGCTCGATCTTCCACTAGGCGTCGTCCTCGGCACGTTCGGTGTGGAACGCCACCGGATCACGTGGCGTGGCCAGGCCGCTCACGCCGGCTCGACACCGATGGAAAAGCGTCGGGACGCGCTCGCCGGCGCCGCGAAGCTCGCTCTCGAGATCCGCGACATCGCTGCTCGGGTCGGTGATGGGGCCGTCTGCACCTCGGGCGGAGTCGTGTGCAGGCCGGGGATCGTCACGTCCGTCGTCGAGACGGCCGAACAGCTCCTCGACCAGCGCCATCTAGACGCCGAGAAGCTCGCGATGCTCCTCGAGCAGGCCCAGGAGGCCAGTCGCCGCTTCGCGCAAGAGGAGTCGATCGACGTCGAGTGGGAGAAGATCTGGTCGATCGAGCCGATCCTCTTCGACGACACGCTCCTCGGCTTCTGCGAGGAGGCGATAGTCGAGACCGCAGGTACAGCGCATCGGCTCCCTTCAGGCCCGCTCCATGACGCGGCCGAAGTCGCGCGGGCCGGCGTCCCGACCGTGATGCTGTTCGTCCAGAGCCTCCGCGGGCTTTCCCACACGAAGGTCGAGGACACGAAGCCCGAGCACCTCGAGCTCTCCGTGTCCGCACTCGACCGCCTCGCCTACAAGACCATCGACTGGGTCGGCGGCGGCGGCGGGCGGTGATCCGCGCCCCGAGCGCGGGTGAGCTCGAGCACATAGCCGGGGCGGCTGGTCGGCCATCGGAGTCGAGCTCGACGACTCGCAGAACCGCGCCTGGATCCACGGCCCCCTCGTCGACGCTCCCGACGGGAACCGCGTCGCCGACCTTCGTGTCGGACGTTACGGCGACGCTCGAGACGGAGGCGGAGATCGTCGCCGACGCCGACGACGACCGGATCGGAGCGGCGCGGCTTCGTCGCGGGGAACGTGCATCACCTGCTCGCGCTTGCCGAACGAGGTCGCGCGCCTGCCACGACCCGCAGTCGCGCCACTTCCACCCGAGCGTCGGCTGCGCCGGTTCGGTGAGACGCTCGTTACCGCCGTTGCCCACGCGTTCCGTGATGGGCAGCCAATCACGGCTGTGAGGCTGACGGTGAGCAGCGACAACGCCGCGGCGCCCGCGCTCTGCGAGACACTCGGCTTCGGTTGCCGATCGAGCGCGATCGGCTACCGCCGTCCTCCGGAGCCTCCGGGCTGAGCGCCTCGACACGTGGGATCGCCGCCGGCCTTGCCGTCGGGGGCTGCCTGACCTGGAACGTCTCGAACGTCGGAGCCGTCGCCGACCCACTCGCCGAGCACTACGACGTCTCCCTCGTCGCCGTCGGCCTCCTCACGACGGCCCTCTTCGTAATCCACTTCCTCGTCCAGCTCCCCGCCGGCCGCGGTGCCGACCGCTTCGGCGCACGCGCGGTCGCGCTCGTCGCGATCGGTGGAGCGCTCGCCGGGAACGCTCTTCTCCTCGTCGACGGCGGGTACGAGCTCGCCCTGGTCGGACGGACTATCGTCGGCATCGGGTCCGGTGCGGGGTTCGTCGCCGGGCTCGACCTCGTGCGAGCCGGCGGGGGCGGGGCCGTCCTCCAGGGCGTCTACGGGGGAGCGACCATGGCGGGGGCGGGCTTGCGCTCATGATCGTGGCGCCGCTCACAGACGCCGAAGGTTGGAGGACGCCGTACCTCACCGCGGCCGCCCTCGCCCTCGCCGCCGCCATCCCGACGATCGCTGCCGGAGGGCTCCCGCGGGTCGGGCATGCCCCGACGTGGATCCTCCGCGACCGCAGCCTCGTTGCCATCGGGCTCCTGCAGGCGGCGACGTTCGGCCTTGTCGTCGTCGCGGGGAACTGGGCGGTGCCACTGCTCGAGCGGCAGGAGATCGGCTCCGCCGCGGCCGGTATGGCAGCCGGACTCATCCTCTTTGCAGGCGTGGTGACACGTCCTCTCGGCGGCGTCCTCGCCTTCGACGAACGCAGGCGATCACTCATAGCTCTGGCGCTTCTCGGCATCGCCGTCGGAGCCGCCGCACTTGCCGTTCATGGCCCCTATGCCTTGTCGCTTGCTGGCGCGTTCCTCGCCGGCATCTCCGCCGGCCTTCCGTTCGCGGTGATCTTCGCAGCGGCTCAACGTGCCCGGCCCGACGCGCCCGCAGCAGCAGCCGCGTTCGTGAACGCGTTCGGCGTGCTCACGATCCTCGTCGGCACTCCCCTCGCTGGCCTTGCGTTCGAGCTCCCGGGCGAGGGAAGCGTTGCGTTCGCCGCGATCGCCGTCCTCGCAGCCGTTGCGCTCGTCCCCCTTCGCGCCGCGCGGCGCTAGCCTCGATAATCGCGCCTCCCGCGATTACCAAGGAGATCAGAGATGGCTTTGAGCTTCGGCGTCACCGTCCTGCCCGATCCGCCTTCGAGCCGCTTCCTCGAGCTCCTGACCCACGCCGAGGCGAACGGCTTCCAGTACGGGTGGACCTACGACTCGCACGTCCTCTGGCAGGAGTCGTTCCCGCTGCTCACACTCGCGGCGCAGGCGACGTCGACGATGAAGCTCGGCCATTGCGTCACCAATCCCGGCACGCGCGAGCCGACCGTCCTCGCGAGCGCCTACGCGACGCTCCACGACATCTCGGAGGGGCGCATGGTGATGGGCATCGGCCGCGGCGACTCCGCCGTCCGCTACATCGGGGACAAGCCGGTTCGCATCGCCGAGTTCGAGCGTCGCTGTCGGATGATCCGGGAGTTCATGAACGGCCGGCAGGTGGAATGGAACGAGAAGGAGCTGAAACTCGGCTGGGTTCGACCGGAGCTCCCGCAGATCCCGATGTGGGTGGCCGGCTACGGGCCGAAGGCGCTCGCGGTCGCGGGCAGGGTCTCGGACGGCGTCATCATCCAGCTCGCCGACCCGGTGATCGTCCAGTGGATCATGGACACAGCCCGCAAAGCCGCGGAGGAGGCCGGGCGGGACCCCTCAGCGCTCAAGTGCATCGTCTGCGCGCCGAGTCACATCACCAACGATATCGCCGACGCCCGCGAGCAGGTCCGTTGGTTCCCGGCGATGGTCTCGAACCACGTCATGGACCTCATCGAGCGCTACGGGTTCGAGTCGGAGATCCCCCACGAGCTCACGGAGTACGTGCGCGTGCGCAAGTTCTACGACTACGACGAGCACTCCCGCGTCGGCGCGAAGCACGGCGAGTTCGTGACGGACGAGATCTGCGATCGCTTCTGTGTGCTCGGCAACGCCGAGCAGGCGACCGCGAAGCTGAAGGAGCTCGAGGCGATCGGCGTCGACCAGTTCAACATCTACCTCATGACGCACGGTCAAGAGGAAGACCTCGCCGCCTACGGCAAGGACATCATCCCGCAGTTCGCGTAGGGGCGAGGCTTGCCTCGCCCTCCGGGTACCTCACTCAGAAAATGCGAGCGCCGAGCGCGCTCGCGACGAGCTCGACGGCCGTAGCGGCCGTGGTGTTCTCGCGATCGAGGATCGGGTTCACCTCGACGACTTCGAGCGATCCCGCGAGCCCCGACTCGGCGACGAGCTCCATCGCCAGGTGCGCTTCGCGGTAGGTGAGCCCTCCCCGGACAGGCGTTCCCACGCCGGGAGCGATCTCGGGATCGAGCGCGTCCATGTCGAGTGAGACGTGGACGAAGCCGGGCCCGGCGATGCGGTCGAGCGACTCGCGCACGGCTCGCTCGATTCCGATCCGGTCGACCTCGCTCATCGAGAAGACGCGCACGCCTGCCTCTCGCAGGAGCTTCCGCTCGCCGTCGTCGAGCAGGCGGGTGCCGACGAGCGCGACACGCTCCGGATCGAGTGCGGGCAGTGGCCAGACATCGCTCTCGAACCCAGCCCCGGCGACCCCGAGCGCGGCGGCGAGGGCCATTCCGTGCACGTTCCCGCTCGGGCTCGTCTCGGGCGTGTTGATGTCGGAGTGCGCGTCGATCCACAGTACGCCGCCGGGGCCGTGCACGGACGCGAGCCCACCCAGCGTCCCTAGCGCGACGGAGTGGTCGCCTCCGAGCACGAGCGGCAGCGCGCCGCGAGACGTGGCCTCCGCGACGCGCGCTGCGATGAGCTCGCACGTGTCGTGGATCTCCGGGAGAAACCGCGCTCGCTCGTCGCGCAGTGCAGTCGCCTCGGCGACCGCCGTCTCGACGTTTCCCTCGTCGCGCACGACATAGCCGAGACCGACCAACCGCTCCTCGAGACCGGCGTAGCGGATCGCCGACGGCCCCATGTCGACGCCACGTCTCCCCTGTCCGAGGTCGAGGGTGGCGCCGATGATCGCGATCTCGGGCTTCGTCTCCACACGGAGAACCTAACGTGACCCGCGGCTACACTGAGTCCCCGCGCGGCGAGGTAGCTCAGCTGGTAGAGCACACGGCTGAAAACCGTGGTGTCGCCGGTTCAAGTCCGGCCCTCGCCATCACTCCGCAATGCTGGATCACAGACTCAGGATGCTCATCGCAGCGATCCGTGCCTGCAGAGCGCCGTGCGACATGGTTACAAGAGTCGTCGCTGTCGACGGGCGCGGCGGCGCAGGCAAGAGCACTCTCGCACGACTCCTCTCCGTGGAGCTCGATGCCCCGATCGTCCATACCGACGACTTCGCGAGCTGGGAGAACCCGCTCGACTGGTGGCCCGATCTGATCGACCGGGTGCTCGAGCCACTCGCACGTGGAGAAGCCGCCTCGTACCGGCCGACGCGGTGGGGAGGCCCTGTACGTCCGCCGGTCGTCGTCCAGCCGGTGGACATGGTGCTCCTGGAAGGAGTGACTGCATCTCGCGAGCGCTTCCGACCGTATCTCGCGTACTCGATCTGGGTCCGGACTCCCGAGGCCTTGCGCCTCCAGCGGGGGCTCGAGAGAGACGGTGCCGGGGCGATCGACGACTGGAGACGCTGGATTGCGGGCGAAAATCGCTACATCGCGCGAGAGCATCCGGCTGGACCACGCGGATACGGTCATCCCGGGCGACGTCGCACTCTGGAAATGAGTGCAGGCTGGTAGGTTCGCCGGCAGTGGAGCTCGCGTTCCTCCCCGCCTTCGAGCAGGCGCGGCTCATTCGCGACCGCGAGGTGACGTCCGCCGAGCTCGTCGCCGAACACCTCGAGCGGATCGAGCAGATCGACCCGTCGCTCAATGCCTTCGTGACGGTCTGCGGGGAGGAGGCGCTCGCAACCGCACGGGAGCGCGACGCGACAACGAGCGATGCGCCGTTCCACGGCGTCCCGATCGCCATCAAGGACCTCGCGGCGACCGCGGGGATTCGTACGACGTACTCGTCGCAGGCCTACGCCGAACATGTGCCTGACTTCGACACCGCTGTCGTCCGCCGGATCCGAGAAGCGGGGTTCGTCATCGTGGGAAAAACGAACACGCCCGAGTTCGGAACCGTCGCGTTCACCGAGTCCGATCTCAACGGCGCGACGCGGAACCCGTGGAACCTCGACCTCACGCCGGGAGGCTCGAGCGGCGGCGCGGCAGCCGCGGTGGCCGCCGGTCTCGTCCCGGTCGCGCACGCCACCGATGGCGGCGGCTCGATCCGCATTCCCGCCTCATGCTGCGGTCTGTTCGGGCTGAAGCCGTCGCGCGGGCGCGTCTCGAGCGCGCCGTTCGGCTCGCTCGAAGGTCTCTCGACCGCAGGGCCGATGGCGCGAGCAGTGCTGGACGCCGCCCACCTCCTCGACGTCCTCGCGGGGTACGAGCCCGGCGATCCGTGGTGGGCGCCTCCCCCCGAGCGCCCGTTCGCGGACACGACTGCGCAGCCGCCGCCCCGACTTCGCGTCGCCGTGACCTCGACCCCGCCGATCGACATGCCGGTCGATCCCGAGTGCGCTCACGCCCTCGAGTCGGCTGCGAGCCTGCTGGCCGAACTCGGCCACGACGTCCGCTCCGAGACGCCGCCGTGGCGCGAAGACGACCTCTTCCACCGCTTCATCACTGTGTGGCAGGTCGGGCCGGCACTGCACCCGGTCGACGAGACGCTCATGACGGCGCTGAACCGCGGCCTCGTGGAATCCGCGCGCTTGTCGACCGCGGCGGACTACGCGCGGGCGGTCGGGTCGCTACAACTGCTCGCCCGGCGCATCGTGTCGTTCTGGAGCGACGCGGACGTCGTGCTGACCCCCACCCTCGCGCTCCCTCCCGTGCCCATCGGATGGCAGGAGGAGGTCGAGGGGCCGATCGAGCAGCTGCTTCGCAACACCGAGTTCACGCCATTCACGGCCGTCGCGAACCTCACCGGCCAGCCCGCCATGTCCCTCCCGCTCCATTGGACAGACGCCGGGCTCCCGATCGGCGTCCAGGCGATCGGCCCGCCGGCCGGAGACGCGCTGCTTCTGAGCCTGGCTGCGGAGATCGAGGCGGCGTGCCCGTGGGCGGGTCGTCGGCCGCCCATCTCCTGATCAGCTCGCGGTGGTGATCCGGATGCCCTGGCCGGGCATCGCGTGCAGCATGCGCGCAGCACTGCCGCGCGAGATCGCGAGCGACATGTTCTTGTAGCTGTCCTCATACAGGATCACGTCCCCGGCGCGCGCATCGACGAACGTCCTCGCCATCACCGCGTAGTACCGTTCCCCGGCCAGCTCCAGCTCGACGCGCGTTCCGGACGTGATCCCGAGGGCCCCGACGTCGTCTCGGTCGAGGTTGAGCGCGATGTTGCCGAAACTGTCGACGTACAGCAGCGTGGCGCGGATCGCCCCGTCCGCGATTTCCGGCACCGGCAGGTCCAGCCGAACGAGGACGTCCGGGTGAAGCGGAGGGCCGAGGTCTGCGAGACCGACGCCGCTGGCAAGGTGCGCCGCGGCGGGCGCGAAGAGGTCGCGTCCGTGAAAGGTCCTCGAGATCGAGTCGAGCGCGTACTCCGGGTTCGCGAGCTCATGCGCCGCGTCGATCCCGCTCCGGCTCACTGCCGGAATGAGCAGGCCATTGTCCGGCCCAACGTACAGCCGGCCTTCGGTGTCGCGTAGCGCGAGCGCGCGGCGCGGTCCTCCCACGCCCGGATCGACGATCGCGAGATGTACGCCGACGGGCATGAAGCCCACCGTGTTGGCGAGTACGAGCGCTCCCTGCAAGATCGACGTCGCGGATATCCCGTGCGTGATGTCGATGATCTGCGCTTCCGGCGCGATCCGCTTCATGACCCCGTGACAGGTGCCGACGAAATCGTCCTTGAGACCGAAGTCGCTCAGGAACGTGATGAACACGCCGAGGAGCGTAACGCCGGGCGTTGCGTCCGGCTACGCGCGCGGTGTCGTCCGGCTGCCGCAGCGTCGAACCGGACCGCGACGAGGCTCGCCGCAGAGCCGAGCGCCACGCGGCCGAATCCGTACGAATGCGGTTGGAGTCTGGCTCGGCAGGGGCCGCGCGACCACGAGCGCAGAATATGCGGACGCCCGGAGGTTCACGGCCCGAGACGCGTCTTCCCGCGCGCGAGCTCGACCAGCTCAGCTGTCTCACGTTGGAGGCGGGCCAGCTTCGCAGCGATGATCGCGACATAGACGAGCACGAACACGAACACCACCGCGTAGGCAGCAGCGACGAGCTCCCCCTGGCTCCAGCTCACTGAAGCGCCTCGCGCAAGTCACGCAGGTCGGCGTCCAGACGCTTTCCGGCAAGCTCGACGCGGTAGAGGACGTACGCGAGCAACGTCACGGCGCCCCAGGCGACACAGAACGTGGCGAACATCGTCCCGCTCATCTGCGGCCCCTCGCGTGTGAACACCGTCGGGTGAATGAAGTCCTCGGCGAGGCGGATCGCCAGGAAGCTCACCGGAATGAGGGCCACGCCGAACAGCGCGTAGACCGCCGAGGAGCGCGCGCGCCGAGGCCCGTCCTCGAGCGAGAAACGCAGCATGAAGTACGCGCAGTAGAAGAGGAAGAGGACGAGGAAGAGGACGAGCTGGTTCGAGCTCCAGGTCCACCAGACCCCCCACGACGCCTTTGCCCAGATCGCGCCGGTGATGAGCGTCAGCGCGCCGAAGATCGTGCCCTGATGGATCGCGACGTAGCTCTCGAGGTCGTACCGCTCGTCGCCCCGCCAGAGCAGGAGCAGCGCCTTCACCGCGCCCAGCCCGAAACAGAAGTACGCCGTCAGCGCGATCGGGACGTGAATGTAGAAGATCCGCTGCGAGATTCCCTGGTCGGCGTCCTCCGGGGCGACGATGAGCGCGAGGACGAGGGCGAGGCCCATCGCGGCCGCTGTGATCCAGGCGAGCCCCGGAAGGCTACGGAGTGAGGAGAGAGTCAGGTGGCTACTCCGTGACGACGTACTCGAAGGACGCCCACGAGAGTACCGCGAAGACCGCGTCGTACAGCAGGAGGAACAGCAGGAACCTTCCGCCGTCCTCGGAGACGGCCGCGCCCACGCCGCCGACGACGAGTGGAATGGCGAGCGGCAGGAAGAGGAGTGGGAGCAGCACCTCTCGCGCGCGCCCGGCGGCGGCCATCGCCGACATCAGCGACCCGACGGCGCAGATCCCGATGTCCGCCAGCAGCACGCCAGCGAGCGCGGTCGCGTCGAGCGGCTCGAAGAAGAGCACGAATGCCGGCAGCGCAACAGCCTGCGCCGCGAGAAGGAACGCGAGCGTCGCGAGCGTCTTCCCGAGCCAGATCGCGCTCCGGTCGCACGGTGCGAGGACGAGTCCGTCGAGCACGCCGTGCTCCTGCTCGGGCACCCACGCGCGCGAGAGACCGAGCAGCGCCGTGAACACGATCGCGACCCACAGAAGACCGTAGGCCGCGCCGGCGCCTGCGGCGTCGGGGATCGCGAAGTGGAAGACGACGAGCGTGGAAAGGACGAAGAGGACCATGGCCGGCAACGTGTCCCGGCCTCGCAGCTCGACCCGCAGGTCCTTCCGCGTCAGCGCGACGACATCGGAGAGATACGTCACGCGAGCACCAGGCTCCCGCTGGCGAGGGTGTCGAGTCGGCCCGGATCGTGCGTCGCAACGAGCACGGTACGCCGTCCGGCGAGCGTCTCGAGCTCGCCGTCAAGCAGTTCTACGCCGGCCGTGTCCAGACCCGAATACGGCTCGTCGAGCACGAGGAGATCCGGATCGTGAAGCAAGGCCCTGCAGAGCGCGAGGCGCTGGGTCATCCCGCGTGAGAAGGTCGACACGCGCTCGTTCCGCGCCTCCCACAGCGTGAAGCGTTCGAGGAGCATCCCGATGCGTTCGCGTCGCTCGGGCACGCGGTACAGGCAACCGAAGAGATCGAGATTCTCGACCGCCGTGAGCTCACGATAGACGAGCGCGTCGTGCCCGAGATAGCCAATCCGCGAGCGGTCGGTGTCCACCACGAGGTCGCCTCGCGTCGGCGCTGCAAGGCCGGCGACGAGCCGGAGCAGCGTCGTCTTCCCGCTCCCGTTCGGCCCCGTGACGACGCAGAACCCGCCGTGCGACACGGCGATGTCCACGTCATGCAGCACCCGCTTGCGGCCGTAGCGCTTCTCCAGCGCCCGTCCACGGATCACGCGAGGAGCACGTCCAGTGCGACGAATCCGAAGAAGACAACGCTGATGACGCCGTTCAGCGTGAAGAACGCCGCATCGAGGCGGCGCAGATCGCCGGGTCGGACGATCGAGTGCTCGTAGCCGAGGAGCGCGGCGGTCGCAAGAACGCCGAGCCAGTAGAACGCAGACACGTCCAGACCGAGCCCGGCAACCGCAAGCAGGGCGATCGATCCGAAGTGGAGAGCTCGGGCGCCGACGAACACTCCGCGCTCGCCGTAGCGGACGGCCCACGAGTGGAGGCCCTCCGCGCGATCGTGATCGAGGTCGAACAGCGAGTAGAAGAGGTCGAAGCCGGCGACCCAGAGCAGGACGGCCGCTCCGATCGCCCATGCCGGCCAGGGCGCTGTCCCGGTCACTGCGAGCCAGGCGCCGACCGGTGCGAGCCCGAGGCAGGCTCCGAGCCAGAAGTGGCAGAGCGACGTGATCCGTTTCAGATACGGGTACACGGCGAACATCGCGACCGGAATCGGCCAAAGCCACCGCACGACAGGATCGAGCTGCGCGACGGCGAGGAGGAAGACGGCAAGCGCGACCAGGCTGAGAGCGGCGACCTGCCGCCGCGAGAGCGCACCCGACGGGAGCTCGCGAGACGCCGTCCTCGGATTCCGCGCGTCGACATCGGCGTCCACCAGACGATTGAGCGACATCGCAAGCGTCCGTGCGCCCACCATCGCCACCGTCACCCAAGCGACGTTCGCGAGCCCCGGCCATCCGTCAACGGCGAGGAACGCGCCGACATAGGCGAACGGGAGCGCGAAGACCGTGTGCTCGATACGTACGAGCGACGCGAGACGCCGCGGAAGCGGAACGGTGACGGTGCTCACGTCTGCCGGTGCGGCGTCGCCGAGTCCCCTGCGGCGAGCGCGAGGCCGTGGCGCAGCGCCGGCTGGATGACCGCGAACCCGTCGCGGCAGCCGCCGGGCGAGCCGGGGAGGTTCACGACGAGGGTCCTGCCCCGCAGGCCCGCGACACCGCGCGACAGGAGCGCGTGCGGCGTCCGCGCGATCGCATCGGTCCGGATCGCCTCGGCCAGTCCGGGTGCTTCTCGATCGATGACGGACTGCGTCGCCTCCGGTGTGACGTCACGCGGTGCGAACCCGGTTCCGCCTGTTGTCAATATCAGCAACACTCCGGAGTCGACGAGCTCTCTCAGGGTCTCGGCGATCACCGTCGCGTCGTCCTCGACCACCCGGCGCGAGACGCCGAAGCCGTCGTCGCGCAGGAGCTGCTCGAGCGTGTCGCCGCTGATGTCGTCGCGCACGCCGGCATGCACGCCGTCGGAAACCGTGAGGACGGCGGCGTTCAGACCGCCTCCTTGGTCTTCTCCACGAGGCGGACGTCCTCGACGACCATCCCCTTGTCGACCGCCTTCGCCATGTCGTACAGCGTGAGCGCAGCCACGGAGACCGCCACGAGCGCCTCCATCTCGACTCCCGTCTGCGCGGTCGTCGAGGCCGACGCCTCGAGCTCGACGACCCCGTCACCGACCGCCAGCTCCACTTCGACATGCGTCAGTGGGAGCGGGTGGCAGAGCGGAATGAGGTCGGACGTCCGCTTCGCCGCCATGATCCCCGCGAGCCGCGCCGTACCCAGCGCGTCGCCCTTGGGGAGGTCCGAGAGCCGCTTCGTGGTCTCCGGCGCCATGCGAACGCGAGCAGTGGCTCGAGCGTGGCGTCGCGAGATCGGTTTCGTCCCCACGTCTACCATCCTGACGTCTCCCGACGCGTCGACGTGACTCAGCTCGCCTGCAATCTCGGGCACGCCGGGATCGTAGACGGCCGTAAGCAGTCAGCTGCCGGCGACGCGTTCTCGCTCGTGCGACGCGTTTTCACGTGAAAACGAACGCGTCCCGCTCGGAACGGGCTCGCCCGGAAGATCGACGACGAAGATCGTCGGTCCCGACCCACGCTCGAGACGAACGTCGCCCCCCATGAGCCGTGCAAGCTCTCGCCCGATCGAAAGCCCAAGCCCGCTGCCCGACGCCATCCCACCGTCGACGCGGTAGAAGCGCCCGAAGATCGCCTCTCGCTGGCTGATCGGAAGCCCCGGGCCGTCGTCCTCGACCACGAGCTCGGCGCGACCCTTGTTCCGGCGTGCTCGGAGCGTCACGACCGTCCCGGCGGGCGTGTGCGTCATCGCGTTCGTTGCAAGCGCCCGCCCGATCTGAAGGATCCGAGCGTCGTCCCCACGACACCACACGTCGGTATCGATCGCGGTCACGAGCTCGTGCCCCGTCGAGCTCGCAAGGTGCTCGATCTCGCCGGCAAGCAGGTGCACGACGGACCCGAGATCGACGGGCTCTCGCTCGACCCTCAGCTGGCCGGCGTCAACACGTGAGAGATCGAGAAGGTCGGTCGAGAGCTTCGCCAAGCGCTGCACCTGGCCCTGCATCGTCTCGATGAAGCGCAGGCGCGTATCCTCGTCGAGCTCCTCGTCGGCGAGCAGCTCGAGAAATCCGCCGATCGAGAACAGCGGCGTCCGGAGCTCGTGCGACGCATTCGCGACGAACTCCTTGCGAGCGTTGTCGAGCTGTGCGAGCTGGACGCGCATCTGGTCGAACGCGCGCGCCAGCTCCCCGATCTCGTCGTTTCCGTGATCCACGATCGGCGCGCCGAAGTCGCCGCCCGCGATGCGCTCCGCCGCAGCCTCGAGCCGCAGCAGGCGGTGGGAGAGCATCCCGGCCGCCGTAAGGCCGAGGACGAGAGCGAGAACGAGCGCGAATGCAGTGGCGAGGAGGAGCCGCTCGCGCACGAGCCGCACGGTTGCGAGAGAGTCCGCAAGGGGTGCCTGGAAGAGCACAACGGCCTCGGCGCCGAGCGGCACTGCGACGTTCGCGTAGTCACCGGCCGCGTGGGTGACTCGCCCCCGTTGAACCTTGCCGCTCGTGAGCGCAGCAAGAGCGACGGGATCGCCGGCAACGTCGCGCGAGTCCCGCGCCTGTGAGTCGGCGACCGATACAAGCGCCGGTCGGCTCGTCGACAGGACGTCGAGCGCAACTACCCGTGTGTTCGTCGCCACGGCGAAGCTCTCGATGCGCTCCTGCCAGAGCAACCTGTCGTCGGAGAGCGAGCGTGCGAGCCGAGTGGCGACCGGCTCGAGCTGTTCCAGCCTCGCGTCGACGAGCCGTCGCTCGAGCGACGGCACGACGATCATGTACGCAGTCCCGAGTGCGCCGGCGACGATCCCGACGAGAACGAGGACGATGCGGATCCGGATTCCGCCCGGAAGCGACACCGCTCTACTCCGGCCTGAAGCGATACCCGGCGCCGCGCATGGTGAGAATCAGCTCCGGAACGCTCGGGTCGCGCTCGACCTTCTCGCGCAGGTGCCGGACATGGACGTCGATCGTGCGAGGCTCCCGATAGTCCGCGCCGCCGCGTAGGCGTTCGAGCAGCTCGCGTCTCGAGAACACGACGCCGGGGCTCTGCGCGAGGACGACGAGCATCTCGAACTCGATGAAGGTCAGCTGGACGGCGTCGCCTCGAACCTCGACTGTCCGCCGCGGCACATCGATGCGGAGCTCGCCGCGCTCGATGACCTCTTCCCGCTCGCTGGCGAGGTGCGGCGAAGCAGCGCGGCGCAGCAATGCGCGCACACGGCTCCGGAACTCGCGAATTGAGAAGGGCTTCGTGATGTAGTCGTCCGCGCCGAGCTCGAGCCCCAGAACCTTGTCGAGCTCCTCTCCGCGCGCAGTGAGCATGATGATCGGAACATTGCTCTGACTGCGCAAGCGCTTGCAGACCTCGAGGCCGTCGAGCCGGGGGAGCATGACATCGAGCACGACCAGGTCGATCTGCTCCTCGCCGAACCGGCGGAGCGCCTCTTCCCCGTCACGCGCCTGGACAACCGTGAACCCGTCCCGCTCGAGCGGGTACGTGAGCAGCGTCTGGATCGAGTCCTCGTCGTCGACGAGGAGAATTGTCGAAGAGGTGGGCATCAGAGAGATGGCGCGGGACCGCACCCACGGCGGGCCTACTATAGCCCGGCGATGGAAACAGCTCGGCCCCGGGCACGCGGTCGCCGGCTGCGTCGCGGCACTGTAGAACGCCCTGTCAACGCACGGCTCGTGCGCGTTGGCTTCGTCGTCGTCGTGCCGGCTCTGATTGCGGTTTTGTTCTCCATCTCGCAAACGGGCGCGCTTCCACGTGAGCCACTCGAGCCGCTGTTCCAGGCCGAATCCGCAGCGACGTTCGTCGAGACGCTCTCGGCGCAGTTTCCATCCCGCGTGCCAGGGTCGGACGGAGCGAGCGACGCGGCTCTCTGGTATCGCGAGACGATCGCGGCGCTCGGGCTGCCGACCGAGGAGGACGTGTGGACGGAGAACCTGCCCGACCTCGGACGCGTCGAGCTCCGCAACATCGTCGCCGTCGTGGCGGGTCGGTCCGACGAGACCATCGTGCTCGTCGCCCATAGAGACAACGCCGGTACAGAGGAGCCGTGGGGTGAAAACGCAACCGGAACTGCCGCGCTGATCGAGCTCGGGCGCGGGTTCGCGCCTCAGGAGATCGGCCCCGACCCACTGCCCCAGCACACCCTGGTCATCGTGTCGACCGACGGGGGGGCGTACGGCGGCGCGGGCGCTGCTCGCTTCGTCGAGACGTCGCCGCTCGCCCGCGACGCGATCGCAGTCGTCGTCCTCGACGATCTGGGACGAGGACGGCCGCGGCTGGCGATCGCCGGTGACCGCGCTGTGACACCGGCACGTGCGCTCGTCCGTACTGCCGCCACGCGCGTGACGGAGGAGCTCGGCGTGGAGCCCGAGCTTCCGTCCATTCCCTCTCAGCTCGTCGCGCTCGGACTGCCGTATGCGCTCGACGCACAGGGTCGCTTTCTCGCAGGCGGCCTTTCGGCGATCACATTGGGCACGGAGAGCGATGCACGCGTCGACGATCCGGCGGCTCTTGCCGAACAACGTCTCGGCCAGCTCGGCCGTGCGACCGAGGCTTTGGTGAGCTCGTTGGACACGAGCGTCGGCGGAGCGTTCCGGACTCCGGACAGCGTCTTCTTCGCTGACCGCGCGGCGAGCGGGTGGGCGCTGCGGCTCGCTCTCGTGCTGAGTGTCGTCCCGTTCGCTCTCGGGGTCGTCGACCTGATCGTCCGAGGCCGTCGACGTGGGTTGCCGTTCGCCGCAGCGCTCCGCGCTCAACGCGCTCGTGTCGGATACTGGGCGTTCGCCGGACTACTCGTCTGGCTCGGAGCCCTCGCCGGTGTGTTTCCGACCGGCGCGCCGCTTCCGCTCCCGCCACACAGCTCGCTCGTCACCGACCGCCCGCTGGTCGGCATCCTCGTGATTGCCGTCGCGCTCGGCGCTGGCTGGCTCACACTTCGCGAGCGGCTCAGGCCGACTGCTGCTCCCGCCCCGGACGAGCGGCTCGCGGGGCTCGTCGTTGGGCTCGGGCTCGTCGGGTGCGTCGCCGTCGTGATCGCGTTCGTCCAGCCCTACGCACTCGTCTTCGTCCTCCCGTCCCTCTATGCGTGGCTTTGGCTTCCACTGGAGAGACGCACGGCGTCGCGGGTCGCTCTCTTCGGTCTCGGACTACTCGGCCCGATCATGGCCCTCGCTCTCCTCGCCAGCGAGCTCGACATGTCGCTCCTCGACGCCGCCATCTACGTCGTCGGTCTGGTGACCGTCGGCTATCTCTCGCCGGGCACCGCCATTCTCTCGCTCGCCTGGGCCGCAGCGAGTGCGCAGATAGGTGCGCTCGCGCTCGGCCGGTACGGCCCGTATGCGGGAGGTGCGGAGCCGCCGCCGCCGGGACCGCTGAGACGGGCGATGCGTCGCAGCCGCTAGTCGAGCGGGAGAAACCGCACCGCGCTGCCCGCAGAGATCTCGCCGTCGCCTCGCGGCACGTACACGAGCGCATCCGCCGCCGCAGCCCGTGCGATCATGTGCGACTCCTGGCCGCTGATCGGCTCGAGGTGCACGGCATCGACTTCGTCCGTTCGGACAGCGCGAACGAACTCGTCTCGGTGTGCGTTCCGGCGGAGTGCTCTCGACGCGAGACCGACCGAGAGCCGAGGACGAGGGTCGGCCGCACCCTGCCTCGCGAGCAGCGCTGGTGTCACGAACACGAGCGCTCCGACGAGCGACGAGACCGGGTTCCCCGGGAGCCCGAACACGAGCGTGTCACCGCGCACACCGAAGGAGAGTGGCTTCCCGGGTTTGACCGCAACACCCCAGAAGACTTCGTCGACGCCGAGCTCAGCTTCCGTCCGTCGCACGAGGTCGTGCTCGCCCATCGACACTCCGCCCGTCGTCACGAGAACGTCGGCCTCGAGACCGCGTGCTATTGCCTCCCTGTGCGCGGCGAGATCGTCTTCGACGACAGGCAGCACGTCGACGACCGCCCCGGCGTGCGCGAGGACAGCTGCGATCATCGCGCCGTTCGACTCGTAGATCTGGCCCAGCTCGAGCGTCTCCCCGGAAGCTCTCAGCTCACTGCCGGTTGCGAGGACAGCGACTCGCGGACGCGTGGAGCAGACGACCTCGGAGACCCCCGCTGCCGCGAGCGATCCGATCTGCGCCGCTCGCAAGCGCTCGCCCGCTTTGACGACGATGTCACCCGCACGGACGTCGCCGCCTCGCGGGCGGACATGCTGCCCAGCGATGGCGGGCTCGGTTGTCACTACGGACGTTCCGCGGTCGTCGGCGACTTCCACCGGTACGACCGCATCGGCTTCGGTGGGGACCGCGCCGCCGGTGGAGATTCCTGCGGCCGCGCCGACTGGAAGCGGGCCTGGCGCTGGCGACCCGGTGGCGATTCGAAACGCGACGGGCAACTCGCCGGGAACATCTGCGGCCCTGAGGGCGAAGCCATCCATTGCGGAACTCGGGAACGGCGGAAGATCCACTCTCGCCGTGGCGGGCTCGCGTAGGCCGCGACCCGCGGCGTCCGCAACCGCCACGGTCTCCTTCGGAAGCAGTCGCGCGTGCCCGAGGATCCGCGCGAGCGCATCGTCGACCGTCAGGAGCTCTGCCACCGCACTCGTCAGCGGGCAACTCCGTCTTCGGGTGTCTCGCGTGGAGTCGTTTCGCGTTCCTCTGTTGTGTCGGCCTGCTCCGTCGTTTCGGCCTCGTCCGTCGTCTCCGGCCTTGGCGTCGGGTCGTATGCCAGCGCGTACTCGCCTCGCGTGAAAGGCTTCCACGTCGGCCACAGCCTCGGCTCGGTGAACGCCGCGGGCTCGGTTCTCTCGAGCGCAGGTTCCATGAAGAGCCGCCAGATCTCAGCGGGGAAGCTCCCTCCCGTGACCGCTATGCCATGGACGTTTTCGAGCGGGATCTCCGCCCTTGTGAAGCCGATCCAGACGGTCGTCGCGAGCTCCGGCGTGTACCCCGCGAACCACGCGTCGACGTTGAGCTCCGCAGTGCCCGTCTTGCCGGCGGCGGGACGCCCGAACGCGGCTCGCGTCCCCGTGCCCGATTGGACGTTCTGCTCGAGGATGCGCGTAACGATCGCAGCCGTTCCCTCCGAGATCGCACGGCGGCGCGTCGGCTTTCCCCAGCCGGCCTCCGTGTCGACCGTTCCGTCGGGGAGCACAACCCGGCGGATCGCCATGGGCTCGGCGTAGACGCCGCCGGCTGCGAGCGTCGCGTACGAGGAGGCGAGATCGAGCGGTGAGACGGCGATCGAGCCGAGGCCGATCGCAGGCACGTACGCGCCCTTGACATCCAGCTGTGATCGCACGCCCATGCGCCGGGCGACATCGGCCACCTTCTGCGGTGTCACGTCGAGCGTGAGCTGCGCATAGACGGCGTTGTCGGATCGCAACGTCGCACTTCGGATCGAGCTCCAGCCGTAGTAGTCGTTCGCATACGTCTTGACGCACCACCACGAGCCGTCGTCGCAGTTGCCCGCAGGATGGATCCTGTACGTGAACGGAGCGGAGACGTAGTACGTCGAATCGGGGTTGATGCCTTGCTCGACCGCCGCGGCGAGCACGAATGTCTTGAACGTCGATCCCGGCTGCCGGCGCGCCTGCGAGACGAGGTTGAACTGGTTCTTCGGACGATTCGGGACAACGGCCGTCATCGCCCTGATCGCTCCCGTCCTCGGGCCGATGGAGATCAGAGCCGACGCCGGGTCGTCGGACTCGTCGAGCGTATCGCGGATCGCTGCTTCGGCGAGCCTCTGGTAGCGCGGGATGATGGTCGTGTAGACCTCGAGGCCGCCCGATCGGACCTGCTGCGCGCCGTACGTCTCGATGAGCTTGTCACGGACGTAGCCGAAGAAGTACGGCTCGCGGATCTCGTCGTAGAGGCGGCCGCGTCGAAGCACGAGACGCGCGTCAGCCGCCTTGCGGTAGACGCGCGGCGTGATCACGCCAGTGTCGAACATCGCACGCAGCACCTGCTGGCGGCGCGCGAGCGCCGGGCCTGGCGCCGTGAACGGGTCGTAGTTGGACGGCGCCTGCGGGAGGCCGGCCAGAAGCGCGGCCTCCGGCAGCGACAGCTCCTTGGCCGTCTTCGAGAAGTACGTCTGCGCAGCCGCCTCGATCCCGTACGCCCGATTTCCGAAGAAGCTCTGGTTCAGGTACTCGGTGAGGATCCTCTGCTTCGTCCAGGCACGGTCGAGCTTCGTCGCCAGGCACGCCTCCTTGACCTTGCGCTGAACCGTCTGCTCCCTCGAGATGTAGAGGTTCCGCACGAGCTGCTGGGTGATCGTCGATCCACCCTCGACGATCTCGCCGGCGCGGAGATTCTCCACGGCTGCGCGCGCGATCCCCTCGACGTCGACCCCGTCGTGGTCGAAGAAGCGGCGGTCCTCGATCGCGATCGTCGCTTTGCGGATCCACAGCGACATGTCGCCCTCCGTGACCGGCTCGCGGTTGCGTTCGGCCGGGATCGAGCCGAGGAGGGTCCCGTCGGCCGCGTAGACGAACGTGTTTGCGCCGATGTCGACGGACGAGAGCGAGTCGAGGTCGCAGGAGGATCCGTACGCCAGCACCGCCGCTCCTCCACCAACGCCCGCAACGGCTGCGAGCGCGACGATCGCTGTCACCGCGACGGCGGTGCCTCGCCGGCGTCGCCGCCGGCGAAGAGCACGCTGATGACGTCCTCTCGATCGCAGCGTGTCGGGATCGAGAGGAGGTCGCCTGCTTCGAGGCGGGCTCATGAAGGGATGGTAGCCACGGCCCCGAGCAGGTTCGGCGACGGCTCACCCGCTCCTCGTGCTGGAATCCCGGCGTGTCGGAGACCGCCATCGTCGAACGTCACCCCGGCCGGCTCGTCGCCTGGCTCGTGTTCGTCCTCGCGCTCACGGCGCTGAACTACGCCGGGAGGTTCGCCGGCGGGGACACGCCCGACGACATCGCCTATCAGTGGACGTCGTCGATCGGAGTCGTGATCCAGTTCGGCTTCATGCTCGGGATCCTCCTGCTGATCGCGAAGGGGATCCCGAAGCAGGAGGTCTTCGCGCTCCGGCGTCCTGCATCCTGGAAGCGGGCCGTAGGGCTCGTCGTGCTCGCCCTCGTCGCGATCTACGCCGCGGCCGCCGCGTACACAGGATTGCTCTCGCTGCTTGGCGACTTCGATGCGAGCGAGGAGCAAGGACTCGTCCCGGACGAGTGGGACCCGAGCCGAGCTGCTCCGTTCATCGCGTTCTTCGTCGCCGTCACGCTCCTCGCGCCGACCGTGGAGGAGTTGACCTACCGGGGCATGGGGATCTGGTCGCTCCGACCGTACGGGACCGTCCTCGCGATCGTGACGACCGGTCTCCTCTTCGGCCTGGCGCACGGTCTGCTCATCGGTCTGCCGATCCTCGCGTTCTTCGGGATCGTCGTCGGCTGGCTACGAGTTCGCACGGACAGCATCTACCCGCCGATCGTGCTGCACGCCGCGTTCAACGCAATCGCACTGGTGGCGGCAGTCAGCGGCGTCGGCTGACGCCTCTACGACTCTTCATCGTCCTCGGCCGGCTCGTCGTCGAGCTCCTCGAAGACCTCCTCGAGGCTCGATGCGAACTCCTCGGGCGTGACCGTCTCGATGAAGCGCTTGAACTCCTCCGGGTCGAGGTCCGCGAGACTGGACGCCGTAACCAGACTCGTCTGCTCGTCGTCGCTGCCCTGGAACTCGATGCCCGACTCGTTGACGACGTCGTCGGCCGCGAAGATCTGCGCCTCGCAACGGACGGCGAGCGCGATCGCGTCAGAGGGGCGAGAGTCGATCTCGAGCTCCTGGCCGTCCTGGACGATCGTGATCCGGGCGAAGTACGTGTTGTCGCGCAACTCCGTCACCGTGATCCTCGCGACCTCGCCCTTGAGCTCCGACACGAGGTCGCTCAGAAGGTCGTGGGTCATGGGCCTCGGCGGAGTCGCGCCCTGCAGCTTCATCAGGATCGCGGCCGCCTCCGCGTGGCCGATCCAGATCGGGAGGAAGCGATCCTCGTCCACGGTTTTTAGGAGCACGATCGGGGTCTTGCCGATCGGCTCGAAGCTCACGCCGTAGAGGGTCATCTCTCGCATCTCGACGTGCCCATGTTAGTCAGGGGCTGCTGTACAGTTTCGCTCTCGGGCGATTAGCTCAGTCGGTTAGAGCGCCGCTCTGATAAGGCGGAGGCCCCTGGTTCGAGTCCAGGATCGCCCACCTTTCCGCAGATCGGGGATTTGCGCGTGCAGATTCCCGAGCCCGCCAATCCCTGAAGGCGGCGGCTTCGCCGCCGCGGCGCACTCCACCTCGAACCCCGCGGTTCAGGCGGCGCGGTCTTCGACGTTGCTGCCGGACACCGCTTCGAGGGCCTCCACGAGCTCCTCCAAGCCCTTCTCGTCGTCGAAGCGGATCTGCAGCGCTCCGGCTCCGACGCGTGCGGGCATGCCGGTGAGCCGCTCGGCGGCCGAGCGGGCTCGATCGACGAGAGCCGGGTCGACGGTCGTCACCCGACGCGGGCGCCGCTTGGCGCCACCCTCCTGAGCAGCGCGCTCGGCCGTCCGCACGGTCAGACCCTCCTTCAGGATGCGGCGGGCCAGGCGACGGCGAGCCTCGTCGTCGGGAAGGGAGAGAACAGCGCGAGCGTGCCCCTCGCTGATGTCGCCGCGAGCGAGCATCCAAAGAACCTCTTCCGGTAGGTCGAGAAGCCTAAGGCGGTTGGAGACAGCTGACTTCGACCGGCCGACGCGGTCGGCGACATCGCCGAGCGAGAGCTCGAACTCGTCCACGAGCGACGCGTACGCCCGTGCCTCTTCCACCGGGGACAGCTGCTCGCGAGCCACATTCTCGACGAGCCCGAGGAGAAGCGAGTCGCGATCCTCGACGTCCCGGACGACCGCCGGGAGAGTCGCGATCCCGGCCGAGCGGGCCGCGCGCCAGCGGCGTTCTCCCGCAATGAGCTCGAAGCCGCCCTCGCCGCGGCGCCGCACGACGATCGGCTGGAGGACGCCCTGCAGGCGGATCGAGCTCGCGAGACCCGCTGCGGCCTCCGGCTCGAAGCGACGACGCGGCTGGCGCGGGTTCGGGTGAATCGTCTCGACCGGAAGGTGCACGAGCTCCGGCTGACCCGTCTCTCCGAGCAGCACCTCGAGGCCTCTACCGAGCCCCCGCCGCTCCTTAGGAACGCTCGACAAGCTCCATCGCCACCTTCCAGTAGGCCTGCGCGCCGGCAGACCGGCGGTCGTAGGCGATCGCGGGGACCCCGTGGCTCGGCGCCTCGGCGAGACGCACGGAGCGGGGGATGGTCGTCGTGAACACGAGAGATCCGAAGTGCCGTCGCAACTCCGCTTCGACTTCGCCGGCGAGGCGCGTTCTCCCGTCGGCCATCGTCAGCAAGATCCCTGCAACTGCCAACTGTGGGTTCAACTGCGCCTTCACGAGGTTGATCGTGCCGAGCAGTTGGGAGAGCCCTTCGAGGGCGTAGTACTCCGCCTGCACCGGCACGATCGCGCGGTTCGCTGCTGCAAGGGCGTTGACCGTCAGCGAGCCGAACGAGGGCGGGCAGTCGAGCAAAACGTACGAATACCGGTCGAGCTCGCCGTCGAGCGCGTCTGCGAGGTAGCGCTCACCGCCGTCGCGATTCGCGAGATCCACGGCAGCTGCTGCCAGGTCGCTCTTGGCCATCACGACGTCGAGGTTGTCGACGCTCGACGGCTTCGCGAGGGTCTTCAGCGGCACGCCGTCGAGGAGATCGTGCGTAGAGACGCCGTTCGCGCGCATGCCGAGACCGGAAGTCGCATTCGCCTGTGGGTCGAGGTCGATCAGCAGCACTCGCTCGCCCGCTTCGGCGAGGCAGGCGCTCAGATTCACGGCAGTCGTCGTCTTCCCGACGCCGCCCTTCTGATTCGCGACTGCGTAGATTCTCGTAGTACGCAACCCTTGGGCGGGCACGCGGCAAGACTAGAGATGGGCCCGGCTAGAGTCAGCGCATGCGTCAACCGGCGCCGCCGTACGTCGGCGAAGGCCCGCATGCCCTCTGGCACGTGAGCGAAAACCCGTCGATCGAACGATTCGAGCCGCACGTCAGCGCGACGGCGTCGAGTCGGGAGCCGCGGGTATGGGCGGTCGACACGCGCCACCTCCCCTTCTACTGGTTCCCGCGCGAGTGCCCGCGGGGGACGTTCTGGGCGACCGCGAGAACGACTCGGCGAGACGCTGCGATCCTCGGAGAGACCCCGCGCGTCCATCTGGTGGAGACGTGCTGGCTCGAGCGCATGCGCTCGACGCGGGTCGTCGCCTATCGGCTGCCCGACGCGGGCTTCGTCCGGGATCCGGACGTCGGCGGCTACTGGCTGAGTCGCGAGCCAGTCGTCCCGCTCGGGATCGTGACGCTCGGCGACCTGGTCGCGCGGCACGCGTCGTCCGGCATCGAGCTGCGGGCGTTGACAAACCTCTGGCCCGTGTGGGAGCGAGTCGTCACTTCGACGCTCGAGTACAGCGGGATCCGCCTGCACAACGCTCTTCCCGCTGAGTCTTAGGCGAGCGGTCGCTTCTTCGCCATCCCGGGCCGCCGCGGGAATCCGTGCGGAGTCGGACGCAGCTTGCGCAGGAGAACGAGACCGTCGATGTCGTCCTCGAGCCGTGCTCCGAGAAGCCCGGCGACGGTTGCGACG
>DATKBJ010000066.1:0-10957 GCA_035514135.1 Gaiellaceae bacterium | reverse complement strand
TGATCGGGTTCGCCGGGTTCGCGACCTACCCCGATCTGTTGCGGGCGCTCTCCGAGCTCCAGGCCGAGCGGAGCTACTCGTTCCTGGGGATCGCCGAGGAGCTCGGTCTTGGTTCCGTGGTGGGGAACGGGCTCGTCTTCTTGGTGGGAGGCGGGCTCCTGGTCGGATGCGTTCTGTTCGCCAGGCGCGATGACGACGCCCGCTCGTTCACGTGCGCAGTTGCGGCAACTCTCGCTCTGAGCCCGATCGTCTGGCTCCACTATCTCGTGGCGCTGCTCGTTCCGATGGCGATCCTCCGGCCGCGCTTCTCGGCGCTCTGGCTGCTCCCGGTCCTGCTGTGGGTGAGCCCGAAACCGGGCTATGCGGAGGGGCTTCCGACCGTGATGCCTGCGATCGCTGCGGCGGTACTCGTCGCCGTTCTGCTCGCTCGGCCGCGCGGGCGAGCAGCGGTAGTCGAGGCTTCGGTGTGACCGGAGCGGCGGCGGTCTACCATCCGGTTGCCAGGGCGCGGCTCTCGCTTCTTGACGATCTGGTTCCTGCCGATAGTCCTTCGGATGCGCGCGAGGTCAGTGAACGGTGAAGGAATCGACCCACTCATGCCGCTGGTAGTTGCGTTCGCCCTGACGCAATTCCTCCGTCGCCGGATTCGAACGACCGGCGTTTTGGTGGCGCCGTGATCGTCGAGCCATCGAACGGACGTTACGGGCGCACGGCGTCCAGTCTCTCCGAACGGGTGAGATGGTATGCGTCGATCGTATTCTGTGGGGCTCTTCCCGCCTTCGCGCTGGTCGTCTTCTACGAATCGATGACGGCTGACGGCACGCTCGCATTCGACTTCCGTCCCTTCTATCGCGCGGCCGGCGCGATTCTCCAGGGCGAGACTCCGTATCCCGCGGCCGACGACCCGCTCACGGCTACGACCGGGGCGTATGTCTACCCGCCGCTGGGAGCACTCCTTTCGATTCCGTTCCGGGCGGCGCCGTTCGACGTCGCGGGTGTCGTGGTCATGGTGTTGCTCACTGCGTCCGCCGTCGCCATTCCGTACGTGCTCGGCGTGCGCGATTGGCGTTGCTTCGGCGTCGTCTTCCTCTGGCCGCCTATCTGGAGCGCCACTCAGACCGGGAACATGACATTGTTTCTCGGGCTTGCGGCTGCCGTCGCCTGGCGGTATCGCGACCTGCGGGTCGCGAGCTCGGCGGTCGTCGGCGTGACGCTCGCCGCGAAGTTCTTTCTCTGGCCGCTCGTGGTCTGGTTCGCAGCGACGCGACGGGTGTGGGAAGCCGTGACCGCGACCGTGATCGGCGCACTGCTCCTCGTCGTGTCGTGGGCGGCCATTGGCTTCGTCGGTCTGGTCGACTACCCCGACCTAATGCGCCGTCTGCAGAGCTCGATCGGCGAGCAGTCGTTCACGCTGTACATCGTCGGACTCGACCTTGGCTTGCCCTCTCCTTTCGCACGCGGCATCTGCCTGGCGCTCGGGTTGGGGCTGCTCGCTGCAGTCGTGTTGGCCGGCCGCCGCGGTGACGAGCGCTCCGCCTTCATCTTCGCGGTGGCCGCGGCGCTGACCCTTAGTCCTATCGTCTGGCTCCACTACTTCGCCCTCCTTCTTCTCGTGGTCGCGCTGGCTCAGCCGACGCTGGGCGTCATCTGGTTCGTCCCGCTTGCGATGGTCGTGACGCCGGGGAGTGGTCATCCGACTCCGTTCGAGACGGCTGCGACTTTGGGGATTGCGACACTGACGATCGCGCTCGCCCTACGCACGACGCTCTGGCCGTCAGAGCCGCAAGCCTCGCGACCACCCGGTCGACCCTTTGCGCCCGCCGCTAGCGAGAGCTGATGTCGGCTCGAATCGGCCGCGTCGGTTCGCTTTTCCTCTGCTGTGTTCTGCCCGTAGTCGTCGGGTCATGATCGTCGTCGTCACGATCGGCGACGGTACGGTAGCGATGGACTTCCGTTCTGCGAAGCCGACTGCGTTCGAGACCGTGTGTACGCTCGCCGTCGCAGTCTTGACGATCGGGCTTTCGCCGCGGAATCTGCAACGCCAGGACGCTGATTCGGCCATAGACCGCGCGCCGGCGTGAACACATCGCCGACACCCCCGACCGCTGCCGAAGCAGGTGCCACGCATGTGGATTGGTCAACTCGCCGAGCGAGCAGCGTGCACGCTCGTGCGTGGGTCTTTGGCGTTTGGGCCGCGATACTCCTTTGGTCGGTTGCGCTGTTTCTCGTCGTTCGCGACCACTTCCTCAACTTCCGGCTCGGGCGTTACGACCTGGGGAACATGGTGCAGGCCGTCTGGAACACGGCCGATGGTCGTCCTCTCGAATCGACGAACGGAGCAACGGGCGAGCAAATGACTCGTCTCGGCAGCCACGTCGACCCGATCCTCGCCGCACTCGCTCCGCTCTGGCTTGTCGCACCGACGCCCTTGACACTCATCGCGGTACAGGTCGGAGCCGTTGCGCTCGGTGCGTTGCCGGTGTTCTGGCTCGCTCGACGCCATCTCGAGTCGGAGCGTGTGGCCGCGATACTCGCGGCGGGATACCTCGCATATCCATGGGTGGCCTGGACGGCTGTCGACGTCTTTCACCCGGTCACGCTTGCGATTCCGCTCCTTCTATTTTGTGCGTGGTTCCTCGACTCGGATCGTTTGATCCCGTTCGCGGTCTGCGCCGTGCTCGCTGCTATGTGCGGTGAGCTCATGGCTGTAGGGGTCGCCGGGCTCGGCGTTTGGTACGCGCTCGCGCGGGGGCGGCGGCGCGCCGGGATTGCGATCGTGTGCGCAGGCATCGGATGGGTCGTGCTCGCGTTCTCGGTCGTCGTGCCGGCCTTCTCCCAGGGCTCGAGCGTCTTCTACGGTGCGTACGACGAGGTCGGGGGCTCTCCGCTCGGCATTCTGCGCAAGGCCGTGACCGATCCGCTCACGGTTGCGACGGCGGTGGCGAGCTGGAGCGACGCCCTCTACCTCTTCCTGCTCGCCGCGCCCCTCGGCGGGCTCTTCATTCTCGCTCCCGGCCTTGCCGCCGTGGCGCTGCCGCAGCTCTCCGCGAATCTGCTCGCGAGCTGGGACGCAACGACCGATCCCCGCGCGCACTACGTCGCCGGCGTCCTCCCGTTCC
This sequence comes from Gaiellaceae bacterium, assembly GCA_035514135.1. Taxonomy (GTDB): domain Bacteria; phylum Actinomycetota; class Thermoleophilia; order Gaiellales; family Gaiellaceae; genus GMQP-bins7. The sequence goes on along the minus strand of DATKBJ010000066.1, from coordinate 7,838 downwards.
TGATCGCGGCCGTGGCGGTTGGGCTTTCGCGGCTGTCACCCGAGGGACGGATCCGCGGCGCGCTTCTCGTGCTCACGCTGTCCGTCGTCTCCGCCGTGATGGTCGGGCCGTGGCCGGGAGCCGTCACGGGAGCGCCGACCTTCTACCGCACGAACGCGTCGCCTGAGTTCCTAGGCGCCTTGAGAGCTGCGGTCGCGCTCATTCCCGACGACGAACCGGTCACAGCGACGAACCGGCTTGGATCCCACCTCGCCGCGCGGAGATACCTCTACAGCGCCCCGGTCCTCGGCAGCGCAAAATGGGCCGCATTGGACATGTCCGATACATGGGTGCCCGCCGTTTGGGGAGGCGGGTCCGATCCCGAAGCGATCCTGGCGTTCCGTCTTCGGTTGGCACAGAGCCCCGACTGGCACCTCGTGCTCGACCAAGGCGGCGTCGTCGTGTTCCAGAAGGTGGGATGACGTCCGGGCTGCACTCGCCGTCGCGCGAGATGCCTGTCGCGGGCACTGACTACGCGCGCGAGCGCGCCTGGCCCATCGCGATCTGGGCGGCAATGCTGGTGTGGGCAGTGGTCCTGTCAGCGGTCGTGCACGACGCGTACGGGAGCTTCCGTGTTGGTCGCTTCGACCTGGGGAACATGGTTCAGGCTGTCTGGAGCACGTCGCAGGGGAGACTCCTCGAGTCGACGAACGGGGCAACCGGCGAGCAGATGGTGAGGCTCGGTGGCCACGCCGATCCGTTCCTGGTGCTGCTCGCACCGCTGTGGATGGTCTGGCCGTCGCCGTTGTCGTTGGCATTCGCGCAGATCGCCGTCGTTGCATTGGGAGCGCTGCCCGTGTTCTGGCTCGGTCGGAAGCACCTCGCCGACGAGCGTGTCGCCGGACTGCTCGCGCTGGGGTATCTCGCGTACCCGTGGGTCGCGACGAGCGCGTTCGCCGCGATCCATCCGGTGACGTTCGCGATCCCGTTCCTCCTCTTCTGCATCTGGTTCCTCGACACCGACCGGCTCGTCTGGTTCTCGGTGTTCGCGCTGCTCGCGATGTCGACCGGCGAGCTGATGGGATTGCCGATCGCCGGGCTCGGCGTCTGGTTCGCGATCGCGCGCGGGCGTCGTTCCGCAGGCGCGGTCATCGCTCTCGCGGGACTGGCATGGACGTTTCTGGCCGTCTACGTGATCGTGCCCGCCTACGCGGGCGGCGACAGCATCTTCTTCGGCTTCTACGACCAGGTGGGCGGCTCGCCGCAGGGCGTCGTCCGGATGCTGTTCTCGGATCCCGGGGCGGTGCTCGGAGCGCTCGTCGAGGCGCACGACATCGTGTACGTGATCTGGCTCGGGCTGCCGCTGCTCTTCCTCTTCGTCCTGTCGCCGGGACTGGCCCTGGTCGCGGTGCCGCAGTTGCTCGCGAACGCGCTCTCGGACTTCCGCTCGATGACCGATCCGCGCTACCACAGCGTCGCCGCGGTGATTCCCTTCCTCATCGCGGCCACCGTCTTCGGGGTCGCCAGGGTCGGAGCGCCCCGCCGAGGTCTTGCCGCAGGGGCCATCCTCGTGTGCTCGGTGACGCTCGCGCTCGTCGTCGGCCCGTGGAGCCGCGCGGTTGGTGCGACTCCGCTCGGGGGGCGCGAGAGCGTCCCGGCAGAGCGCATCGCAGCGCTGAGGGCCGCTGTCGCTCTCGTCCCCGACGGGGCTCCGGTCGCTGCTTCGAACCCCGCCGGCGCTCATCTGTCGGGTCGTCGGTACATCTACTCGGTCCCCAACCTCGGACGAGCGGAGTGGGTCGTCGTCGACCTCGGCGATCCGTGGGTCGTGAGCCTCGACTCTCCCGTCCTCACGCGGCATCCGGAGATCGTGCGCGCGTTCGCGACGAGTCTGGAGGATGACCCGAGCTGGTCGAAGGAGCTCGAGCGCGAGGGCGTGCTCGTGTTCCGCCGTCTATCCGGCTGAGTCGACGCGTTCCCGCACGACGAGGGTGATCTCCTCGTCGCGATAGGCCGCCCGCGCGCCGGGCTCGGCGAGGAACTCCGCGGTATGCGACCGCGTGGTCTCGTCCACGAGCACGAGGCGGTAGCCGTCGGCGAACGACTTCCAGTTCGCTCCGGTCTCGAAGTTGTAGTCCTGCAGGCGCCCGTAGAACGCGTCGTCGTAGAGCTCGAAGCGCACGTCGTACGACACACGACCGCGTAGCTCTGGGATCTTGAAGAGCATCCAGTCGGAGAAGCGGTCGGGGGCGAAGAGGCGATCGTCGGGCTCGAGCTCCTCGCGTACGGCCTCGACCGCGTCACGCGGCCAGTACTCCTCGAACCATTCCTCGTCCCGGAGGAAGTTCGACGCTGCGACGGCGACCAGCGCGACCGTCAGGCCTGTCGCGATCGCGACGTTGAGGCCGCGCCGAGGCTCTCCGGGCTTCTTGCTCTCGAGCTTGCGGCCGATCGCGACCGGGACGAAGACCATGCACGCGAGTGCGAACCAGACGATCCCGCGAATGGCGTTGACGCCGCCCGCGAACGTGAGAGCGAGCACGGCGAAGTCGAACACGGTGAGGCGTTTGCGGCCGAGCCACACGAGGACGATCGCGATCGCGGCGAGCGCGTAGAAGAACATCGTGTCCACTGCCGGGTCCGACCACGTCCACTCGGTGACGCGGCCGGCGAAAGGCGGATCGACGAGGAGCAGGTGGTAGTAGCGAGCGGTCGCCGCCGGGCCATACGGCGTCGCGAGGACGGCCAGCGGGGCGAGAACGATCAGGGCGAGGCTTCGCGGCCACGCCGCGCCACGGCTCCGAATCAGCTCGTACGCGCCGAGCAGCATCACGAGAAGCGCGCCGAGGGCGACGCTGCCGTGGATGTTCGCCCATACGACGAGGATGGGGAACGCGAGCCAGATGCGCCGAGTCGGGTTGCGCGCCTGCGTCGCGAGCAGCCACAGGAGCGCGGTGTAGAGCGGCAGCGCGAGCATCTGCGCGCGGATCGACCAGGCCCACGGCGCCGCGACGAGGACCGGCAGGAACATCACCCAGATCGCGCGCGCGCCGGCGCCGAGTGAGCGCGCTGCAGCCGACGCGACCGAGAACGCGGCGACGACGGAGGCCGCCGTCGTGAGCGAGAGAAGCGCGAAGCCGCCGAGTGCGTGGACGCCGTACATGAAGACCTGGGCGAGCCACTGCTGATCCGTCCACGTGGCCCCGAGGCCGTACACGGTGATCTCGTCGCGGCTCGGCAGGCCGTTCTGCACTACTTCCCGTCCGGCCATGAGGTTGAGCCAGCTGTCGTTGACGACGAGCGCGGGCGGGAAGATCAGCAGGAAGATGAGGCCGAACCCGGCCAGGAGGACGACGAGGATGTACTCCTCCTCGGCAATGCGTCGCACTCGGCTCATCGTCGAGCCCTTATCGGCAGACATGTCCGTACCGGACAATCAGGGGTCAGGTCCGGGGTCAGGTCCCGGGGCATGTCTGCAAGGGACGACCCCGCGAGTCTCGCGCAGTCGCCAAGCGCTAGTCGTCGGAGTAGATCGGGCTCTCCACGAGCCCGTGCTGGTATGCGATGCGCGTCGCCTCGGTGCGGTTCTTCACGCCGAGCTTGCGGTAGATGTTGGTGAGGTGGAACTTCACGGTCTGCGGAGCCACCCAGAACTCCTTCGCGATCTCGTCGTTCGACAAGCCGCGCGCCAACGCGCCGAGAATCGTGAGCTCGCGCTCGGTGAGCCCGAGCGCCTTCGCGCTCGCACGCTCGCCCTCCTCACCGCCGATGGCCGTGTGGACGTTGCCCTCGAGCGCCTGGCGTAGCGTCGCCGGCAGGTCGTCGGGGTTCACCGTCTTGATGACGTAGGCGGACGCGCCACGGCGCAACGCGGACTCGACGAGCTCGGGGTTCGACGAGGCCGAGAGCATCACGACCTTGACCGCCGGATGCCGGCTGCGGAGCTGATCGAGGCACGCGAGGCCGTCCATGTGTGGCATCCGGACGTCGAGCAGCACGAGGTCGGGGTTGGTCTTGCCGACGAGCGGGAGCACCTGCGTCCCGGACTGCGTCTCGCCGACGATCTCGAACCCGCCGTCAGACTCGAGGGCACGCTTGATGCCGTCGAGGACGAGTCGATGGTCGTCGGCGATCACGACACGCACGGCAGGCAGTGTCGCACAGGCCTCCGACGCCGCTTTCGTCTACCCCGAGCTTGCGACCCGAGGGGCCCCCGGACGGGTGAGCGGATTCCGCCTAGACATGGGTACAGACCCTCGTCTCAGGGATTGTCGGTACCGCACACGGGGGATACCCTGCGATCCGGCAACAGATCACGGCCCATTGCGCTTGAAGCTCGAGGGGGAAGCACACCGGGTTCACATCGATTCGAGCGAAGCAGCGAAGGGAGTAACTGGTGATTGGGAAGGTGGGTTCCTTGAAGAGGTTGACGGTCGGCGGTGCCGTCGTAACAGCGTTCACAGCCGTAGCGCTCGTCGCGAGCTCGCTCGCCGGCGCGGCGAAGGTCGCACCCGAGTTCTCCGCGGGCGCAGCCAACAAGTCCTGCAGCAACTTCCAGGGCGCCGGGCAGACGTGGATCGAGCTCAAGGTCGACCCGAACGCGAACGGCACGTTCTCGGACGGGACGCTCACGGTCACGATCACGAACACGCAGAACGACAAGACGTTCGACTGGTCGTCCAACATCGGTGTCGACGCCGTCTTCGTGAAGGCAGGCAACGATGGCTCCTACCTCTATCGCTACGACCCGCCGAGCGAGGAGACCTCCGACTCCGGGCTTACGAGCCCCGGTGACAGCGGCAATGAGATCAGCCACATCTCCTTCTGCTACGACGTCGACCCGAAGGGTTCGCTGACGGTCATCAAGAACGTCGTCAACGACAACGGCGGTACAGCGTCAGCGAGCAACTGGACCATGAACGTCGCGGGGCCGACGGCGCTTTCCTTCGCGGGCGCGGGTGCTCCGGGTACGACGAACCAGGTAAACGCGGGCAACTACACGATCACCGAGTCCGGCGGTCCTTCGGGCTACGCGCTCACCTACTCGGGCGACTGCAACGCCCAGGGCCAGGTCACCGTCCCGGCAAATGGATCGGCGACGTGCACGCTCACCAACGACGACAACGAGCTGCCGCCGCCCCCGGAGAAGGGCACGATCACGGTCGAGAAGCAGACGATCCCTGCCGGCTACGTGCCGCCGCAGGGCGGCTTCGACTTCACGGGCGCCATCGTGGCGAAGCTCCTCGACGACCAGAGCGAGACGGTCGAGGTCGAGGCCGGCACGTACACCGTCACGGAGGACCTCGACGGACGCCCCTTCTGGGACCTCATCTCGATCACGTGTGACGACGGCGACTCGACGGGCGACCTCGAAACGAAGACGGCGACCTACGAAGTCGCTGCCGGTGAGGACGTGACCTGCGTCTTCACGAACCAGAAGCGGAGCCTCCTCATCGTCGAGAAGGAGACGAATCCGGAGGGTGCCGGCGGCGACCAGGAGTTTGCATTCGAGACGAGCTACGGAGACTTCTCGCTCGCCGAGGGTGACGAGAACGGCGCACCGCTCCCCGCTGGTAGCTACTCGGTCGTAGAGACCGTTCCCGACGGGTGGGTGCTCGAGAGCGCGTCGTGCGACAACGGCGACGACCCTCGGCTGGGGCCGATCGAGCTTCCTGCGGACACGGTCGTGCGTTGCACGTTCGTCAATGCGCGTGTGGAGCCGGAGCCGGGGACAATCGTCGTCGAGAAGGAGACGCTTCCGGCGGGCGACGAGCAGGAGTTCCCGTTCGAGTTCGGCGACACTGACTTCACCCTCGCCGACGGTGAGAGCCGCACGTTCGGCGACCTCGACGCGGGCGCGTACTCCGTCGCGGAGGACACCCCCGAGGGGTGGGACCTGACGTCGGCCGCCTGTGTGAGCGACCTGAATCAGGGTCCGATCGCACCCGGCGAGATCGCCCTCGCCACGGGCGAGACGGTCACGTGCACCTTCGTGAACACGAAGCGCGGCTCGATCATCGTCGAGAAGCAGACGAGCCCGGCCGGCGCGGACGGCTTCGCCTTCACAGGCCATGCCGCCGGCACGATCGGCGACGACGAGCAGATCGTCGTGCCCAACCTCGTGCCGGGCACGTACACGTCGACCGAGTCGGCGGCTGAGGGCTGGCTGCTGACGGCGATCGAGTGCGACGACGAGGACTCGTCCGGCAACGTCGGCACGCGGACGGCGACGTTCGACGTCGACCCTGGTGAAAACGTCAGGTGCACGTTCACGAACGTGCAGCAGGTGGTCGTGCAGGGTCAGGGAGCGATCGACGTCCAGAAGTCGGCGAGCTCGACCTCGATCAAGGAGCCGGGCGGCCAGGTGACGTACTCGGTACGCATCACGAACACGTCGAGCGTCGGCATCACGGTCACGAACGTCGTCGACGACAAGTTCGGCGATCTCGACGACTCGGGTGGCAACGGCTGCTTCGACGTCCCGATCAACCTTGCCCCCGGCGAGTTCGCGAGCTGCCAGTTCAGCGGGCAGGTCACGGGCGCCGCCGGAACGGATCACGTCAACGTGGTCTGCGCCGACGCGACGGACGCGTCCGGCAACCCGCTCAAGGACTGTGACGACGCGCGGGTCACGATCACGCCTAGGCTGATCGACCTGGTGGTCGTCAAGACCGCGACCTCGCCGACGCCGCGCAACGGCACGGTCAACTACTCGCTGACGGTCACCAACAAGGGTCCCGACACTGCGACGAACGTCCAGCTCGCCGATCCGGCGCCTGCGGGCATCACGTACCTAACGGCGAATCCGTCGCAGGGCACCTGCAACGTGGGCGCGGCGCTCGTCACCTGCGCTCTCGGGGCTCTTGCTCCCGGGCAGACCGTGACGGTCGCGATCACCGCACGCGCGACGGCGGTCGGGTCGCACACGAACACGGCGACTGTCACGGGAAGCGGCGGCCGTGAGACCAACCCGGCGGACAACGTCGACAGCGCGGTGACGGTCGTCCCCGCGCCGCTGACGCCGCCGACGCAGCGGACCCCGCCGGCCGTCGACTCGGACGTCTGTCTGTCGCTCACGGTGACGCCGAAGATGATCAAGGCCGACGGCAAGAAGGACCGCGTCGTCGCCAAGGTGCGGGCCGCGGCCAAGCCGATGAAGAACGTGAAGGTGCTCATCCGTGGCGTCGGGATCCGCAAGTCGTCCAAGACGAACTCGAAGGGCATCGCGGTCATCGTCATCAACCCGAAGAAGCCGGGGCTGATCACGATCACCACGGTCGGTAAGGGCGACTCGTGCGGCGCAAGGCGTATCGGAGTCGTCGGAGTCTTCCTCCCGCCGCTCACGGGCTAGCGGGAGAGGGGGCGCTACGCCAGGGTCGAGGAGCGGCTGCGGTCGCTCCTCGACCTCTGTTCTACGCTGAGACGAGATGAGGAGAGCACAGATCACACGCTTCCTGGCCCTCGGGGTGGCCGTTCTTGCCGTTCTGGCTCCGCCGGCCGGCGCCGGGTCGACGAAGCCGTCGCAGGTCGACGTCGTCGGGTCGGGGACGATCCTCTGGCGTCAGGTCGCCGTCCTCGCGAAGCCGAAGGCGGGAGCCGCTCGGGTCGCGGTGATGAAGCAGTTTCGCCCGGACTTCCGCCCGCAGTACGTGCTCGCTCTCGACGCGGTGCGGGCGAAGGACGGCAGGGCGCTCTGGTATCGGGTGAGCGTCCCCGGCCGCCCGAATGGGCGCACGGGGTGGGTGCGAGCCGCGGCACTCGAGCTGCAGCCCGTTCGCAAGCGGCTCGTCATCTATCGCGGTGCGCGGAAGTTCGAGTTCTGGGACGGCTCTCGGCTCGTGCGCACGGGCAAGGTCGCC
>DATKBJ010000065.1:0-19456 GCA_035514135.1 Gaiellaceae bacterium | reverse complement strand
CTCCAGCTCGAGCACCGACTCCGCGAGAACGGTCGTCGGGTCGAGGCGGAGATCCATCGGCGTCGCGCCCGCATGGTCGCCTCGTCCTTCGACGAGCACGTCGGCGTGCACGTAGCCGGCGATCGTGTGGACGATCCCGATGCGGTTCTCCGTGTCCTGGAGCACCCGCGCCTGCTCGATGTGCATCTCGATCCAGCCGGTGAGATCGTCGAGCGCGTGGATCGACTCGCGCCAGCGAGCCGGCTCGTAGCCGGCTGCCTCCGCGTGATCCCAGAAGCTGCGTCCGTCGTCGATCGCCCGGAACGACTCGCGCAGATCCTCCTCGGTCACCCGCTGGAGCATGATCCGGCTCCCGAGCAGCATCTGCCCGAAGCCCGAGCCCTCCTCCTCGAGGAACGAGATGAGCTGCAGCGGCAGGCCGTGGCCGTGCTCTGCGTTCAGCCGGCACACCTCGAGCGCGGTGACGACGCCCAGCGTTCCGTCGTAGCGGCCGCCGTTACGGTTGGAGTCGCAGTGGGAGCCGATCCCGAACACCGGCTCGCCCGCGGGCCGGTTGCGCGCGACGAGCGTCCCCACCGGGTCCTCCGAGACGTCGAAGCCGAGTGACTGCAGCTCGCCGGTGAAGTAGTCGAGGGTGCGACGGTACTCGGGCGTGTAGGCGTAGCGGCGGATCGCCTCGTCTGTCGTCGTGTATACGCGACCGGAGAGCGTCTCGATGTCGCTCGCGATGCGCGCGGCGCTCCGTTCGCGGTCGACGGGAGCCACTGGGCAACTCTACTCGGGCGCGCCCACGATGCGCGTCGTCGACGTGCTCGAGCACGCGCAGCGCCGAGCGAGGCGCGGCCCGCGTTCGCCGGCAGTAAGCTCGAGCTCACGGTGACCGACGTCAGCCCGATCCGCGTCGATCCGGATCCCTACGAGCCGTTCCGGCTCTCACAGGGATTCCGGGTAGGCGACCTCGTGCTCGTGTCCGGGCAGGCGGCCATCGACGAGAACGGGCAGCTCGTGGGCGTCGGCGACTTCGACGCGCAGGCGGAGCAGACGTTCCGGAACCTGCAGCGGGTGCTCGAGGCGGGCGGGTCGAGCCTCGATCGGGTCGTCAAGGTGACCATCTTCCTCACGGACATGGGCAACTTCCCGAAGATCGTCGAGCTCCGAGGGCAGTGGTTCACGCCGCCCTATCCGGCGGACACGATCGTCGAGGTCACCTCGCTCGCGCTTCCGGAGCTGGAGATCGAGATCGAGGCCATAGCCGTCGCCGGCTGAGACTCCGTGCGTCGCGCTCGCGCTCCCGGCCGACGTGTTCCGAGCTCACCACGGCAGCGCCGGCTCGCCCGCTGTCCAGCCCCCGTCCACCGGAAGTGTGACGCCTGTCACCGCGCTCGCGAGCGGGCTCGCGAGGAAGACGATCGCGGCTGCGATCTCGTCCGCGCGGAGGATGCGGCCGAGCGGTATTCGCCCGGTGGCCGCTCGGGTGAAGGTCTCGTTCTCGAAGAACGCCTCGGTCATCGGCGTCAGGGTGAACCCGGGAGCGACCGCGTTGACCTGGATACCGTGCTCGGCCCAGTCGATCGCGAGAGACCGCGTGAGCGCGGCGACTGCACCCTTCGCGGCGGTGTACGCGGCCTGTTGCGGCAGCGAGACGAGCGCCGCTTGCGAGGCGACGTTGACGATCGCCCCGCGACTCTCCCGGAGCAGCGGGAAGAAGGCCTGACTGGCGTTCACGGTTCCGACCACGTTGACCTCGTACGCGCGCCGGAAGTCGTCGGCGGGCTGCTCGTCGGCCGGAAGATTCGGCGTCAGCACGCCCGCGGCGTTGACCAGGGCGTCGACCCCGCCGTGCGCAGCCATGACCTCGTCAGCGACACGGTCGAGCGCGGCGCGGTCGGTCACGTCCACCTGGTCGCTGCCGACGAGATCCACCACGCGGACGGTGCCTCCGCTTCGCTCGAGCAACTCGACGACGGCCCGGCCGATCCCGGAGCCGCCACCCGTCACGACCGCGGTCGTTCCCTCCAGTCCACCGATCGTCGACACGCTCGCTCCTTTCGTCAGCCTTCGAAGACGTCCAGCGGGATCAGTGCCGAGACGAGCGGAAACGGGACATCGACGACCTCGGAGAGGTGGAGGTCGACGCACGCCGAGCACAGGCAGTAGGCCGCCGGGCGAGAGAGACCGTGCTCGGCCTCGAGCCAGTCGATCATCGACAGGAGCGCCGCACGCGCGGCCTCGGTGAGGTCCATGGCGCCGCTCTCGGAGATGCCGGTCGTCGCGAAGCGCGCTGGATCCGTCTGCGGGGCCGTCCGATAGGCAGGGAAGCGAGGCCGCCACGTCGGGGCCGTGCGCACTCCCAGGCGTACCGTGACCTCAGCGGCGATCTCGACCCCCGTACCGCACACCTCGCCGTCGCCCTGCGCGAAGTGGACGTCTCCGACCGAGAGGAGCGCGCCCGGGACGTGGACCGGGAGCAGGAGCGTCGACCCTGCGACGAGGCGACGAATGTCCATGTTCCCGCCGGTCTCGCGCGGCGGAATCGTGCGGAGGCCGTTCGCGGCGGTGGGGGGTCTCGCCGCCTCCGGCGCTTCCGGGGCGACAGGCCCACCCGCGGCGCGGATCCGCTCTTCCCGTGCGCGCTGCTCCTGCATCAGCTCGTGCGAGGGCGCGACGCCGATGACGCCGGCGTGGACGCACGCGGGCACCGCGATCCCGGGTAGCTCGTGAGAGCGTGCGTGGGTTCCGTCGAGCTCCCAGGGCACGAGGAAGCCCTCCGTGAAGATGTCGGCGAGGAAGCCGAATCCGGGGATGACGCAGTTGACACCGAAGTCGGGTGTCTCGTAGGCGAGGATCTCCACCTCGAGCACGTCGCCGGGCTCGGCGCCCTCGACGAACAGGGGTCCCGTCAGAGGATGGGCCGAGCTGAGGTCGGGCGCCGCGCAGTCGTCGTGCGTGCTGTCTCGTGTCAGTTGTCCGTCGAGTCCGTCGCGCGTCTCGAGCGTGATCTCGTCTCCGGGCCGCACGGTCGCCACGGGCTCGACGTCGGGATGCCATCGGTTGTGACTCCACGCTGCGGGAACCCTCATAGGAGATCCCGCAAGCGCTGAGCGGCAGTTTTCGCGGCGGCGATCTCGTCGGACGTCCACTTGCGCGGCGCCCCGAGCTGGTGCACCGACAGGATCGCCTCGAGCCGATCGTGCACGACGATCGGGGTCACGATCTGCGCGGCGAGGCCGCCGTAGGCGACGAGCATCCGCTGGAACGCCTCGTCGTCGTAGGCCGTGGCGCAGTCGTCCTGGACGACCTGGACTCCGCGCTGCACTTCGAGGACGACAGGCTGTGAGGGCAGGTGGACGGACTGCTCGTCTCTAAGCGAGGCGACTCCCGCGGCCAGAGCCTCCTCGACGACCGGGAAGGCGGCGTCGCCGGGTACGTCCCGGCGCAGGGTGACGCGGCTCGCCCGGGTCACGGCGAGCAACTCCGCCAGCACCGCGCCTGCCGAGGCCATGCGGCGATCATCGCACGGCGCGGGGCTTGCTCTACGTGCGCGGGACGAGCCGCTCGCCCGCCAGCAGTCGTTCGAGCCCGCCCATTCCCCAGTGCGTCCGCCCGTCCTCGGTGCGAAGCGTCGGCACGCCGCGCACGCCCGCCGCCTCGGCGTCGCGCCGGATCTCGCGGATCAGCTGATGGCGATCGGCGTCGTACGCAGCCGCGACGGCGACATCCTTGTCGAGCCCCGCACGGTCGGCTGCGCGCGCGATCTCCGCGTCCGTCGCGATGTCATGACCCTCGCAGAAGAAGGCCTCGTACAGCGCGTGCTTGAACTCGCGGAGCCGCCCGTGCTCGCCTGCGGAGAGACACGCAGAGACGACGAGCGTCGAGCGCGGCTGGTATCGCGGCAGGTGGATCTCGACGCCCATCGCGAGAGCGCGTCGGTACACGTTCTGCGTCCAGTCGGTCCGGAGGTGGTCGCCCCGGACCTCGAGCAGCGGCTTGGGAGCTGGGCGCAGCTCGAACGGGAGCCACTCGACCTCGACGCGGCCGTCGTCCTCGGCGGCCTCGACTACATGCGACTCCAGGTACGAGTACGGGCAGACGATGTCGTAGTAGAAGCGAATGTGCTCCACGCGAGTCCGCAGTATGCTCGAGCGGTGAGCGCAGACGGCGTCCGCAAGCTCGTTGCCGTCCTCGAGGACGTGCATCGCGAGGGCGGACGTGACGTCGGCCCGCCGACGCGTATCGCGGCGGTCGGAGCGGTCATTTCCAATCCTCTCTCCGGCGCCTACGTCGAGGATCTCGAGCCACTCATCGACGCCTATTGCGAGCCGCTCGGCGAGCTGCTCACCGCGCGGGCGCTCGAGCTCCTCGGTGCGCCGGCCGAAGGGTTCGGGAAGGGTGCGCTCGTGGGCCTCGACGGCGACGTCGAGCACGGGTCGGCGATCATCCACAACCTGCGGTTCGGCAACCACGTGCGCGACGCAGTAGGTGGCACCACGCTCCTGCCCTCGGCCGAGAAGCGCGCCGCTGCCGGCGCGACGCTCGATCTCGCGATCAAGCACGTGACGGATCAGACCGTCCGCTCGCACCACCAGACGTTCGAGGTGCGGATCCCCGACGCTCCGCGGGCCGACGAGATCGTGATCTGGGTCGTGCTCGCCTCGAGCGGCCGGCCACACGCCAGGCTCCGCGCGTTCGGCAGCGAGCTCGTCGAAGCATAGGCTGGCGTGTCGCGCATCGCGTTCGTCGGGCTCGGCACGATGGGCGCTCCGATCGCCCGACACCTGGTCGGCGCAGGGCACGAGGTCGTCGGGTTCGACGTGCAGAGAGCACGGGTCGACGAGCTCGGACTGGTGTCCGCAGCCTCCGCGGCGGAGGCCGTGACCCGAGCCGATGCCGCATTCACCTCGCTACCCGCACTCGAGGACGTTCGCGAGGTCTGGCTCGGAGCGGAAGGACTGGCTGCGGGTGCGCGCCCCGGCACGCTTCTGGTCGATCTCTCCACCGGGTCGCCTGCGCTCGCGCGCGAGCTCGCCGAGACGCTGGAGCCCCGGGGCCTCGACGTGCTCGACGCACCCGTGAGCGGCGGACCGCACGGGGCGGAGGAGGGGGCGCTGACGGTCATGGTCGGAGGACGGGAGGAGGCCTACGAGCGCGCCCGACCGTTGCTCGAGGCGTTCGGCCGGCATGTCGTGCGCATCGGCGGCCACGGTGCCGGTCAGACGGCGAAGCTCTGCAACAACCTCGTCGCCGGTGTCACGATGGCAGGGCTCGCCGAGGCCTGCGCCATCGCCGAGCACGAAGGAGTCGACGCGACGACCCTGTTCGAGGTGCTCGCGGCGTCGACCGGAGACTCGCGCGTGCTGCGCGTGCGCTTTCCACTCTCCGGCGTCGATCCCCGGCATCCGTCGTCACGCGACTGGCAGCCGCTGTTCGCGCTCGATCTGATCGCGAAGGATCTCGGGCTCGTCGTCGAGCTCGCCGAGACCGCGGGCGTCGAGGCCGGCGTCACGCAGGCGGCGCTCGCCGAGTACGGCGCCTCGCAGGCTGCCGGTCACGGACGGCACGACTACTCCGCCGTGTTTCTCCGCATCCGCGAGGGCGCCGCGCGGGTGGCGTCTGCTCGCGCCTCGTCGGCGACCCCGACGAAGTAGGCTCGGCGCACACCACTCTTCCCGTAAGGAGGGCATGCGATGGCCGACTCCGAGCTCGTTCCCGAGCCGATTCTCGAGCAAGACGGCGTGAAGGTCTCACGGAGCCCGTGGGGGGCCGATGACGAGATCGGGCGGCTCAACTGGATCACGCCCGAGACCAACGCGGCGATCCTCGACCATCTCGATGGGCGCCACGTCTTCGACCTGAACGTCGAGTACTTCATCGGCATGCCGTCGTGGGTTGCGGCCGGCGACCCGCCGTACGGGATCTGGATGACGCACACGCCGCAGGGCTCGGTGAACGACAACCTCTCAGGGGTCGGCAGCCACGTGCACGAGAAGTACTCGTACTGCGGCGACTCGATCCACATGTACACCCACTGCGGGACGCACATCGACACGCTCAACCACCTCGGCTTCTACGGCAAGTTCTGGAACGGATGGGAGGCCGACAGCGATCTCGGCAGCCGCATCTGGACCAAAGGCGGGCTGGAGAAATACCCGCCCGTCATCGCGCGCGGTGTGCTCCTCGACGTCGCAGGCACGCATGGGGTCGACTGCCTGCCCGACTCCTACGCGATCACGCCCCAGGATCTGCAGGACACGGTCGCGAAGCAGGAGGTCGAGCTGCGCAAGGGTGACGTCGTGCTCGTACGCACCGGGCGGATGAGCGTGTGGCCCGACTTCGACGGGTATCTCGTGAACACGCCGGGCATCGGCCTCCCAGCGGCCAAGTGGCTGTGCGAGGAGACCGGCGCAATGTGCATCGCGGGGGACACGATTGGGCTCGAAGTGCTCCCGTCGGAGGAGCCCGAAGTCTTCCTGCCCGTTCACAGCTACATGTTCGCGACCGCAGGTGCGCAGATCATCGAGGTTTGCGACATGCAGGAGATCGCGGCGGAGAAGCAGTACGAGTTCGCCTTCCTGGGCATGCCGCTGAAGCTTCGCGGTGCGACGGGCGCACCGATGCCGTCGTACGCCGTTCCGCTCCGGAGCTGACGCATGTGCTCTGCGGGGAGGCGCGTCGGCCTCCCCGCATCCGGCTTCGTCGTGCGCGGCGCTAGCAGTCGAAGCCGATGCGGCGCGCGATGACCTTCGCCTCGTCGCGCACCTCCTCGAAGCGCGTCAGTGCCGTCGCCATGGCGTACAGCGCCCGTTCGCCCGCCTCGTCGCGGGCGGTCTCGAGCTCCACGAGGGACCGGTCGGTGAGGGCGTAGAGCTCGTCGAGATCCTCCTGCAGCTCCGAGGGGGAGTCGAGGGCGCGCAAGGCGTCCTCTTGCTGCTTCAGTACGGGAAGCGCCGCGTTCAGCGACTCGAACACCGATCCGGGCGACGAGAGGTCCCCCGGCGGCGGGATCGCGTCGAGGCGCTTTTCGTACTTCGTGCAGGTGGCGTGCACCTGTTGGAGGAACGCTTGCCGAGTCACCGTCGGCTCGCCGCCCCGGGCGACGACGACGACCACGGCCGCGCTTGCGACAGCGACGAGGACGAGCAACGCCGCGAAGAGCCTCCCGCGAAGCATCGTCCCAGGAATATACGGACGCGCAGCGCGCTGCCCCGGCCCGCGATCGGGTGGGCTAAGATCGATCGCCTCGTGGGCGGTTAGCTCAGTTGGGAGAGCACCGGCCCCTCCGACGGCGCCCGTGAGTGCACGGCGGCGCCGAAACAGATCGCCGGTCATGTGTCCGAGCGGCAGAGGTGCAGAGCGGGAACGGGCTGACTCTGCTGGCCCCGCCTATGTGCCGCGGGCAGGCGCGAGGCGCGGCCGGGAACGCTTCGATCGCCTCGTTCCCCGAATCGGCTGCTGTTCTCGTGTCGCTTCACCGCCTCCAGATCGACAGACTGTGCCGAGCTGGCGAGGACGGGTCGCAGTGAGGACGTCTGCGACGGGCGCGATCAGAGTCCGATTCACGACGAAAGCGAGCGTTGACGCGAAAGCAGACAGCCGAGGGCGTCGCGAAGCACTTCCGCCGGTCGTGGCTTCGGTCGGAGCAGGCGCTGCCGCGGCGGGTGGTGCGTCCGCTCGAGCGGTACCTGCAGCAGGAGGCGGGGAGCGCGTCGCTCTTGCTCGCCGCGGCCGTCGCCGCGCTCGTCTGGGCCAACGTCTCGCCCGACTCCTACATCGATCTCTGGTCGACGGTCGTCTCGGTCGACTTCGGCCCGTTGCTGATCGAAGAGGACCTCACGCACTGGATCAACGACCTCCTCATGGCGGTCTTCTTCTACGTCGTCGCGCTCGAGGTGAAGCGCGAGATGGTCTTCGGCTCGTTGCGCGACCGCCGGTCCGCGGCAGTCCCTGCGGCCGCCGCGCTCGGCACGATGGTCGGCGCCGCCCTGACCTATGCGGCGGTCAATCTGATCGGGGACGGCGACCCGCGGGGCTGGGCGATTCCGATCGCCACCGACATCGCCTTCGCCGTGGGGGTGCTCGGGCTCGCGGGGCGACGAGCACCGACCGAGTTGCGCGCGTTCATGCTGACCCTCGCCGTCGTCGACGATCTCGGGACGATCGTCATCATCGGCGTCTTCTTCACGCAGGATCTCTCACTGATCTGGCTTGCGGCCGCGGTCGCCGTGTCGTTCGCCGTGGTGGTTGCGCAGCGGGTCGGGATCCGCTCCCTCGTTCTCTACGTGCTGCTCGCGGGTCTCTTGTGGCTCGCCGTCTTCGAGTCGGGCGTCCACGCGACACTCGCCGGCGTCGTCCTCGGCTTCCTGACACCGGCGGTGGCGTTCCACTCGCGCCAGGCGACGGCGGAGTTCCTCGGTGCTCACCTGAGCGAGATCTCGAGCGCGGACCGCGACGTGAGCGAGGGGGCCCTCTTCGAGTCGTCCAGGCTTGCCGGGGAGGCGGTGTCGCCCCTGACGCGGATGGAGGAGCGTCTCCATCCCTGGAGCGCCTACGCCATCCTTCCTCTGTTCGCGCTGGCCAACGCCGGCATACCGGTCTCGTTCGACGGGATCGCCGACGCGCTGAGCGGGCCCGTCGGTCTGGGGATCGCGCTCGGGCTGGTCGTCGGCGCACCAATTGGCGGGATTCTGTTCGCCTGGGGACTGATCCGATTCGGGCCCGGCCGCATGCCAGACGGCCTGGACTGGCCGGCAATCGGCGGTGTTGCGCCGCTCAAAGGGATTGGCTTCACGATCGCGATCTTCATCTCCACCCTCGCCTTCGAGGAGGTCGACCTACAGGAGCAAGCCAAGTTGGCGATTCTCGTCGCTTCGGCCGTGGCCGCGCTGATCGGTCTTGCGGCTCTGTACGGCCGCGCCGCGATGCTGAATCGTCGCGCTATCGCGCCCCCTCCGCTACGGGAGTAGCTCGGTGAGATCGCCGTACGTTTCGGGCCGGCGGTCGCGGTAGAACTGCCAGGTCGTGCGCACCTCGTCGATCAGCGCGAGATCGAGGTCCGCGACGAGCACCTCGTCCTCGGAGTCGGAAGCCCGGGCGATGATCTGTCCGCGCGGATCGCAGAAGTAGCTCGAGCCGTAGAAGCGTGCGCCGGGGACGAGCTCCTCGCCGACGCGATTGATCGCGCCGACGAAGTACCCGTTCGCGACCGCGTGCGCCGGCTGCTCGAGCTCCCAGAGGTAGCGCGAGAGACTCTCGACCGTTGCCGACGGGTTGAAGGTGAGCTGTGCTCCGTGGAGGCCGAGCATTCGCGCCGGCTCGGGGAAGTGACGGTCGTAGCAGATGAACACGCCGACCCGGCCGACCCGGGTCTCGAAGACCGGGTAGCCGAGGTTGCCCGGCTTGAAGAAGTACTTCTCCCAGAAGATCGGGCCGACCTGCGGGATATGGGTCTTGCGGTACTTGCCGAGCATCGTGCCGTCGGCATCGATGACGACGGCGGTGTTGTAGAAGACCCCTTCGAGCGCCTTCTCGAAGAAAGGCACGACGAGAACCATCTCGTGCCTACGGGCCAGCTCTCGCATCGTCTGGACGGTCGGGCCGTCGTCGGGCTCTGCCGTCTCGAACCAGTGCGGCTCCTGCTGCGCGCAGAAGTAGGGGCCGAAGAAGATCTCCTGCAAGCAGGTGATCTGAGCTCCCTCCCGCGCGGCCTCTTCGATCATCTCGACGTGCTTCGCGAGCGCCTCCTCCTTGGGGAGGTTCGCGTGCGCCTGGATCAGCGCAGCCCGGACGACTCTGGACATGCCTCGACCTCCTCGAACTCGACTCGTACGCCTCTTCGGCTCACCACTCGTTACCGCATCGACCGCACTCGTGGATGATGCGAAACGCGATGATCGACTGCTGCGTCCCGCGTGCCTTCTGAAACATCGGTTCCCGCCGGTCGACGATAGCCCGGCTTTCACAGCGCGGACAGACGTCGGGGTCGCGCGGCCACTCGTGGCCGCACGTATCGCAGTGGACGAGGATGAGCGCGCCCTCCTTTCGCCCGCGGAGCTCGTCGCTCTCGCCGCATGCCGGGCACTCGAGGGAGAGGCTGCTCACTCGGCTGGGATCCGCACGGTCAGGCTGGAGCCGTCGGGCACGCGCAGGTACACGCTGCGTCCATCCGCGCCGAACGGGTCGAAGCCCTGGACGACGAAGGTCTCGCCCCCGACGTCGAGGCTCTGGCCCGCGACGATGTCGCCCGCACGCAGCCGTCGCGTCAGCTCGTCGACAAGCGCTTCGTGCGTCGCCGAGCTCCCGTCGGATCTCATCGCTCCACCGTTGCGAGTTGCTGGACGACTCGGCGATGGAGCTCCCGTGCATCGGCGAGCGCCTGCTCCAGACGCTCGATGCCCCGGTCTGCGCGCTCGCGATAGCGGTACAGGGAGTCGACGACGAATGTCACCTCGGCCTGCTGGAGCAGCTCGGGCGCCTCGCTTCGCTTGAGGAGGCCGAGCAGCTCGCCCAGCTCGCCTAACGAGAGTGCAAGCCCCTTCATGCGCCGCACCTCGACGAGGCGATCGACATCGTGCTCGGAGTAGAGGCGGAACCCCCCGTTCGTTCGCGCCGAGGGCCGCACGAGACCGGCCTCCTCGTACGCGCGGACTGTGCGCACACTCAGCTCCGCACGCGCGGCTGCATCACCGATGTGCAGGAGCGCTCCCTGCTCGCTCGGTGACGCCGCGTGGCCTTCAGGGGACATTCCCTCCAAGACTCTACCTTCACGTCAATGTCGAGTACGGGCGACCACGAGCTACAGCTCGATGATGATCGGGAGGATCATCGGGCGGCCCTGCCGGCGCTCGTGGAGGAGCGCCGCAAGATCGTCGTGGACGACCTGCTGCAGCAGCTCCGGCTCGCGGAGCTGTTCTCGCGCAGCGCGAGCGAGCGAGCTGCGGACGGTGTCGCGCATCGCGTCGACGAGCGATCCATCTGCCTGCGTTGAGACGCCTCGCATGACGAGCTCGGGCTCACCGAGCAACTCGCCGTCCTGCTCGGCGATGGTGGCCACCAGCACGATCACGCCGTCTCGCGAGAGGACGCTCCGGTCGCGCAGCGCGGCATCGGCAGGGTCGCCGATCTCGAGGCCGTCGACGAACATCACACCTGCTCTCACACGTTCGCCGAAGCGGGCACCCGAGGCGTCGATCTCGAGGGGAAGGCCGTTCTCGCCGACGAAGATCCGCTCGGTCGCGAACCCGACGGACTCGGCGACGCGTGCGTGCAGGCGAAGACGCTTGTGGTCGCCGTGCACAGGCATGAGGAAGCGTGGTTGCGTCAGGTTGAGCATGAGCTTCAGCTCCTCGCGATGGCCATGTCCGGACGTGTGGACCGGCGCGTCGCGGGCGGTGACGACCTCGCACCCGAGGTAGTAGAGGCGGTCGATCGTCTCGTTGACCGCGCGCTCGTTGCCGGGCACGGGCGTCGCCGAGAAGACGACCGTGTCACCTTCGCGAAGTGTCACCTGGCGGTGCTCGCCGTACGCCATGCGTCGTAGCGCGGAGAGCGGCTCGCCCTGGGATCCGGTCGAGACGATGACGACCTCGTCGTCGGCGAGGTCGTCCAGCGCGCGCGGGGGCACGAGCGTCTCGTCCGCGAACGAGATATGACCGAGCGAGCGCCCGATCCGCACGTTCTTGACCATCGATCGACCCACGAGACAAACCTTGCGCCCGAGCTCGTCGGCCGCTGCGGCGACCTGTGCGACGCGGTGGATGTTCGACGCGAAGCTCGTGACCACGATGCGGCCGTCGCAGCGGGCGAAGACGTCGAGGAGAGCCGGTCCGACGGCGGACTCGGAGGGAGCGAAGCCGTCACGATCCGCGTTCGTCGAGTCACCGCAGAGGAGCGTGAGGCCTTCTCGACCGAGTCTCGTCAGTCGCTCGAGATCGGCCGGCAGGCCGTCGACCGGGCTCTGATCGAAGCGATAGTCACCGGTGAATGACGTTGCCCGCAGCCGTCTCGATGAGCACTCCGGCGGCATCCGGAATCGAGTGCGTCAGGTGCACGAGCTCGAGCTCGAAGGGCCCGACCGTGATCCGCTCTCCGGGCTCCGCCGCTTGCGCGCTGACCTCAAGCAGGCCGTGCTCGTCGAGTTTCGAGCGAGCCATCGCCATCGTCAGCCGTCGCCCATAGACGGGTGGTGGGGTCGACCGGCCGAGCTCTCGGAGCAGCCAGGGGAGCGCTCCGAGATGATCCTCGTGCCCGTGTGTGACGACGATGGCGTCGAGCAACTCCGCGCGTTCGAGCACGTACGTGAAGTCGGGGAGGACGAGGTCGACTCCGTGCATCTCCGCGGTCGGGAACTTGACGCCCGCATCGACGATCAGCATTCGCCCGCCGTGCTCGACGACGGTCATGTTCTTGCCGATCTCGCCGAGACCACCGAGCGGCGTGATCCGGAGGACGTCCGTGGGCACCGCCGGATGCTATTCGCAGGCCAGGCCGAGGGTAGTTCTCACACCCAACGACTCGGCCGGCTCTACCGGGGCGTCTTTCCTGCTCGCTCGAGCACGGCCTCGCAGCGACCGAGCCGCTCGCTGATCCGGAGTCGCAGCGTGCGCGCCTCGGAGAGCTCGCGCTCGAGGGCCGCGATGCGCTCGTCGCTTCGCTCCGCGAACTCCGCCAGCCGGGCCACCACGCCGCCGAGCTCTGCGACGTCGAGCCCGTCGGGGCGAGCGCTCTGCTCGAGCCCCTCGAGCAGCTGGGCCATCTCGTCCAGGGTCAGGCCCAGCGGCTTCATCCGCTTGACGACGAGCAGGCGCTGGATGTCGTCCTCGGAGTACAGGCGGAATCCACCGTCCGATCGGGCCGACGGTCTGACCAGGCCGACCTCCTCGTAGTAGCGAACCGTGCGCAGAGAGAGCCCGACGCGCTCGGCGACCTCGCCGATCTGATGCAACTCGGCGTCGTGGCTCACGACTCGGTTTGCTCCAGCGGGACGTCACGCAGATGAACCCAGAGTGCGCGCAAGTCGGCGAGTTGCGCGTTCTCGGGGATTCGGCGTGTGAGCAGGTCGATCATCTCCCGCGGGGCTCCCTTCGCCTCGAGCGATGCGAGTAGCTCGTCTCGAGTGACGAGGCCGGGACGATCGAACGGCTCGCGGAGATACTCGGCGATCTCGGTGCGGGTGAAAGCATAGGCCGTCTCCAAGTCTTACCTCCTCATGTTCTACTCTTCCGTAACGAGAGAGTTTAGCCGACGGCGCACGTCTCGAAAGAGGCTGGTCGACCAACGCTACGCTTCCGTCAATGCAGACTTCAGAGGCAACTCACGCGGACTCGAGCGACGTTCGCCGCCAGGTCGCGCGCCGTCGCTCGTTCGCGATCATCTCTCACCCCGACGCCGGCAAGACCACACTCACGGAGAAGATCCTGCTGTACGCCGGTGCGGTGGCCGAGGCAGGCGCGGTGCGCGCGCGCCGGAACCGTCGCGCTGTCGTGTCCGACTGGATGGAGATCGAGCGTGATCGAGGCATCTCGGTGACGGCGACCGTCCTGCGCTTCACGCACGGAGGCACGATCTTCAACCTGCTCGACACGCCGGGGCACCGCGACTTCTCGGAGGACACGTTTCGGGTGCTCTCCGCCGCAGACTCCGCGGTCATCCTCCTCGACGCGGCGAAGGGCATCGAGGAACAGACGCTCAAGCTCTTCCAGGTGGCGCGTGCCCGCGGCCTCCCGCTCATCACGTTCGTCAACAAGCTCGACCGTCCGTCCCGCGACCCGCTCGAGTTGCTGGACGAGATCGAGCAGACTCTTGGCCTCGAGCCGGTCCCGCTCACGTGGCCGGTAGGAACGCACGGGAACTTCGAGGGCGTCGTCGACCGCGTGCGCTCGGCGTTCGTCAGGTATCGACGCTCCGCCGGAGGGGCGACGATGGCTCTCGAGGAGGTCACGGCGCAGGGTTCGCTCAGCGCCGCCGATGGGCCTTCGTGGGTGGAAGCGCAAGATCAGCTTTCGCTTCTCGACGCGGTTCGCCCACGACTCGACTCCGAAGCCTTCTTGTCGGGACGCGAGACGCCGGTGTTCTTCGGCTCCGCCATCTCGAACTTCGGCGTTCGACTGCTGCTCGACGCCCTGCACGAGCACGCTCCACCACCGGGCGCCAGGATCGCGTCGGACGGACGCGAGCGCGACCTGGAGGATGGGTTCTCCGGGTTCGTCTTCAAGATCCAGGCGAACATGAACCTCCGCCACCGCGATCGCGTCGCGTTCGTGCGTGTCTGCTCCGGCCACCTTCGCGCGGACATGAGAGCGACGAACGCGCGTACCGGTAAGCAGGTGACGCTCGCTCACGCGCAAGAGCTGTTCGGTCGCGAGCGCGAGAGCCTGAGCGAGGCGTTCCCTGGGGATGTGATCGGGCTCGTCAACTCACCGGGGCTCCGCATCGGCGACACGCTCTACGCCGGCGACCCGGTCGAGTATCCGGCTCTGCCGGTGCTCGCGCCCGAGCGCTTCGCGGTCGTGCGCAACCGTGACATGTCGCGGTACAAGCAGTTCCGGCGCGGCCTCGCCGAGCTCGAGCTCGAAGGTGTCGTACACGTCCTCCGTCGCGCCGATCGCGGTGACCAAGAGCCCATCCTCGCCGGCGTTGGCGACCTGCAGTTCGACATCACGCGGCAGCGGCTCGAAACCGAGTACGGCGCAATGGTGGATCTCGAGCCTGCGCCCTTCCGCGTCGCACGACGAACCGACGCCGCCGGCGTGAGAGCCCTCGACGGTGCACGTGGGGTGGCCATCGCCGAGCGGGCCGACGGAACCCAGTTCGCGCTCTTCGAGTCGACGTATCACCTCGAGCGCGTGGCTGCGGCTCATCCGGGCGTCGCGCTCGAGTCGATCGTGACCGGCTGAGGGCGCGCACGATCTCGAGATCGTCAGGATCCGCCCGGTGGGGATCCTGACCGGGGGACGCAGTCTCCGATTCCCAGCGCCTGACGTTCTCCTGAGTCCAACGAGACAGCTCTCGGGCTCTGGCGTGTCCGCCTCATGGGGTGTCCGCCTCAGATCGAGCGGGCGTGCACTCGCACGATGCGCGGATCTCGCCAGCGAATCGACACGATCAGAGCGCAACCCGCATACCCGACGAGCGCGAGGAGACCTACGAGGTAGCTACCCGTGAGGGCTTCCGAGAGGGCGAGCGGCAACGGCCCGAGCGCGGCGGCTGCGATCTGCACCGACGTCGTCATCCCCTGAAGTCGACCGATCTCGGCAACGCCGTACGTCCGCGGCCAGACCACGCCCCGGAGGACACCGAACACACCCAGGGACGCACCGAGCAGCAGGGCTGCGAGAAATGCGGTCGGGGCCGTCGGGACGAGAAGCAGTACGGACCCGGCGAACAGCAACGAGCTCATCACGGACAGCAGGGATCGGGTCCGTGCGCGGTCGCTCAGCCAGCCACTGACAACAGTCCCGCCGACGCTGGCAATCCCGAGGGCACTGAGTGCGAGGCCGGCCTCGGTGAAGGACAGCCCGCGCTCCGCGAACACGGAGACGGAGTGGAAGATGATGGCCGTGAGAACGAACGCCGGAGCCGCGATGACGAAGAGCAGGCGGCTGGCGCGCGGGGAGGGGACCGCCAGAGCCGAGACCCGGCGACTGGCACGCAGCGCCCTCGGAGATGACACCGACCGATGCGACGAGTTCAGTGCACCGCGTGGTCGCGCACTCGGCACCGAGCGCACGAAGGCCGCCAGCGGCAGCACGATCACGAGCAGCACGGCGCCCAGCACCCGGTACGCCGAACGCCAGCCGATCTCGACGATGAGAGCAACGGTCAGCGGTGGCAGCACGATCGACGCTGCGGTGAGACCCAGGCTCGAAACCGCCATCGCTCGGCCGCGGCGAGCACTGAACGTCTGAGCGACGAGGAGCGTCCCGAGCAACGGGAATGCACCTTGCCCGAACGTCCTCAGGAATGCCAGCCCGAGGAATGCGAGCGCAACACCCCGTGCCATGCTCGTGAGAACGCACGCCCCGGCGAGGCCGAGGGACACGACCACCCAGACGAGTCCGAGCCCGAAGCGATCAGCGAGCCGGCCCACCTGCAGCATTGCCAACGCCGAGACGACGGTGCCGGCGGCATAGAGCGCCGAGAACGTCGTGCGGGAGAGGTTCGTGCCCGCAAGCATCCCGTCGACGAAGACGCCGATGAGAACCGACTGACCGGGGCTGGATGCGGCCATCGCGACGACGGCCAGGGCCAGTACGCCGAGCTGGGAACGAGTGCTGTCACGATCGTGAGCCAGCGCAGCGCCAGGCAACGAAACCCTCCCTCGCACGCACGGTGTGTTGCGCTCGACGATCAGTCACGCTCGCACCGAGTCGCTGGAGGAGCGCCCGCGCGACCGCTCGCGAGCCTAGCAGCGACGGATTCGGGCGAGCAGTGGACGGCCGGCACGTACGGGCGCTCGCAAGTGGTCGCGGTCCATCCGTCACGCAGGAAGAGACCGTCGCCGCCAGGCGACTCGTCGGGCGACCAGAGTCCGCTCGAATTACCGAGTGGTCCCGACAGGTGGACCCCTCGACTGAGGCTTGGGAGGACGACGCCCGGCCCCTGAGAGCCGGGCGTCGTCCGTTCTCGGCTCACTCTCGCCTTCGAGACCGAACCGGCTGCAGCTCGTCGACCTCGCCGCCGGATCGGCCTGAGCGCTGCCAGCCGCACATTCGGAGTGCACCGCTCGACCTACCACCGCTGGAAGCGGATGATCGAGCGCGACGGCCTGGAGATTCTGCGCCCCCGCGAGCGCAGAGCATCACGCATGCCTATGACCGGCATCCGGCTTCGTGATCGTCGAGTTCACGTTCATGCCCAGCGCGATTCGGACTGAACCCGGAGCGACAACGCAACGCGAATATCCCAGGGCGCGTCCAGCCGCAGAGGCGATCCGTTAGGGTCGAACCGGGTTTCCGAGCTACGAGGGAGGTCTTCATGGATATTGGTGCTCTCCGTGAACGTCTCGCGGGCGAGCTGCTGCAGCCGGAGGACGACGGCTTCAGTGACGCTCGGCGCGTGTGGAACGTCCGCGCGGATCGATCGCCGGACGTGGTTGTCCGTTGCCGGGATTCCGGCGATGTGGCCGCGGTTGTCGCGTATGCGCGCGAGACGGGGACGGCCCTGTCGGTGAAAGGCGGCGGCCACTCGTACGCGATGAACACGGTCGGCGAGGGCGGCGTCCTGCTTGATCTCTCGTTGATGAAGGCGATCGAGCTGGATCGGGATGCTGGCATGGCGGTTGTCGAGCCGGGGGTGGTCTGCGCTGAGTTGGATCGGGCGACGGTGGAGCACGGGCTCGCGACTCCGCTTCCGACGGTGTCGTCGGTCGGGGTTGCTGGAGCGGCGCTCGGGGGCGGATCGGGGTATCTCTCGCGGAAGTACGGGCTCTCGCTCGACAACCTGGTATCGGTCGACGTCGTGACCGCCGACGGGAAAGAGGTTCGGGCGAGCGAGGAAGAGAACGCCGATCTGTTCTGGGCGATGCGTGGCGCCGGCGCGAACTTCGGCGTCGCGACTACGTTGCGCTTCCGTCTCCATGAGGTGCCGCGCGAGATGTTGGCGGGACAGATCGTGTACCCCTTCGAAGACGCTCCCGAGGCGCTGAGGTTCTTCCGCCACTACATTGCGGATGCGCCGCACGAGTTCCAGTGTTACCCGTTCATGTTTCGGGTTCCACCGATCGAGGCCTTCCCGGAGAGCTTCCATGGTCAGCCGGCGCTCGACTTCGTCTTCTGCCACGCGGACTCCGGTGCCGCCGAGGTCGTGGAGCCACTTCGGGAGCTCGGTGAACCGATCCTGGATCTGGTTGGCCCGCTCCCCTACCCGGAGATCCAGCAGAGCTTCGACGCTGCGCTTCCCGCGGGACAGCGTTACTACTCGAAGGCGCATTACCTGGATGAGCTGTCGGACGCGGCGATCGACGCGATCGCGGCACACGTGCCGGAGATGCATGGGGAGTTCACGGCGGCGTACCTGGAGCCGCTCGGCGGCGCCGTGGGCGCGATCGACCGCTCCTCGACTGCCTTCGCCGGGCGGGATGCCCGCTACTCCTTCCACATCCTTTCAGGCTGGACAGATCCGTCCGACGATACGTCGGTGATGGCGTGGGTGCGCAGCTTCCACGACGCGATGCAACCGCACGCGAACGGCGGCGTATACGTCAACCTCCTCGGCGAGGACGAGAGTGCGCGCGTTCCGGCCGCGTACGCCGAGAACTACTCAAGGCTGGCGGAGCTGAAGACGACGTGGGATCCCGACAACCTGTTCCGCATGAACCACAACATCGAACCGGTCCGCTAGAGGCCAGCCCTCCGCACATCGACGTCTCGTGGACGCTGTGGCCGTGTACTCGCCGCATGGCTCTATGGGATCGACTCGTTGAAAAGCCGCACCCCTAGGAGGGCTCACTGGCACCTCACGGCGTCAACACCGTGTCTGGGAACTACAGCTGCGAGCTCGCCGCTCGGTAGCGTGCTGTCCGGGATCGGCTGTCCGGCGTCGCGCGCGGCGAGCGACGCCTCCTTGGCTCCCTCGCTCGGCCTTCTCGGCGAGCGCTTCCTCGTGCGAGTGCCGAACGCGAGCAGGGGTCGAGGTCCGCGACCAAGGGCAGCGTGCGAGCCCGACCTCAGCTTTGGGGTGGCGGTTGCCGGGTGCCCCCTCGCCCGCCCAGGCGGCTCTGAACGTCCGCCAACTCGAGATCCCCGCGCAGGAAGAGCGCCACTGCATAAAAAACGGCCGCCCCGACCAGGCAGAGAACCGCGGAGGCGAAGCCGAACGCGATCCAGATGGCCACGAAGGCGAATCCGAGAATCGCTGCGAACTGTGTGGTTGTCATCACTTGAGCTCCCTTCGTCGCTGTCTGTCCAGCCCGGTGAGCGTGACGCTGACCGGCACCTCGGGCAGGTCATGCCGCCGAAGAGCCTCGCGAACCACGCGCTGAACCTCGCGCAGCGTGTCGGGCACGTCCCGTGCGCGCGCGAGGTCGACGTCGACCTCGACTCCGTCATCGCCGTACCGGGCCTTCGCGTCGTCGACCGACGAATGCTCGCGGGCTGCGACCTCGACGGCCCGCTCGACCGCGCGCGGCTCCACCGTCGATGTTCCACGCGAGTCCTCGCTCAGGGTGAGCTCGCCGCGGGCGAGGTAAGGGCGCGGGAACAGCTTCCAGGCGAGGAAGCCGAAAATCAGGAACGCGGCCAGCCCGGTCAGAGCGGTGATCAGGCGAACCATGCGGGTCACGTCGGCGGCCTCAAGAGCCGCGAGAAACTCGTAGGCGTCGCGGTAGCCGCTGATCGCGTTCACATCCTGCGGGGACACCTTGAACGCGAGCGCCACCAGCATCAGTCCGTACCAGATGAGCGTGAGCGCGACGGGCACGAGCAGCAGGCGCGCGAGATAGACGAACGGCGAACGGTGCTCGCGG
>DATKBJ010000064.1:0-2535 GCA_035514135.1 Gaiellaceae bacterium | reverse complement strand
CACGCATTCCGCCAGACCCAGACCGCGTACACCGCGCGCATCTACCACGAGCAGGGCATCGACCTGCTCCACCCCAAGCTTCCCGTCCTCGGCGAGCCCTTCGAAGTGCCCTTCGAGTTCCCGCTGTTCCAGGCCGCCGCGTCGATCGTGATGGACGCCGGCGTCGACGACGACCGCGCGATGCGGACGACCGGCCTCGCGTGCTTCCTCCTCACGGCACTTCTCCTCTTCGGTCTGGTTCGACACGTGACTGGCCGGGTCGGGGCGATTGCTGCCGTCGCCGCCTTCGTCTTCACGCCGTTCGCATTCGTTTGGGGACGCGCCTCGCTGATGGAGTACCTCGCGACCGCCGGCGGGGTCGGGTTTGCATGGGCGACGATCGTCTGGCGTGAGCGGGCGCATCCATTGCCGGGCGCGCTGGCGCTGGTTGCGGGCTTGGTCGGAATGCTCGTGAAACCCACAACCGCCCTATTCTGGATCCTTCCGGCACTCGCACATCGACCCGAGTCGGCTCGTGAGACCGACCGACGGCGCATCCGCATCGGAGCCGCGGCGCTGATCGCTCTCCCGCTTGTCGCGGCGCTTGCCTGGACGCGGCATGCCGACTCGATCAAGCAGGCCGGTCCGACGACAGCCTGGCTCACGAGCGGCGCCCTCCGGGAATGGAACTTCGGAACCATCGAACAACGCTTCGACCTCACGACGTGGGACGTCGTTCTGTCCCGGATCGGTCATACGGTGCTCGGTGCCGCCGGAGTCATGCTGCTGGCGGTGGCGATCGTCGCAACCGTCTCGTCGCCGCAACGGCGGTTCTGGGCGTCGATCTGGCTCGCCGCGGTCGCGCCGATGCTGGTCTTCACCAACCTCTACTTCCTGCACGACTACTACCTGGCCGCGATCAGCCCGGCGCTCGCTGCGCTTGTTGGCCTGAGCGCCGACTTCATCGCGACGCGCCTCCCCAACAAGCCTGCGGTCGCCGCCGCAGGGGTCGTGCTCGCCGGCTTCCTCGCTTACACAACGCTCGATCTCGGCCGAAGCTACTGGCTGCGGATCCACGGCTCCGAAGACGATCCGACGGTGATGCCCCTCGCTGGGCAGATCAGCGCCCACACGAGACCCGGAGAGCTCGTCGCAACCGACGGGCTCGACTGGGACCCCGCCGTCTTGTACTACGCACGGCGATGGGGACACATGGTCACCGGCCACACGCGTGACGTTGCGTTCGATCTCATAAGATCCGACGACTACCGGTATCTCGTCGTCCACGACCCCGCGAACGCCGACCTCGAGCCGCTTGGGCGATGGACGTTGTTAGGCGCGCTCGACCGCAACCTCTACGCGCTCGCAGACACGCGCAACGAGCTTGGCAATGCACAGTTCGTCGTCAGTGACGTCGCTGCCGTACCTTCCGTGGCACAAGCTCCGACGGAGATCCCGTGCGGACGAAGTTTCTCTCTCCGCTCCCGGGCCCCAGGGACGTGGCTGAGCTTTGCGCCCGCTGGCGCGAGTGCGCGGATCGCCGTCTCCGACGAAATAGCACCGTTACCGGTGCGTCGCTATGCCTGGCTGGACGCCGACCTTGCCCATGGCGACAGGTTCATGCTCACATGCTCGGGCATGCCCTCGTTAACGCTGGAAGCGGTCGTCGAGG
Organism: Gaiellaceae bacterium; assembly: GCA_035514135.1. Taxonomy (GTDB): domain Bacteria; phylum Actinomycetota; class Thermoleophilia; order Gaiellales; family Gaiellaceae; genus GMQP-bins7. The sequence goes on along the minus strand of DATKBJ010000064.1, from coordinate 884 downwards.
GCGCCGGACGATAGTCAGGAGACGGATCGAGCCCACTCGGCGGTACGCGCGATGCCGTCCACGAGCACGACCTTCGGTGACCAGCGCAGCGCGGACAGTGAGGTCGTGTCCGCTGCGGCGCGGCGCTGGTCACCGAGCTGCACGTCCTGCCGACGGATCTCCCATGTCTCCCGCGACTCGCCGAGCGCCGCGAGCACCGCGTCCGCGAGCTCGTTGACCGACGTCTCGACCCCGCTGCCGACGTTGAGAACGGTGCCGTGCGTTCTCGGATCGTCCAGCACGCGCATCCACGCGTCGACGACGTCCTCGACGTAGACGAAGTCGCGGGTCTGCTCCCCGTCGCCGTGGATCGTGATCGGCTCGCCGCGAAGGACGTTGCCGAGGAGGATCGCCAACACACCCTGATACGGGTTCTCGAGACCCTGGCGCGGCCCGTACACGTTGAACATGCGCAGCGACGTGACGGCAAGCTCCACGTCGGGACGGTCACCCGTGATCTGCGCATAGCGCTCCGCGGCGTACTTCGTGACGCCGTAGTACGAGACGGGCACACACGCGACGTCCTCGGGAGTGGGGATCCGGTCGGGCTCACCGTATGCCGTCATCGAGCTCGCATAGACGAGACGCGGAACGCCGGCGTCGATGCACGCTCGTACGACGTTGACCGTCCCGATCACGTTCGTGCGCAGATCGATGTCCGGCTCGGCGAAGGAGATCCGGATGCTCGCCTGGCCGGCGATGTGGAAGACCGCTCCGAAGTCGCCGCCCGCGACCACCTCGTCCACGACGTCTCGCTCACCCACGTCACCCTCGACCAGAACTGCGTCCTCTGGCACGTGCTCGGGCACGCCGGTCGCGAGGTTGTCCAGCACAGTGACCTCGTA
>DATKBJ010000063.1:0-11904 GCA_035514135.1 Gaiellaceae bacterium | reverse complement strand
GCGGTCGCAGCGGCCGCATGGCGTTCGTCGACCTCGGCGATCAGTTCATCGCACTCGAGCGCGCGGCGGAGCCGGTGGTCGCCGGCCACTACGGCCTCGTGGTCGACGACCAGGCCGAAGTCGTGCGCCGAGCGCGCGACGCCGGAGCTCGCATGATCGGTGGCCACGATTTTCTCGACCCGTGGGGCAACCACTGGCAGGTCGTCGACTATCGGAACGTCCAGTTCACGAAGACGGAGCGCGTGCTCGAGGGGATGGGCCTCGGCGAGCTCGAGAAGTCGGATCGCGCTCTCGGCGAGCTGCGCGCGAAGAACCTCGCCGACTGACGTTCGTCTCGTTCCACGCGGGTCGTACGGTTCAAGACGTGCCGCGGAGCTCCTTCTAGCTTCCGACCCAATCGAAGAGGAGGTTCCGCAGTGAGGCGCGCGTTGGCGATTGGCTCGTTCGTCGTAGTGCTCGTGACCGCAGCGACTGCCATGGCGGGCGGCCGCGGAGTGGTCGCTTCGGCGAACGGCGACTACGGGTTCCGTGGAGAAGCGGCAGGCAGCACGTTCGATATCGGCCCGTTCACGTGGAACGTGCAGGTCAAGGCGGACGGCACCGTCAAGGGCACGTTCGACTACACGCAGGTACGCGACGGGGGAGTCCCGCTGTCGGCGAGTGGCCCATTGACCTGTGCGTTCTTCGAGGGCGACCACGTCTGGGTCGGAGGTGTGATCGAGGCGAGCTCGCGGGCAGACCTCGTCGGCCTCGAGATGTGGTTCCAGGCTCGCGACAACGGAGAGGGCGCGAACGCGGCGCCGGACATGTCCTCGAGCCTCGGGGCTGCGGCCGCCCCGGCAGGCCAGCAGTACTGCGCGGATCATCCACCGGTGCGGTTCCCCTTCCTCGTCGGGGAAGGAAACCTGCAGGTTAGGAGCGGCTGAGGCGACGCTCGGCGGGGGCCGGGCATGCGGTTCGCCCGGTTCCCGTCAGGCGCGCACGAACTCCCGGTAGCGCCCCGGTGTGACGCCGTGGTGGCGCCTGAACGAGCGCGTGAAGTGGCTCTGGTCGGCGAACCCGGCGTCGAGTGCGATGCGCGCGAGCGGGTCGTCTGTCGACGCTACAGCAACCGTCGCCCACTCGAGTCGCCGCGCACGTGCGTAGGTGGTGACGCTGACGCCGTACGCATCCCTGAAGGCTCGCGCGACGTGCGCCGGGTGGCGCTCGACGATCTCCCCGAGCTCGTGGAGCGACACGACGCGCGGTGTCGACTCGTCCACGATGTCACGCACCGTGGGTAGCCAACCCGCGTCCCGGTGTACTGTCTCGGCGCCGGCTCGCCCAGCGCACGCGAGGAGCTCGAGGGCGAGACCCTCGAGTGCGAGACGAGCGCACGCATCGCTGCACTCGAGCTCCTTCGAGATCCTCCAGCCAAGGAGGGTCGACGCGTGCGCAACGACCTTCGTGCAGTCGCGGAGAATCGGGCTGAAGAGGCGCTCTCCGTCCTCGCCGGCAGCGCGGACGATCACGATCTGGCAGCCGTCGCGTGCGAAGGCGCTCGAGTGCGCCGCGCCTGCAGGAATCAACATGAAGCTGCCGCGTCCGAGCGTCGAGCTGGTGTGCCTGAAGCTCTTGTGCACGGCGCCTTCGAGCACCACCGCCAGGTAGCCGGTCGCGGGGTCGATGACGCCGTGGCTGAACGACGGCGGAAAGCAGAGGCGGAAGAGCTCGAGCGAGCCGACCGCGGCGCGCGTCACCTGCCGACCGTCTACTGCCGTCTCGGGCGTGGCCACGTCCACCTGTGGTCTCAGACGCCAACCTTCACGCTTCGTTAGATGTCTCGCGTGAGACGATCGCTCATGTGAAGCGCGTCGTCGTTACCGGTGCGTCGTCGGGGATCGGGCTCGCGTCCGCGCTTCGGCTCGTTCGCGGGGGCTGGCGCGTGTTCGGCGGAGTTCGCACGCGGCACGACGCCGACGCACTCCGACAGCACGGCATCGAGTCGCTCGAGCTCGACGTCACGGACGCGGCCCAGATTGCTGCTGCGGCCGAGGCCGTCGGGCCGGACCTCAACGGGCTCGTCGACAATGCAGGCATCTCGATCGCGGCTCCGCTCGAGCTCGTCCCGCTCGACGAGCTTCGCCGCCAGCTCGAGGTGAACGTCGTAGGTCAGATCGCCGTGCTGCAGGCGTTCCTCCCGGCTCTTCGGTCGGCCCGAGGTCGTGTCGTGCTCATGGGCTCGATCGGCGGGCGCAGCGCGCTGCCTTTCCTCGGGCCGTACGCGGCGTCGAAGCATGCGCTCGAGGCGTTCGCTGATGTTCTCCGGATCGAGCTCGCACCGTGGGACATAGCCGTCTCGATCGTCGAGCCGGCAAGCGTGAAGACCGCGATCTGGACGAAGGGCGCCGCGCAGGCCGACGTCATGCGCGGAGGGATCTCACGTGAGTCCGACGAGCTGTACAGGGCGCGGATCGAGCGCTTCAAGGCGGTCGCGCTGAAACGGGGACCGGGCATCGACCCGGATGTCGTGGCGAAGGCGGTTGAGCACGCGCTCACTGCGTCGCGCCCGAAGGCGCGCTACGTCGTCGGTCGTGACGCGCACCTCCGCGCGTGGATCGAGCGACTCCCGACGCGGCTCCGCGACCGCGTGCTCGCGAAGGCGCTGACCGATTAGGTGTCGTGCACGCCGCAGCCCAGCCAGTCGTGGCCGAAGCGGCGCATCTCGTGTACGACCGGGAGGAGCGCGCGGCCCTTCTCGGTCAGCGTGTACTCGACGCGCGGGGGTGACTCCGGGTAGCTCTGCCGCGCGACGATCTCCTCGGACTCGAGCCAGCGCAGCCGCTCGGCGAGCGTCCGCGGGCTGATCCCGGCGCACGAGCGCTCGAGCTCGGTGAAGCGGCGCGGGCCCTCGGAGAGGTCGTGGACGATGAGCACGGTCCACTTCGAGCCGACGATCTCGGCGGCGCCGGCGACCGAGCACGTCGGTGCCGCGTGAACGGGGAGCATCGTGCGTGTGGCCACGAGCTGATTGTACGAGTCGAGTGCCGTGGGCGCTCCTATGCTCAGGGAATCAGGTCGAAGCCGGCATCGGCGAAGTGCTGATCCAAGGTGAACGCACTCGTGATCCCTCGTGTGCGCATCACCTCGAAGCTCCTGGCATCCACGAGCGACAGATGCCCCGTCGATGCTGCGAGGTACGCACCGAGTGCTGCATGATCGAGGAAGTGATGGCATCGAGTCAAGAAACGGCAACTCGTCGCCGCGTGCTCGCCGTCTCAGGCCGGCTTGCGTGCTGTGTACACCGAGGTGACGAGGGGCTTCTCGACGCGGCCGCCGAACTCGGTGTCCGCGATCTGCGCCACCTCGTCGAGAAAGGCCTCGCGACGAGCGGGCTCGAGGGCGCTGAGCGGCGAGAACGTCGAGTACAGCCCGCGTATCCCCGCCGTGTCCCACGCGTTGCGCCACCGGAGCTCAGCGTGCTCGGCATCCTCGAACCCGGCCGCGTCCATGGCCGCGAGCCGGCGCTCGACGTCTCGCGCGAAGCTCGGCCTTCCCTCGGTCGGCCCGGACGGCCCATGTGGAATGTCCTCGAAGAGGGGATCCAAGGCGAGGCTGAAAGCGTCGGGACGCATCTCGTCCCCGAACGACGTCCACCAGATCGCGATCGAGCCGCCGGACCGCATGGCTGGTCGGAGCTTCGCGAGTGCGAGCGCCTCCTCGACCCAGTGGAAGGACGACGCGGCAACGGCCAGGTCGTACTCAGCGGGCTCCAGCTCCGCGTCCTCGAGAGTAGTCACTCGCACGTCGACTCGTGAGCCGAGCGCGTCGAGCAGGTACTCGGCGAGCGCAGGGTCAGGCTCGATCGCTACCAGCAGGTCGGCGCCGAGCTCGAGCAAGCGTCGCGTTGCCTGACCGGTGCCCGGGCCGATCTCCAGCACCTTGGAACCCGGCGTCAGATTGCAGCGCGCACGGACGATGTCGTAGACACCATCCGGATGCCCGGGCCGCACGGCGTCGTACATCTCGGGATCGGAGCCGAAGAACCGCCTTCCGACCGATCGTTCGATCCGCGGCCGCATCTCAGTCCCAGGGCGGCGGGTTGTGCACCCAGCGGCCACCGACCATCGTGGCGACGACCTCGACGGACTCGAGCTCGTCGGGCGGGCAGTCGAGCGGATCGCGCGAGAGAACGACGAGATCGACGAGGTATCCCGGGAGGAGCTTCCCGCGACGGCGCTCGTCGCGCGAGAGCCAGGCCGGGTTAACGCACGTCGCGAGGAATGCCTGCTCGACCGTCACGCACTGCTCCGGATGCCACGCGGGCCGGTCGTCGATCGTGCGGAGAACGCCGGCCCGGATCCCAGCGAGCGGGTCGAGCTCCTCGACGGGTGCGTCCGAGCCGTTCGCGACGAGCGCGCCCGAGTCCCAGAGCGAGCGGAACGCGTAGGCGCCGTCGACCTCCTCGGGCCAGAAGCGCTCGGCGAGGTCGCGATCCGAAGGCGCGTGCGAGAACTGCACCGAGCACGTAACACCGATCGAGGCGAACCGCGCGATGTCCTCCGGCGCGAGACACTGCGCGTGCTCGATGCGGTGCCGGAGGCCGAGGGGTGCCCACGCGTCGCCCGTCGACTCGAATGCGTCCAGGGCCTCGCGGTTCGCGCGGTCGCCGATCGCGTGAACCGCGACCGGCCACCCGAGACGCGAACCCTCGCGAATGACCTCCGCGAGCTGCTCGCCGCTCGTGATCGTCACACCGGAGCCGTCGAGCATCCACGCCGTCTGCGAGCCGAGCGTTCCGTCCATGAACGCCTTCAGGTAGCCGATGCGCAGGTAGTCGTCGCCGATGCCGGAGTGGATGCCGAGCGCCTCGAGCTCGGGGAGCCGCTCATACGGCACCGACGCCCACACGCGGAGCGTGAGTCCGTCTCGCTCGTGGACGCGCTGGAAGATCCCCGGCGCACCGAGCCAGCCGTCTTTGTCGTGGATCGCTACGACACCGCGCGACGCTGCCACGCGCAGTCCCTCGCGCGTCGCCTCGACGAACTCGTCCTCGCTCGGCATCGCGACACGCGCGCGGAACTGCCAGGCCGACTCCTCGCGGAGGATCCCGATCGGCTCGCCGGACCCGTCCCGTTCGACGACACCTCCCTCGACCTGCAGGTCGGCGTGGGCGCGGGCAAGCGCCGCGGAGTTGAGCCACGCGGAGTGGTAGTCCTTCGAGAAGAGCATCGCCGGCGTGTCGCCCGTGACCTCGTCGAGCGCGGCAGCGGTCGGCTGCTCGGCCCACTCCGCCGAGCGCCAGCCGTAGCCGCGGATCCAGCCTCCGCGCCTCGGGTGCACCCGTACGCGCTCGAGCGCGTCGGCGAGCCTGCTCGTCCCCTCGAGCCTGACCTCGCGCTGCGAGAGCGACCACGTCGGGAAGTGGACGTGGGAATCGGTGAAGCCGGGGAGGACGCAGCGCCCCCCGAGGTCGACGACGTCCGGGCTCGGCAACGCGCTCTCGTGCGTTCCGACGCCGCCCGCAACGTGCGCTCCGGCGATCGCGAGCGCCCTCGTCGTCGGCAGCGACGGATCCATGGTGCGGACGACGCCGTTCTCCAGGATCATGCGCGGCGACTGTATCGACGGGAGGAGCGCGAATGATCGACCACGTGAAGGTGGGTGTGAGCGACCTGCAGAAGGCGAAGGGGTTCTACGGGAAGGCCCTCGCTCCGCTCGGGTATGCACTGCACTTCGAAGCAGAGGGAATGGCCTACTTCGCAGACGCAACGAGCCTGGACTTCGGCGTCGGAGCATCCGACAGACCCGGCGGGTCGCACGTCGGGTTCACGGCGCCCGACTCGGCCGGAGTGAGAGCGTTCTACGACGCTGCGCTGTCCGCCGGAGGAGCCGACAACGGCGCACCTGGGCTTCGCCCGGAGTACGGGAGCCGCTACTACGCGGCGTACGTCCTCGACGCGGACGGCAACAACATCGAAGCCAAGTGCCACGAGCCCGAGTAGAGGCGAGAGCACGTCCTACAATGCGGCCCGTGCCCTGGGAGCCGCTGAGCGACGAGCAGCTCGAGATCCGCGAGCTCGTGCGGACGATCGCGCGCGACCGCATCGCGCCGCGCGCGGCGGAGATCGACGAGTTGCACGAGTTCCCGTGGGACGTCGTCGAGCTCTTCCGTGAGCACGGGATCTTCGGGCTCTTCTTCGACGAGGCGTACGGCGGCACCGGGACCGCGACGCTGCTCTCGCTTGTCGCGATCGAGGAGGTGTCGAAGGTCTGCGCCACGAGCGGGCTCATCCTCGCGGTGCAGGAGCTCGGCTCGCTTGGGCTCAAGCTCGCCGGCACGGACGAGCAGAAGGCACGGTTCCTGCCGTCGCTCGCGTCGGGTGAGACGCTCGCCGCGTACGCGCTGACGGAGGCGGGCTCTGGCTCCGACTCGGCGGCGATGCGGACGACGGCGCGGCGCGAGGGCGATGAGTACGTCTTCGACGGCTCCAAGCGCTTCATCACGAACGCGGCGGTGGCGGGGCTTTACACCGTCTTCGCGAAGACGGAACCCGGCGCAGGGCACTCCGGGATCTCGGCTTTCGTCGTCCCTGCCGACACGCCCGGCTTCGAGGTCGCGCGCCTCGAGCCGAAGATGGGAATCGCAGGGTCGACGACCGGTGAGCTCACGTTCGACGGCACGCGCGTGCCGGTCGCGAACCGGCTCGGCGAGGAGGGCGAGGGCTTCCGCGTCGCGATGCGGATCCTCGATCGCTCGCGGCCGGGCGTCGCTGCGCAGGGCCTCGGGATCGCCCAGGGCGCGACCGACTACGCGCTCGAGTACGCGCGCACGCGCGAGACGATGGGCAAGCCGATCGCGCAGCATCAGCTCATCGCGGCGAAGCTCGCCGACATGGAGACGCGCACCGAGGCGGCGCGCGGGCTCCTGTATCGCTTCGGCCGCATGGTCGACGAGGGCGCCGACGACGCGGAGCTGACGAAGGCCTCCGCGATGGCGAAGCTCTTCTGCACCGACACGGCGATGGAGGTCACGACCGAGGCGGTGCAGATCCTCGGCGGCTACGGCTACATCCGCGAGTACCCGGTCGAGCGGATGATGCGCGACGCGAAGATCACGCAGATCTACGAGGGGACGAACGAGATCCAGCGGATCGTGATCGCCCGCGAGATGCTGAAGGAGTCGCGCGCCTTCCTCCTCGCCGGCGTCGTCTGACGCCGGCTCAGCGGACGCAGATGCGGTTCCGCGGAGTGCGGCCGTTCCAGCGGAACCCCTGCGCGACGGCGCGCGTCACGGTCACGGTGACGCAACGACCACCGGTGAACGGCGCGCGGAGCATCACCTTTCCGGCCGCACCGGTGCGGCCGCGTAGCACGGCGATCCGCCTTCCGTCGACTCTCAGGGCCACTCGCACCGAGGTCGCCGAGACGGGCCGCCGTCCCTGATCGATGGTCGCCAGGAAGACGCGGAGCGAGCCACCGCCGGGGCGGAAGGAGATCGAGCCGACCCGCAGCACGCCGGCGACGACGCGGATGGTGGCCGTGCCGGACGCCGCGCCCGACGTCGCCGTGATAGTTCCGGGACGAAGAAGGCGACCGGCCGTGAACGTCACAGCTCCTCCGGGGGCGGTCTCGAGCGATCCGAGTAAAGCGGGTCGCACGCGCCACGCGACGGCCGATGCCTCCGCGGTGTTCCCGAACGCATCAGTCGCCGTCGCAGCGAGCCGAAGCGTGCCTCGGGCGCGAACCTCCGACGCGGCCGGCGCGACGGCGATCGCCGCAGCAGGGCCGGCGACCACAGAGACCGCCTGGAAGCCCGCGGTGAGCCCCTGCGCCGAGGCTGTGACGGTGTGGCGGCCGGCGCGCGTGTCGCGGTAGTAGAAGGTCGCGGTGGCCCGCGGTGCGACGGTCAGCGTGAGCGCGCTCGTCCACGGCCCGGCCGTGCTCGTCGAGAAGCCACCGTCGGGCGAGCTCGAGCGCAGCGAGACGACGCTGGGCTCCCCGGTCGTGATCGACTGCCCGGTGCCGGTCGCAAGCGTGAGTGTCATCGCCGCCGACGGGACGCCGGCGGTGATCGTCTGCGCACCGTTGCCGATCGCGAGCGCAGCCTGCGTCCAGCCGCGAAACGACCGCCACGCGGCGTTGTGCCGCGCGTCGGCGAGGTCGACGGCGCAGAGCGTGTCCTGTCCGGGAGGCCCGCAGGCTCCGCTGCCGGGGTTCTCGGGCTCGACGACCGCGCCGGAGTCGCGGACCGCCGCGCCCATGCGGTCGAGGATCAGGCCCGTCTGCGCTCCGAACTCCGCAGTTGAGAGGCCCGTCGTGTTCCGCGGCGCCCACGCGAAGCCCCAGTGGTCCCGCGCCTGGCCGGACGACGCGCTGAAGTGGCGCATCGCGTTGACCTGCGCCGAGACGTACGCGGCCATCTGCTCGGCGGGCACCATCGTCCAGCCCCACGCCGTCTCCCGCGGCCAGGCGCCGTTCGCGAGCGCGCTGTAGGCGTCGCGTAGGTACGTGCGCGCGGGCTCGACCGTCTCCGGCGCGGCACCGGCGAGGACGAGCTTGTGCTGGAGGTAGTCGTTGAGGTACTCGCGTCGTTCTGCCACCGGCACGCCGGGCACGGCATGCGCTCGCAGGTCGCCGTACACCTGTTGCGACCAGTCGCTGACGTAGGCGGCCATGTCCGTCCAGAAGGCGGTGTCGGTCAACCAGCTCTGCAGGGTGCTTTGGTAGACGGAGACGTCGCTCGTGCGCTGCCCGAAGCCGATGACGAGCACCGCGCCGCGCGTGGGTCGCGTGCCGTCGCCGTCGTAGAGTCCGCGCAGGAGCTCGCGGACGTTCGTGCGCGCGCTCCCGTCGCCCCGGCGCACGGCGGAGGTGAACTCGTTCAGCGTCCACGTGTCGCCCAGCGCGACGTCGTATCCGGCGGCAGCCATGCGCTCGCGCGCGGTGACGCCGGCCGTGTACCACGAGTTGCCCGTGCTCTGCACCCAGCGGCTCCAGGTCGCGTAGTGGATCTCCGCCGACGCGTGGAAGTTCGGCCCGAGCGCGCGGATGCGCCATGCCTGGTCACGCCTGAACGTCGTCTTGTCGGCGACGAGCGGCGGCACCGAGATGTAGTACTCGGCGCACGGCGAGGCCGACGCGGCGAGCTTCGTGGCGAGGCGCAGCCAGTCGGAGGCGGCGTAGAAGACACCGCGCAGCGGCCTGCACTCCACCTGCTGCATCCGAGCCGAACGGGGCTTCTGCGCGACGAGCGACCGCCAGAGCTTCGCGGTCGCCTCGGGCTCGAGCGACGCGACCGGCCCGGCGGGCGCTCGTGGCGCCGCAGACGCGCCGGCTGTGAGGCACACGCCCGCAACGAGGGCGAGCAACGGGGCGATGAACGAGCGCGACACGGCGCGACACCGTAGCCGCGCTCTGTGAGGGCCCCGTAAACCTGTGCGCCAGGATAGGGGCCGGGCATGCCCGGCCCCTACGGATCGTGCGTGGCTAGCCGCGAGCGCAGCGCGATGCCCGTGAGGGCCTCGCGCACGATGCGGTCCGCGACGAGCGCGGTGACGTCGGCCGACCCCAGGACAGTCGGGATCACCTCGACGACGTCCATCCCCAAGACGTCGAGCTGCCGGGCCAGCTCGCGGCAGGCCCAGAGGAGGTCGCTCGCGGTCATGCCGCCCGGCTCGGGCGTGCCCGTTCCCGGGGCGAAAGCGGGGTCGAGGACGTCGACGTCGACCGTGAGGAAGACGGGCCCCTCGCCCACGGTCGCGACCGTGCGCTCGACGACCTCGTGGATCCCGAGGTCGCGGACGTCGTGCATGAAGAAGGACGTGATCCCCTGCTCGCGCTGCCACGAAAGTTCCGTCTCGCCGGGCCAGTAGCCCCGCAGGCCGATCTGGGCGTAGCGTCCGCCCTCGACGTGGCCGTCGCGGACGAGTCGGTACATGGGCGTGCCGTGCGAGAGCTCGACGCCGAAGACCTCCGTCCCGGTGTCGGTGTGCGTGTCGAAGTGGACGAGGCCGACCGGGCCGTGGCGGGCGGCGACGGCGCGGACGTTCGGCTCGGTGATCGAATGGTCGCCGCCGAGGACGACGGGCAGCGTGCCAGCCGCGACGACCTGCCCGACCGTACGCTCGATCTCCGCGTGCGTGCGGACGGGATCGGCCGGGAGGACGGCGGCGTCGCCGAAGTCGACCACGCACAGCTCCGCGAACGCGTCCACCTTCGCCTCGAGGTGCGGGCCGGGCGGGCAGCTCGCGGCGCGGATCGCCCGCGGCCCGAACCGCGTCCCCGGGCGATCCGACACGAGGTCGTCCGTCGGCGCGCCGACGATCGCGACGTCGACTCCCGCGAGCTCGGCCGGAGCCTGCGTGTACGGCATCCCCGCGTAGGTGAGGAGCCCTGCGTAGTCGGGCTTGTCCGGGAGCCCGAGCTCGCGCCAGCGCTCGAGCGGGTCGATCACTCCACCGTCTGGACGATCGCGTACGTCTTGCGGACGGTCTCGTCGACCTGCCACGTGCCCGACCAGCCGTCCGGGCAGAGCATGACCACACCAGGCCGGATCGACGTGACGACGCCGTCGGTGTCGGTGATGGTGCCGCTCCCGGCAACGAAATGCATGTGCTCGTAGTACCCGTCGCACGTACCCTCGAACGAGCCTGGCGTGACGTCCCAGACCCCGAGCTCGACGCGTCCGTCGTCGGAGATGACGTGCCAGCGCTCGTAGGGCTCGCCCTCGACGGCCGTCGGGACGGCTCGGCCGGCCGCCAGCTCGGCGCTCAGCACGTCGTCGATCGTCATCCGGGCGACCCTACTCGATCAGGCAGGAACCGTCGCCGCTGGATAGCGAGCTCGAATCCCGTCGACGAACGTCGCGAGCCGGTCGGCGATCTCGGCGTCGCGGATCTCGAGGACGTTCTCCGCATTGCGCTCGCCGGACCGGGAGAAGTTGAAGCTTCCGACGAACGCGGTGTCGTCGGCGACGACCACCTTCGCGTGCATGAAGTCGTGCAGCGAAGTTGGCGACCACGGTGTCGACGCCTTCCCGCTGAACGCCGCGCCCTCGAGTACGCGCTGCAGGAGCGGGATCTTCCAGTCGCTGACGCCGTTTGTTCGCCACTGGCCGAACACCTGGTCGACCTGCGTGTCGTCGACGACGCCTGCGACGTCGCAGCGAATCTCGTTCACAACCTCGACGAGCGTGGCGAGGATCGGGCCCGAAGTGAGCACCGGCGATGCGATGCGAACGCGCTCTCGGGCCTTTCCGATGTGCTTCGCAACGCGGTGCGAAAGCGCCTCACCGTGCTCGGGGCAGAACCACGCGCGGACGCGCGCGGCTCCGACGTCCTCGGGACGCGGGTCGACGTGCCCGGTTCCGTCCACGGTTCCGCGCTCCCAGAGCTCCCGGAATGCGAGTGTGTACCCGTACGCGATCTCGCCCGAGTCGACGGTGACGATGACGTTCTCCTGCCGCGACCAGGAGTCGTCCGTCCAGTTCGTCGACCCGGTCCAGACCGCCATGCCATCGCGAACGACGAACTTGTGGTGCATGAGGTCGGGGATGCCGGCGATCCCACGCGTCTCCACGGGCAGTGCCTCGACCGCGTCGGGTGCGGTCTCCGGAGGGGGCGGGACCGGGATCGGCCCGGGATGGGCGACGTTGTACAGAAGCCGCACCTCGACGCCGCGCTGGACGGCCGCGAGGAGCGCGGCGAGCACGAGTGCACCGGCGTCCGTCTCGAAGCGCACGTCGTAGAGCGCGAGGTCGAGCGACTCCCGCGCCCGCGCGAGGAAGCCGGCGATGCCGCGCGCCACGTCTGCCGGCCGCTGGCCACCGTCCGTCAGCGTGTGGAGCGCGATCGGATCCGCCGGCGAGCCGGCAGTCACCCGGTCGCAGCGGCGGCGCGCGCGGCTGCCTTCTTCGCGCGCTTC
>DATKBJ010000062.1:0-10494 GCA_035514135.1 Gaiellaceae bacterium | reverse complement strand
GCTCGAAGAGGTTCGCGCCCAGGTCGACGCCGCGCGCCTGGCAGGCGCCAAGGGCTTCCTGCTGTGGAACGCCGAGGGCCTGTATACGGAGGGCGCACTCGCGCCTTAGCTCATGGCGCGAGGCGCTCCAAGCGCCAGCCGCCGTCCTCGCGAACGTACCGAAGTCGGTCGTGCAGCCTGTCGTCGCGGTGCTCCCAGAGCTCGATGGCATCGGGCACGACGCGGTAGCCGCCCCAGAACGGCGGGAGCGGCACGGAGCCGTGGCCGAACCTCGCGTTTGTCTCGGCAACTCGGGCATCGAGCTCTGCACGGTCGAAGAGGGGTAGTGACTGTCGTGAGGCCCAGGCTGCGATCTGGCTTCCTCGAGGCCGTGTCTCCCAGTAGGCGGCGGACTCCTCGTGGGAGAGGTCCTCGACCCTTCCCTCGACGCGGATCTGGCGCCCGAGCTCCCACCAGTGGATTGCGAGTGCGGCGCGTGGATTCGCGCTCAGCTCTTCGCTCTTTCGCGACGCCCGGTTCGTGAAGAACGTGAGCCCCCGCTTGTCGATCCCGCGGAGCAGCACGACCCGCGCTGACGGAACGCCGTCGGTCGTGGCGGTCGCGAGCGTCATCGCGTGCGGTTCCGAGACGGCGCGTCGCGCGTCCTCCAACCATTCCTGAATCTGTGCCAGCGGGTCGGCCATACGCGGCAGGATGCTTCATCTAGGCTCCCGCGCGTGGCGGCGACCCGTGTGATCGAGCTCCGGACGGAGATCCCGGGGCCGCGGAGTCGAGAGATCCTCGAGAGAGAGGAGCGTGCGGTCGCGCGTCCGCTGATCGTCCACGAGCCGATCGTCGCGGAGCGGGCACGCGGATCGACGATCACGGACGTCGACGGCAACACGTTCGTCGACTTCGTCGGCGGGGTCGGTGTCGCGAACGTCGGTCACAACCACCCGCGCGTCGTCGAGGCGATCTCCGAGCAGGTCGAGCGTTTCCTGCACACGGACTTCACCGTCGTGCCGTACGAGAGCTACGTCGCGTTGGCAGAACGGCTCGGCGCGCTCGTCCCGATCAGCGGCGAGACGCGAGGGGCGTTCTTCAATGCCGGCGCGGAGGCGGTCGAGAACGCCGTCAAGCTCGCGCGCCTGTACACGAAGCGTCAGAGCGTCATCGCGTTCGAGGGCGCCTTCCACGGGCGCACGTGGATGGCCCTGACGATGACCTCGAAGACGCATCCGTACAAGAAGGGTCTCGGACCGTTCGCGCCCGAGGTCTATCGAACCCCGTATCCGAACGCGTATCGCGGGCCGGACGCCGCGACTGCGCTCGCCGCGCTCGAGCGTCTGTTCACGACGCACGTCGCACACGACCACGTTGGGGCCATCGTGTTCGAGCCGCAGCAGGGCGAGGGTGGTTTCCTCCCCGCACCCGCCGCGTTCGTGGAAGGACTCAGGAGGATCTGTGACGAGCACGGGATCGTCCTCGTCGCGGACGAGGTCCAGACCGGGTTCGGGCGGACCGGCCGGATGTTCGCGATGGAGCACTTCGGCGTCGAGCCGGACCTGGTGATCGTTGCGAAGTCGATCGCGGGCGGGCTCCCGCTGTCGGGGGTTTTCGGCCGGGCCGAGATCATGGACGACCCGCACGCCGGTGCGATCGGCGGCACGTTCATCGGCAATCCGGTCGCGCTCGCCGCGGCATTGGCCGTGCTCGACGTCTTCGACGAAGAGCAGCTCGTCGCACGTGCCCAGCTTCTGGGAGCGGCGATCCGTGCCCGCATGCTCGACTGGCAGTCACGCTGGCCGCAGATTGGCGACGTCCGCGGCCTCGGCGCGATGCTCGCGATCGAGATCGTGCGCGACCCCGACACCAAGGAGCCGGCGCCCGAGCTCGTGGCGAGGATCATCGACGAGGCGCTGCAACGCGGGCTCCTGTTGTTGAAGGCAGGGGTCGAGGGCAACTGCATTCGCGTGCTCTGCCCGCTGACGACGTCGGACGCGGAGCTCGACGACGGCCTGCGCGCGTGGGAAGAAGCGCTCGCGGCCGTTCTCGGCTAGTCGAGGATTCGCGGGTCAGCCCCTCTTCGACGCTGCGCTCCTCATCGCTTAGACTCATTCCGTGCTTCGGACCGATGCGAAGACAAGGCTGATTGCGAAGGTCCCGCTCTTCCAGGAGCTCTCGAAGCGAGATCTCGCGAAGATCGCGTCCATCGCGGACGAGATCGACTTCCGCACCGGCAAGGCGCTGATCCGCGAGGGTGAGCGCGGGCGCGAGTTCTTCATCCTGCTCGACGGTGAGGCCGAGGTTGGTCGCCGAGGCAAGAAGCTCGCGACTCGGGGTGCAGGCGACTTCTTCGGCGAGATCGCGCTCGTCTCGAACGTGCCTCGCGTCGCGACGGTGACCACGACCTCTCCCGTACGCGCGCTCGTGATCACCGACCGCGATTTTCGGTCGCTGCTCCGCAGTTCGCCGCCGATCGCGCTCAAGGTGCTCGAGGCGGTCGCACAGCGGATTCCGGCCGACGCCGTTTAGGAGTGAAGGCGGCGCCAGGCCGCCGTCTGTGGGCGAGAATGCGCGAATGAGCAGCTGTGCGGCGTGTGGTGTCGCTCTGCCACCGGCCGCGCGTTTTTGTCCTGCGTGTGGAGCACCGGTCGATGAGACCCGGCCGACCGAGGAGCGAAAGCTCGTCACGATCCTCTTCGCCGATCTCGTCGGGTCGACGGCGTACGCCTCCGAGGAGGACCCCGAGCGCGTTCGGTCCTTTCTCGACAGCTTCTATCGCGCGATGGCGGAGGAGGCTGAGGCGGCCGGCGGTACGGTCGAAAAGTTCGCGGGGGACGCCGTGCTTGCGGCCTTCGGGGCGTGGGCGGCGCACGAGGACCATCCCGAGCGTGCGCTGCACGCGGCGCTTGCGATGCGAAGGCGCTTCAGGGAGATCTTCGACGCCCGGCACGCCATCCGCATTGGCGTGAACACGGGTGAGGTTGCGGTTGGACCGGCACGCGTCGGTGGCGCCTTCATCTCCGGCGACGCCGTCAACGTCGCCGCGCGGCTCGAGCAGGCTGCGCCGCCAGGTGAGATTCTCGCCGCGGAGCGGACCGTCGCCGCGGTCAAGGGCGCGTTCGAGTTCTCCGAGCCCGAGGTGATCGCCGCCAAGGGGAAGGAAGACGGTGTCCCGTGCCGCCGCCTCGTCAGCGCTCTCTCGATGCAGCGTTCGCGGGGCGTGAGCGGGCTCGCCGTCGCCTTCGTCGGCAGGCAGACGGAGCTCGACCTGCTGAGCGCGGTCTTCCGGCGCGCGCTTGCCCAGCGCGAGCCTCATCTGGTGACGATCGTCGGAGAGCCCGGCGTCGGCAAGACGCGTCTCGTTCGGGAGTTCTGGGAGGTACTCGCGGACGAGGAGCCGACGCACCTCCGCAGAGTCGGTCGCTGTCTGCCCTACGGCGACGGGATCACCTACTGGCCGCTCGGGGAGATCCTGAGGGAGCACTACGGGATCCTCGACAGCGATGCACCCGAGGAGGTGGCTCGGCGGCTGGAAGGGCGAGAGGTGCTCGCGCTCGCTCTCGGGCTCGACGTCGCAAGAGGTCTGCACCCTCTCGATGCGCGCGAGCGATTGCACGCGACGGTCGTCGAGCTCGTCGAGGAGCTCGCCGCTCGGGGGTCCGCAGTCCTGCTGGTCGAGGACATCCACTGGGCTGAAGACGACCTCCTCGACCTGCTCGAACGGGTTGTCCGCGAGGCGCAAGCGCCGGTCGTGGTTCTGACGACCGCCCGCCCCGAGCTTCTCGACCGGCGCCCGCACTGGAGCGGCGGTCGGAGGAACGCAACCACGATCTGGCTCGAGCCGCTCCCGTCCGCCGAGACCGCCAGGCTCGTGGATGAGCTGCTCGCAGTCGAGGTACCGGAGCCCCTCCGCGACCTGCTCGTCGAGCGCGCGGAAGGCAACCCGTTCTTCCTGGAGGAGCTTCTCGGCGAGCTCGTCGACACGGGAGTTCTCGAGAGACAGAACGGCGCGTGGTCGGTCGGCGAGCTCCCTGCCGACTTCTCGATTCCCGACAGCGTGCACGCGGTGCTCGCCGCGCGACTGGATCGGCTCCCGCCGAGGGAGAAGGCGGGTCTGCAGGCGGCCTCGGTGGTCGGTCGGACGTTCCGGGCGGGCCCGGTCGCGCATCTGCTGGACGGAGAGGAGCCCGACCTCGTGCTTCTCGAGCGGAGGGACTTCATACGCAGGCTCCCGGGGTCCTCGTCGGTGGAGCTCGAATACACGATGAAGCATGCGCTGACACGCGATGTCGCGTACGCCAGCATCCCCAAGGCCCGACGGGGGCGGCTGCACGCCGCCCTCGCGCAGTGGCTCGAGGAGGGGGAGGGCACGAGTGACGAGCATGCGTCGCTGCTTGCCTACCACTACTCCGAGGCCGTCAAGCTCGAGGACGCGGATCTCGTATGGGCCGGCGAGCCCGACGAGCTCGCGCGTGTTCGCCGGCGTGCCGTGCACTGGCTGTCGCGCGCGGGCCGGCTCGCTCGCGGCCGGCACGAGATGGAGGAGGCGGTCGAGCTGTACACGCGTGCCGTCGATCTCTCCGACGACGAGCACGAGCAGGCGCTGCTCTGGCGCGCGATCGGCGAGGCACACGCGCTGCGCTACGACGGCGAAGGGATGCGCCGGGCGCTCCTTCGTGCCCTCGAAGGTCCACTCGACGATGTCGAGCGGGCAGACGCCTACGCCTTCCTCGCGTTCCAGTCGTCCATCAGGTCGGCGATGTGGTCGATCAAGTTGAACATGGACCTCATAGACGAGTGGGCGTCCAGGGCCCTCGAGCTCGCGGCCGATGGCACGGAGGCGAGGGCGCGCGCACTGCTCGCCCGCGCGAACATCGAGCCCACCGGTGCCTCCGAGGACGTCCTCGTGGAAGCCTCCGCGCTCGCCGATGCGCTCGACAGCGTCGACCTCCGCTCGTTCGCGCTGGGGGCGAGGGCCCAGTCCGCCTTCGACCAGCGCCGCTTCCAGGAGGCGGCGGCGTGGAGCGAGCAGCGACTTGCACTTCTGACGGTCATCGACGATCCGGATCACCGCTGCGAGGCCTACGAGGCCGGATCTCCGGCGGCCGCCGCGGTCTGCCGTTTCGGCGAGGCGCGTCGCCTGGCCGAGCTCCACGGCATGCTTGCACAGCGGCTCTCGGCCCATCATCGCGTTCACTCCGTATCGCTCGAGCTCGAGCTCGCGGACGCCCTCGGGGACTGGCCGGAGCTTGCCGCACAGACGGATCGCGCACTGGCCGCTATCGAGGCGAACCTCGCGACGCCGTGCGTCCGTAACCCGCGCGACCTACTTCTCTGCAGCCTTGCGCACCTCTGCCTGGGCGACGATGCCCGCGCGGAGGAGCTCGAGCGGGACGGGTTGCGTCTCGCCGGAGAGGGGTACGAGACGTACCTCAGCGGGGCGAGACTCCGGATCGCGCTGCAACGCGACGATCGTCGTTCGATCGAGTCTCTTGTCGAGCTCCCGGTCGAACGCGCGCTCGTCTGGGGGCCGGGGATCTTCGCCGCACGCCTCGACGCCTTCCTCGCGCTCGGTCGACACGAGCGCATCGAAGTCGAGGCGCCGGAGCTCGCTCAGGCCGGGACGACGGTGGAGCCGTTCGCCCTCCGCGCGCTCGGCGCCGCGCGCAACGACGACGAGCTGCTCGCGCGGGCGGACGAGCGGTTCGCGGCGCTCGGGCTCGAGTGGCATCGCGCGCAGACCGAGCGACTCCTCGGCGGGTTGTAGGGCGAGATGGGTCTCGCCTCTACGGGGCTCCTTCAGAAGACGAGCCGGCTGCGGCGTTCGTGGCGCTCGAGGGCGAGAGCGATGAGGCGGTCGAGGAGTTCCGCGTACGAGATCCCGGCTTCCTCGAAGAGCTTCGCGTACACGCTCGTCGCCGTGAAGCCCGGGATCGTGTTGATCTCGTTGACGACCACGTCTCCGTCCGGACGGACGAAGAAGTCGATGCGCGCCATCCCCTCGCACTCCGTGGCGACGAACGAGTCGACGGCGAGCTGGCGGACGCGTGCATCCGACTCGGGCGAGATGCGCGCCGGTATCACGAGATCCATGCCGCCTTCGTCGTATTTCGCCGAGTAGTCGTACCAGTCGGCGTGGGCGACGATCTCGCCGACGACGGATGCGATCGGGTCGCGGTTGCCGAGAACGCCACACTCGACCTCGACGCCGTCGACCCCCTCCTCGATCAGCACCTTGTCGTCATGCCGGCGCGCGAGCGCGACGGCAGCAGGGAGCTCCTCGGTGCTTCGCACCTTCGAGATGCCGACCGAGGAGCCGAGGCGCGCGGGCTTGACGAACACGGGATAGTCGAAGTCGTGGGCAGGATCGTCGCCGTCACGGAGCGTCACGTTCCGTGCGACCGGGATGCCGCGGTCGCGGAGCACGGCCTTGAACAGGTCCTTGTCCATGCAGAGCGCCGACGCGGCGACTCCTGAGCCGACGTAGGGCACGTCAGCCAGCTCGAGCAGTCCCTGCACTGTCCCGTCCTCACCGAACGGCCCATGCAGGATCGGCAGCACGACGTCGACCTCCCCGAGCGTGGCGGCGGGCGCGGAGTGGGCGACCACCGGGAGCGTCTCGGCGAGTGGGGTCAGACCCGTTGGGTCTGACCCCAAAGCCTTGCGCGTCGAAGCGAGCTCCCAGCGGCCCGTCCTATCGATCTCGACGACGACCGCCTCGTAGCGATCCGGGTCGAGTGCGGCGACGACCGAGCGCGCGGACGCGAGGGAGATCTCGTGCTCGCTCGAGCGGCCGCCGGCGAGCACGGCGACGCGAGTCCGCCGGCTCAAGGCGTGGTGACGTCTTCTTCGTCGGTCGGCTCGACGAAGCGACCGACGAAGAGCGTAACGAGCGCGTTCGGCTCGGCCTGCGAGCCGCCGACCGGATCCTGCGAGATCACGAAGCCGTCGAGCGTCGGATCGGCGGTGTCCTCGAAGACGACGCGGGTACGGAAGCCGGCGTTCTCGAGCGCCGCCTGCGCGATCGCGTAGTCCTGTGTCGTCACGTCCGGGACGGCGGACGTCGTCGGCCCTCTCGAGACGGACACGGTCACCGTCGATCCGCGCGAACCCTCGGAACCTCCTGCCGGATCCTGGCGCGTGACGACTCCTTCAGCCTGATCCGAGTCGACATCGATCCGCGACACGTTGAACCCCTCTCGTCGCAGCTCGGAGGCGGCCTGGTCGTATGGAACGCCGACGACGTTCGGGACGAGAACGGGTCTCGGCCCCTTCGACACGTTGATCCGCACCTGCGTGCCCTCCACGACGACAATGCCGGCGCCTGGGTTCTGCCCGGTCACCGTTCCCGTATCGCGATCGGAGTTGACCTCGACGACTTGGGCGATGAGCCCTGCCCGCGTGATCTCGGCAACAGCGTCGGCGACCGTTTGGCCGACGACGCTCGGGATCGTCACCTCGGGTTTACCGGAGGAGACGTCGATCCGAACGATCTCCCCCTTGTCGACACGTGTCCCCTCGGTCGGGAACTGGGCGAACACCAACCCTTCCTCCACGTCGGAGTTCGAGACCCGGCGTATCTGCGGCACGAGACCCTCGTCCTCGATATCCCTCTCGGCAAGCGCCGCCTGAATGCCCACGACGTAGGGGACGGCGACGGTCTCCGCACCCTCCAGCTGATCGGTGACAGGCTCGTAGAGGAGCCAGCCGCCGATGATCAGCGCGAGCAACGCGCCGAGCCCGACGAGCCACGGCCAGATCGGCCTCGACCGAGAGGGAGGCTCGTACTGAGGCGGCTGCGACCGGCGCACGATCTGTGTCGCCGCAGTCACATCGATGGCGCGCTCGCCCGAGAGCACCATCGTGGCCGCCTCCGCAGTCTCGGCGGCGACGCGACCGCCGCGCGCGACGGTCTCGAGGTCGGCGTCCATCGCGGCAGCGGACTGGTAGCGATCCGCGGGCTCCTTCGCGAGAGCGCGCACGACGACGAGGTCGAGATCGGCTGGAACGTCCGACCGGAGGTCGGAAGGCACCGGCGGCGTCTCGGCGAGATGCTTCATCGCGATCTCGACCGGGCTGTCACCCGTGAACGGCAGCTCGCCCGTGAGGAGTTCGAAGAGCACGATGCCGGCCGAGTAGAGGTCTGAGGTCTGGTCGACCGGGGCGCCGCGTGCCTGCTCGGGAGAGAGGTACTGCGCGGTGCCGATGATCGCGCCCTCCTCCGTCATCTGGCTTACCCCGGCACGCGCGATCCCGAAGTCGGTGACCTTCACTACGCCTTCGCCGTCGACGATGACGTTGTGCGGCTTGATGTCGCGGTGGATGACCCCGTTGCGATGCGCGTAGCGGAGGGCAGCGAGGATCTGGCGCGTGTAGGCGATCGCGACCGGAACCGGGCACAGCCCGCGTGAGCGGATCAGCTCCTTGAGCGTTCGCCCCTCGACGTACTCCATGACGATGAAGTAGGAGCCGTCCGCCTCGCCACGATCGAAGATCGAGACGATGTTCGGATGCGAGAGGCCGGCTGCGTGGGTCGCCTCGCGCCGAAAGCGCTCGACGAACTGCTCGTCGTTTGCGTACCGGCCATGGAGCATCTTGACCGCGACCCGGCGGCCGAGCTCCTGATCCTCGGCGAGGTAGACGTCGGCCATGCCGCCGCCGCCGAGCTTGCGCGCCATGCGGTAGCGCCCCGCGAAGAGGGTGCCGGAAAGGGTGTCCTGGGTCGTCATGAGTGCGAAATGACCTTCAGAGGTTAGGGATTCGCCGTGCCCTGGAGGATTGCCTGCATGACGGAGCGGGCGATCGGCGCTGCGGTGGACCCGCCCGTCCCGCTCTGATTCTGCAGAACGACTGCGATTGCGAGCTCGGGTGGGCGCTCCTCGTTCTCGCCCGCGAAGGCGATGAACCAGGTGATGTTCGAGCCCGGAATGCCTGTCTCACCCGTTCCCGTCTTGCCGCCGACCGAGTATCCGGAGATCTGCGCCGACGTCCCCGTCCCCTGCTGGACCGCCAGGCGCATCATGTCCGCGACCTCGTCGGCGGTCTCGCGGCTCACGGCTTGCCGGATGAGTCGTGGCTTCTGCCGTTCGATCACCTTGCCACCCGGCCCGACGATGCGGTTCACGACGTGCGGCTCCAGCAGCCGGCCGCGGTTTCCGAGGGCACCCGCGACCATCGCGTTCTGGAGGGCGGTCAGCAGCATCCGCTCCTGCCCGAAAGCCATGCGGCCGGCGTCTACGTTGGAGTCGACCCTCGGGTAGTAGAGCTTCCCGTTTCGATACAGGCCGCTTGCGACTCGCTCGTCCGCCGGCGTCTCGAGCGGCGGGCGCTCGTAGAAGCCGAAGCGCTTCGCCGTGTCCAGGATCTTCTTCGCCCCGAGCTCCTTGCCGATGTTGCAGAACACGGAGTTGACCGAGTATGCGAGCGCGTTGCGCAAGCTGACGTTGCCGAAGGGGCGGCTTGTGTCGTAGTTGTTCACGGGCTTCCCGTAGACCGTGCAGTAGCCGGGATCGAAGAAGTTTGAGTCGGGCGTGTACTCCTTCGACTCGAGCGCGGCCGCGGCGGTTATGACCTTGAACGTCGAGCCAGGGACGTAGAGGCCGGCGCTCGCGCGGTTGACGAGGGGCGCCGCAGGTGTGCAGTTCGCAGCCTTGTCCGCGATCTGGCCGAAGTCTTCCTCGACGAGGTTCGGGTCGAACCCGGGCGTCGAGGCCATGACGAGGAGCCTCCCGTCGCGAGGGTCGAGCGCGACCACGGCGCCGCAGCTCGCTCCGAGCTCCTCGTTCGCGACCTCCTGGGCGTCGAGATCGAGGTTCGTCACGACGTGGTTCCCCCGCACGGGCTTGCCGCGCAGCTCGTCGAGCGCCTTGTCGAGGGCGGTCGAGAGGTTCGAGTTCGACGCCGTGAGGTAGTCGTTGAGCGAGCGCTCGAGCCCCGTGCGTGACCGCGCGGTCGTCGAGTAGCCGACGACATGAGCCGCGAGCGGTCCGTAGGGGTAGCGCCGAAAGAAGAGGGTCTTGCCGTCGACCTCGCGCTCCCGGTTCCGCGCCAGTCGTCGGCGCGGCTCGAAGGAGAAGATGAGCCCGCGATCGATCTGGAACTCGGCGACGCGCTTGATCGCGTTGTCCTGGCGCGCCGCGAGCCCCGGTGCCGCCCACGTCTGCCAGTACGTCGTCATGAGGATGAGGACCGCGACGAGCAGCAGGGCGACGTACGTGAGCCGGACGATCTGCTTGTTCATCGCGGTGTGTTGGCCCTGTTCGAGAGGAGGAGGAGTAGCGCGAGCAGCACGAAGTTCGCGACGACGCTCGTGCCGCCGTACGAGACGAACGGCAACGTGATCCCGGTGAGGGGAACAACGCGCAGGACGCCGCCGACGATGATGAACGTCTGCAGGGCGAAGCCGAACGTGAGTCCGGCGGCGACGAGCTTCGAGAACCCGTCGTCGGCCTGGAGTGCGACGCGCATGCCGCGTACGACGAAGAGCATGAACACGAGGAGGAGCGCGGC
>DATKBJ010000061.1:0-4122 GCA_035514135.1 Gaiellaceae bacterium | reverse complement strand
CGGTCTGCGGCTACGGCGTATCGTTAGACGCGTGATCGAGGAGTCGCGGAGCATCGACGCCACGCTCGAGCCGCTGGACGAGTTCGTTGTGGTACAGCCCGTCTCGGACGAGTCCGAGACACGCGCCGGGCTCATCCTTCCAGCGTCTGCGACCGAGGCGGCACCGTGCCGCACCGGGATCGTGACAGCGGTCGGCGCGGACGTGACCGGCATCGAAGCCGGCGAGAAAGTGCTCTTCCCGCGCGATGCGGGCTACGACGTGCGGCTCGGCGGGCTCGAGGTGCGGGTCATGAAGCGCGAAGAGATCATCGCGCGCATCCACGACTAGGCTTCCGGCGTGCTCGTCGCGTACAGCTTCGGCCAGGGCCTCGCAGCGGCGACGCTCGCAGCGTTTCTCTTCGTCTGGGCGCTCGTCGCCGTGCGGATCGTTCGCCGGCCCGACCTGAGCGTGCTTGGAAAGGTTCTCTGGATCGTGGCGATCCTCGTCCCGATCGCCGGCCTCCTCGTCTACTTCATCTGGGACGCCGCGAGACCGCGAACGACGTAGCCGAGAGAAGTGACGGAGGGGGAGGGATTTGAACCCTCGAGGAGCTTGCACCCCTAACGGTTTTTGAGTCGGCCTACCCAACGTCCGGTTGTGTACGGGAGCGGGTTTCCTGCCCGCTCCCGTCCCCCTCGATACACCTGGATCCGGAAAGATCGGTAGAAACGCCGGTAGAAAGTCGCGACGCGAGAGGAGGACGACGTGTTCACGGTGACCGGGCAACTCGACGACGGCCGCGAGGCGTCGGTCACGTGGTACCCGCTCGGGCATGAGCGGATGCGCGCCGCGCCGGAGAGCAGCCGCGGGCTCGTCGGTGACGAGGAGTTGATTCGACGAGCGATCGTCGACGAATTGGACGGGCGGACGTTCCGAGCCACTGCCACCGGCCCGTTCATTCGGGCCGATCTCGACGACCCTCACGCGGCCGTCCTCCAGTTCGGCTCGTACTTCCGGCCGGGCTTCTACGAGATCTCCGGAGAGTGGTCGAGGAGGGTCTACCCGGTCGGCGAGGACGCCGTCGCGTGACGTTGCAAGTGGTCGGAAAGAGCGGAGGCTCGGCGTTCCTGATCCACGTCGGCGACACCGAGGTCCCGTCGGGCAGGGTCGTCCCGCGCGCTTGCGTCTTCGACCGCAGTCGAGGCGAACTGTTTCCCGAGATGTACCTCGACGCGATCGTGAAGTTCGGCTACTGGTATCCGTACGATGGCTCGGACGAGGAGCGCGAGGCGATAGAGCGCGAGGTTGTGAAGCGGCTCAGCGGTTCGGCGATCACTCAGTAGGGTCGCGCTGGTATGCCGGCGGGCGGCTTCTCCTCGTACTTCGCGTAGCAGAGGTGCCGTAGCGGCTGAATCCGGAGTCTCCCTCGAACGCTTCCGAACTCCGCGCGGTTTCGCGCTGATAAGTGGCGAAGCTCCCGCGCGTCCAGGCGGAAGCTGTCTTGGGGGGTCCAGGTTGACTAGATGCTCGCCGATAAGCCACGAGAGATGCGTGCTCTCTCGATTGTGGCGTTGATCGTCGGCGTCCTGATAATTCCCACGGCGCTTGGCGTGGCTAAGTTCGATCGCGATCGCGACGTCTCAGAGCTCGAGCGAACGCTTGTCGCCGAGACCGACAAGCACGGTGGTGCGCTCGAGAGCTACTTCGCGCGCGCGAGAGCGATCGTCCTCTTGACTGGGAATTCGCCGGCGTTCGCGAGTGTGCTCGCCGAGCCCGGTACTCGGATCGAGAAGGTCGGCCGACAGAGCAGAGCTATCGGCGAGGTCACGCGTCAGCTTCTTTACCTCGAGCGGCTGTATCCGAACAGCATCGGCGAAGCTTGCTTCATCGACGCCAACGGCGAGGAATTTGCCCGCGCGGTCCGCGGCGAGGTCGCGACGCCGGAGGATCTCTCCACCGTGGAGGAGCAGGCGGTCTTCTTCGCGCCGACCTTCGCGCTGGCCTTCGGCCAGGTTCACCAGACACAGCCGTACGTCTCGCCGGATACGAAGGAGTGGGTTGTCGCGAACGCGACGCTGATCCCGCAGGCTGACGGCGTCAAGCGGGCGTTCGTGCATTTCGAGGTAACCGTGGAGAGTTTCCGTCGTGAAATGGGTGCGAGCAGACCGTCGACGGACGCAAACGCCTATGAACTCCGGGTCGTCGACGGGCGCACGGGCAAGGTCGTCATCGACAGCACGCTGCCCCAACGTCTCGGCGCTCCGCTTGGCGCCCCTGGCGAGGCGCGTTTCGCGAGCCTCGCCAACAGCACCTCCTCCGCCGGGGTCACCGAGGTGGCTGGGCACAGGGCTGCATACAGACACATCAGCTCGACCGCGGGAAACGCGAACGATTGGATCATCGTGGCGAGCGCCAAGGCTCCCACCGGAAGCGTCATTTCGGGCATAGGTCCGGTGCCGATCGCGATGCTCGCTGTCGCGCTGGTGATCATCGCACTCGCGGGATTCTCACTCCGCGCCTCCCGTCGCGAGCTCGAAGCGCAGGCGACCTCGGACGCCCTCACGAGGCTGGGCAATCGCCGCAAGCTGCTCACGGACCTCGAGCGCACGACCCGGACGGCGACAGTCGAAGCGCCGATTGCGCTCACGATGTTCGACCTCAACGGGTTCAAAAACTACAACGACAACTTCGGGCATCCCGCCGGCGACGCGCTGCTCCTACGCCTCGGCTCCGCGCTCGGCGAAGCCGCCGCAGCGTTCGGCGGTCGCGCGTATCGCCCAGGCGGCGACGAATTCTGCGTCATCGCCGGCGCAGCACACCAACACGCGCTCGAGGAGGCGGCTTGCCGCGCGCTCTCCGAACACGGCGAAGAGTTCTCGATCTCGACTGCGTTCGGGTCCGTGGTGATCCCGCAGGACACCGGCGACGCGACCGTGGCGCTGCGAAAGGCCGATCAGGCGATGTACGCGCAAAAGAATTCCGGCCGCGCGACCGCCGGACGCCAGAGCAGCGATGTGTTGATACGCGCGCTCGCAGAGCGCCACCCAGAAATGGGCGAGCACCACGACGGCGTCGCGGAGCTCGTGTACGAGGTCGCAAAGCGGCTAGGAATCGACGGCGACGAGCTCGCGCACCTGCGCAGCGCCGCGTCGCTGCACGACATCGGCAAGGTCGCCATCCCAGATGCGATCATCAACAAGCCTGGACCTATCACCGATGAGGAATGGGCATACATGCGCCGCCATACCGTGATCGGCGAGCGAATCCTCTCTGCCGCACCCGCGCTTGGCCCTGCCGCACGACTCGTCCGATCCACCCACGAAGCATGGGACGGCAGCGGCTACCCAGACAAGCTGGCCGGAGTCGAGATCCCACTCGGCGCACGGATCATCACCGTCTGCGACGCCTTCGACGCGATGATCTCCAATCGCCCGTATGCAGCGCCCAAGTCGATCGACGACGCGCTCGCGGAACTCCGTCGTTGCGCCGGCACACAATTCGACCCCGCGATCGTGCTCGTATTCGAGCAAGTCCTCGCCGACCGGGCCAAGGCGCCCACGGCCGACATAGCGGCCTGACGCCCCGAGGCCGCGAGCTACTTCCCCCGTGGGGGCGGCGGCTTCTCGAGCTCGTCCATCTTCGCCAGTAGCGCCTTCGGCGATGCGCGCACGCTCCGCGCAACCGGCAATCGCCTGGCGCTCTCGGTCGTCTCGCGAGCGTCTTGCTCGAGTCAGCGTCGATGATCCACTCGGCCTCCTCCGTTGTCAGATCGCGCCAACCGAGTAGGGCGAGCGGTTCCGCGAGGAGGCCGACCGGCTCGAAGATCGGCTCTGGGGCGGAGCGGTAGAAAGTTCGGATAGAAACTCCGCCGACCACGGAGCCGACTCGGAGGCCGACCCCGCAGCAGTAAGCGGAGGGGCAGGGATTTGAACCCTGGAAGAGCTTGCACCCTTAACGGTTTTCGAGACCGCCCCGTTCGACCGCTCCGGCACCCCTCCGTGGGAGGCATAGGGTAGCCGTGCCCTCGGAGCCGGGCTTCGGGAGCCGGCCTGATCGTCCGATATCCTGAGCGACCCTGGAGAGGTGGCCGAGTGGCTGAAGGCGGCGCCCTGCTAAGGCGTTACGGGTGGTAATCCGCTCGT
>DATKBJ010000060.1:0-7646 GCA_035514135.1 Gaiellaceae bacterium | reverse complement strand
AGCGCTCACGGCTTGCCGCCGTACCTCCTTGCTCGCCGGGTCTCGCGCGCACGCGCCCGCCAGCGGCTCTTGAGCTCGCGCTGGATGCGCTGGCTCGAGCGCGCCTCGATCGCGCGCAGCTCACGCTGGAGCTTGAGGTAGCTCGCCCACCGACCCTCGTCGAGCACTTCGCTCTCGAGCGCCTCGCGCACGGCGCAGTCGGGCTCGGTCGTGTGCGCGCAGTCGTTGAAACGACACTCCGACGCGAGCTCGGCGATGTCGGCGAAGGCACTGTCGACGTCGCCCTCCCACACCTGGAGCTCACGTAGCCCGGGCGTGTCGATGAGGATGGCCCCGCCGGGCATGACGAGCAGCTGCCGATGCCGTGTGGTGTGGCGGCCGCGGCCGTCGTTTCTGAGGTCGCCCGTCGCCATGACCTCGCGTCCCGCCAGGCGGTTGGCAAGTGTCGACTTCCCGGTACCCGACGATCCGAGCAGCACGAACGTGCGGGCGGGCTGCAGGAGCGCACGAATCTCGTCGATCCCCTCGCCCGTGACATTGCTCACGGCGAAGACGGGGACCCCGACGGCCACGGACTCCGCTTCGACGAGCTTCGCGGGGTCGTCGAGCACGTCCAGCTTCGTTAGCACGACGACGGGATCGGCGCCCGAGTCCCAGGCCGCGACGAGGTAGCGCTCGAGGCGACGCGGGTTGAAGTCCTCGTCGAGCCCGGTGACGAGGAGCACCGTGTCGACGTTGGCGACGAGGATGTGCTCCTCGGCCTTCAGCCACGGGGTCTTGCGCGAGACCTTCGTGCGCCGGGGGAGAAGCGCCTCGATCGCGAAGCGGTCCCCGGGTGCGTCGCAGACGACGACCCAGTCGCCGACGGCCGGCATCCCGCCCCAGATCTCGTCGTCACGCATGCGGCCGCGCGCACTGGCAAGGCGATCGCCGATCTCGGACCGCACGTAGTACCCGCCGCGGTGCTCGGCAACGACGCGAGCAGGCATGAAGCCACGCTCTTCGTACGGGTTGAAGGCCGCCTCGAGCTCGTCGGTCCAGCCGAGGGCGGCCAGGGTTCCATCGGACACCAGAGACTCCTTCACTCGGTGGGTGAACCGGGCCGCGGCTCGTGCCGCCCAGTAGTGCCTACACCGAGGCGGGCGCGAGCCGAAGAGAGATGAAGCGCGCGACTTTCATGGTCATCCCCTTTCGCTCGACGACGGAACCTCGGGAGGGTACGGGACGACGCCGACGACGTCAACGGCTTGACCGGACCCCACCGCCGATCGGGATCGGCGAGGTCAAAGCGATCCCGATCTACGCCACCGTGATGGTGATCTTCTTCCTCATCTCGTTCCCGCTGACGCGGCTCGCGGCGTACCTCGAGAAGCGGCTGGCCTAGAGTCTCGGCGTGGCAGACGCACCCGAGATCACCGAGATCGTACGAGCGCAGATGCCGCTGTGCGAGACCCTCGGCATGCGGTTCTTCGGAGGCGCCGAGGAGATCGACGCGACGCTCGCCTGGGCGCCCGAGCTCTGCACCGCCGGCGGGATCCTGCATGGCGGCGTGCTCATGGCGCTCGCCGACTCGGCGGGAGCGGTGTGCGCGTTCCTCAACATGCCAGAGGGCTCGCGCACCTCCACGATCGAGTCGAAGACGAACTTCCTCGGTGCCGTGCGGTCCGGCGATGTTCGTGCACGCTCGCGCCCGCTCCACGTCGGCAAGACCACCGTTGTCATCGAGACCGACGTCCTCGACGAGACGGGGCGCCTCGTCGCGCGCACGATGCAGACGCAGGCGGTGCTCGCGGGGTCAGACCCGTAGGGTCAGGCCCCCGGGCGTGTCCCGTCGAGCCGTGCTCTTGTCTCGAAGCTATCCTGTCGCGGGCGCGGTGGCGGTAGCTCAGTTGGTAGAGCCCCGGGTTGTGGTCCCGGTGGTCGCGGGTTCGAGTCCCGTCCGCCACCCCTGAACGCACGTAGGCTTCCGTGCCGATGAACGGCGACGGCCTGGCCTCCGCGACAAGGTTTCTCGTGCTCGCGTTGAGCGCGCTCTACCTCGTTGGCGCTTTCGGCGGGCTCTTCTTGTTCGATTTCGAAACGACCCGCGACATCGTCCTGTGGATCGGGTTCCTCGTGGGTGGAGCAGTGCTGATGGTGCTCGGTCAGATCGGTCTCCCACGTGGCCCGCGATCAGCGCTCATCGTCTCGATCGGCGCGGTGATGGGTGGGCTTCCGCTCTTCTGGACACTCGTCGTCCCGATAGGAGTGGCCGCGGTCATCGCGTGCAGCGTCGCGCTCGCGCGGCGTCCTGCGCCGGCCTGATGCAGCACACGCGCCACGGCTGGTGGCTCGTGGAGGCCGGTGACGTCACCCCGACCCGTCCACTCGAAGGCGACGCGACCGCGGACGTCGTCATCGTCGGCGGCGGCTACCTCGGGATGTGGACGGCGTGGCAGCTGCTCGAGCTCGAGCCCGAGTGCGATGTGCTCCTGCTGGACGCTGCCGTGTGCGGGCACGGGCCGAGCGGGCGCAACGGCGGCTTCTGCGAGACGCTGTGGGGCGACGCCGCGACCTTGCGCGAGCAGGCGGGAGACCCCGCGGCGCTCGAGGTCTGTCATGCGTCCGAGGACGCTGTTCGCGGCATCGGTGCGTGGTGCGAGGCGAACGGGGTCGATGCGTGGTTTCGGGAGGCTCCGATGCTCCGCGTGGCCACGACGGCGTCGCAGCTCGGATCGTGGGAGGAGTCGGTGCGGGCTGCCGCGGCGCTCGGCGCGCCCGAGGAGATCGTCTCCGTGCCAGCCGAGGACGTTCGTTCACGTTGTGCGTCGCCGCTCTTCCTCGGCGGCGCGCTCTACCGCCTGAACGCCACGGTGCACCCGGCTCGCCTCGCACTCGGCCTGCGGCAGAAGCTCCTCGAGCGCGGCGTGCGAATCCACGAACGAACGACGGTGACGGGGCTCCCTCGGCACGGCGGCACCGAGACGCGTGCGGGCCGTGTTCGGGCCGGCTCGACCGTGCTCGCCGCGAACTCGGCGACGGCCGCCGTTCCCGGCTATCGCCTCTCACTCGCCGTCGCGTCCAGCCACATCGTCCTCACCGAGCCGATGCCCGACGTCCTCGAGGAGCTCGGCTGGACGGGCGGCGAGGCGATCGTCGACAGCCGCACGCTCGTCCACTACATGCGGACGACACGCGACGGGCGGATCGTCTTCGGCTGGGGTGGGGGTAGGATGGGGATGGGCGGGCGCCGCTGGGACCGGCTCGAGCTCGATCGCGATGTGGTCGCCGAGACCGAGCGTGCGCTGCGCCGGTTCTTCCCGCAGACGCGCGGCCGCGCCCTGACCCACGCCTGGGGCGGGCCGATCGACGTCTCCCCCACGCACCTGCCGATCTTCGGGAGCCGGGGCCGCGTGCACCACGGATACGGATTCACGGGCAACGGCGTCGGGCCCTCGTATCTCGGAGGCGAGATCCTCGCCCGACTCGCACTCGACCGGCGTGACGAGAGAACGCAGCTCGCGATCGTCGACCCACCCAGGACGCTGTTCCCGCCCGAGCCGCTTCGCTACGGCGGCGGCTCGCTCATCCGCCGCGCTCTGATGGCGAAAGACGCGGCCGAGGACGAGGGTCGCACGCCGAACGCGCCGACGCGAGTCGTGGCCTCGCTTCCACGCCGACTCGGCCTTCGCCTGCCGCGGTAGCCGCACTACGATCGCCGCGTGGATCCCTTCGACGTCCTTGCCGAAGCGGCCGTTCTCTCCACCGTCGAGCTGCCCTCGGTGCTGTCGCGGATCTACGGTGGCGATCTCGCTTTCTCCGACTCGTGCGTGTACGCGAACTTCGTCGCGACCCTCGACGCAGTCGTCGCGATACCGGATCTGCCCAATTCCAACGAGGTGATCAGCGGTGGGAGCGAGCCCGACCGCTTCCTGATGGGCCTCCTGCGAGCGCTCGCCGACGCCGTCCTGATCGGTGCGGGCGTGCTGCGTGCGTCGCCGCGTGGAACCTGGCGCGCCGAGACGATCTACCCCGCCGCCGCAGAGGCATACGGCGAGCTCCGCCGCAAGCTACACCTGCCGGCCGCCCCAGAGATCGCAATCGTCACGGGGTCGGGCTCGATCGATCCCGCACATCCCGTGCTCACCGGGCGAGCGGTGGTGCTGACGAGCGACGCAGGCGCGGAGCGGCTCGCAGGGAGAATCCCCGAGCCTGCCGTGATCGTCTCCCTGGGCGGGCAGACGCACTTCCAGGGTGAACAGATCGTCGACGCGCTGCGGGAGCGGGGCCATCGCCGGATCCTCTGCGAGGCGGGCCCTCACACGTTCGGCAGCCTGGTGGAGGCACGTCGCATCGACGAGTTGTTCCTGACGACGTCGCCGTTCCTCGCAGGCGACGGCGGTGGGGGCAGCCGGCTGAGGCTCGTCGAGGCCGCCGACCTCGTGCCACTCGTCGAGAGCCGGCTTCTCAGCGTGCGTCGGCACGGCGACCATCTCTTCACGCGCTACGCAATCGGCGCCTAGCCAAGCTCGTCCTGGCGGCAGCTCGCTCGCCGTGCCACACTTGGAGCGGCAACCGGAGGGGGAAACGGTGAGAAATCGCCACGAAACAGATCAGTTCAGCGTCGGCGGTGTCGCGGAGCGCCTCGCGCCGTACGAGACGTCAGAGCTGGCGGACGTACGGGAGGAAGAGGCGGACGAGCCAGAGCTCGTCGAGCGCGCCGCGACACTTCTCGCGATCATGCCGCGTAATCAGCTCCGTGCAACGATCGAGAGTCTGCTCTCTCCGCATGATCTCGAACGGGGGCGACGAGCGGTCGACGCGCTCATCGCTGCAGCTTTCGCGGCCGAGGACGAATCCGGCCATCTGCGCCGGATCGTCTGAGTCGATGCTCCCGGCGCGGACTCGCGCCTCCGGCCCGCGGATGAGAGGTGCGCCGACGACGTACGAGGGCGCCGGTTACGCTCGCGCTGCTACGAAGCGCGACGAGTCCCCTCCGCGTGCGCAACAAGGCGCACGGATCCGTAGAAAGCCACCTTCGAGCACGGGTTTTCGCGGCTGCCGATGGGCATACGCGGACGCATGCTCACGTGACACGACCGGGAGGGCCCGATGAACGACAACGGCAAACGCAGAGTCCTCATCGCCGGCGGAGGTGTGGCCGCTCTCGAATCGGCGCTCGCCTTGCAGAACATCGCGGCTGATCGAGTCACCGTGGAGCTTCTGGCTCCGGAGTCGCACTTCTGGTACAGGCCGCTCTCGGTTGCAGCGCCCTTCCAGCTCGGCGAGGTCGCGCGCTTCGAGCTCGACATGCTGGCCCGCCAGGTCGGCGCGAGCCTGACGTCGGGAGCGTTGACCGGCATCGACGCATGGCGACACGTCGCGTATACGTCGACCAACAAACAGATCACGTACGAGACACTCCTCGTCGCGTGTGGAGCGTTGCCACTTCCGGCCGTCTCCGGTGCGCTCACGTTCCGCGGGCCGGCAGACATCGAGCTGATCGAGCATCTCCTCGATGAACTGGTACTGGGTGACGTGCACTCGGTTGCATTTGTCATTCCCTGGGGCGCTGTCTGGTCGCTGCCCGCGTACGAGCTGGCACTGCTTACAGCTGCCCACGTCCGAGCACGGGGTGTCCGGGACGTCGAGCTCACGCTCGTGACACCCGAGGCAGAGCCCCTTCAGCTCTTCGGACAGCCGGCAAGCGATGCTGTGAAGGCGCTGCTCGAGGGACACGAGGTGAGCGTTCGAACCGGTGCGTACGCCGGCAGGTTTGCAGATGGGGAGCTCGAGCTCATTTCAGAGAGCGGTATCTCCGTAGACCGTGTGGTCGCGCTTCCAAGGCTCCAGGGCGCTCCGATCGACGGGTTGCCGCAGACCGTTGACGGGTTCATTCCAGTCGATTCCCATTGCCGCGTGCACGGCGTGGTCGACGTCTTCGCTGCGGGCGACATCACGAACTTCACGGTGAAGCAAGGTGGGATCGCCGCGCAGCAGGCGGACGTGGCCGCTGACGCTATTGCGGCTGTGGCCGGGGCGAGCGTCACGCCGAAGCGCTTCCAGCCGGTGCTTCGAGGGCTGCTGCTGACGGGACAAGAGCCGCGCTATCTCCGCCGCGAGCTCGGCGTAGAGCCGGAACACAAGCCGGTCGCTTCGTACGAGCCGCTCTGGTGGCCGCCGGCGAAGATCGTCGGCCACCACCTGGCGCCGTTCCTCGCCTCGCTGGCCGGTGGCGAGATGCCTTCGCAGGTTGGGGTTCCCGCGGCCGGAGCAATCGCCCTCGAGGTGACGCTCGATCGCGAGCTCCTCGACGGGCTGACGTCGAGCCGGCTGCCCCTCGACGATGCGGACGAACGCGACGGAGGCGTTGGCGAGCGCATGTCTTCGGACCTCGTCGTCGTCGCACCGGAGGACACGCTGGGTGAAGTTGCCGAGCAGTTGCTGAAGCGCGGCGCAACGGCGGCTGCCGTCGCTGATTACGGTCACTTGATCGGGATCCTCACGACAGGGGACCTGATTCGCGCAAGCGCAAGGCGAGTGCATCCGAGCGAGGCTAGGGTGCGGCAATGGATGACCGCCGAGCCCGTGACGGTCTCGGCGAGGTCATCGGTGGCCGCAGCCGCCTTGCTCGCGAGGGAGTACGGCATCCATCGCCTACCGGTCGTCGAGGGACAACGCCCGGTCGGGATGCTCTACCTCGAAGAGACGCTCCGGGAAGCAGTGCCGGTCGGCCTCGGCTTCTAGCTCGGCGCTGAAAGACTCCGCCCATCGCGCTCGCTACGACGCGTCCGACCTGATACGCGCGGCAGGATTCGAACGATGACGCCGACGGCGACCCTCAGTCGGCGAAGTCGGGGAACGCGCAGGGTGTATTGCTCAGGTATGAGCAGTCATCACTTCGCCTTCGGCGAAGCGGGTCGACGCGTGGAGTGCTTGATCGTGGCGTCGCTGCCCGGACGGAACACGCTCTCGTGGTCGTCGTCCCACCGGACGCGATAGCTCTCGTGCGGCAACTCGCCCAGTACCTCGAGAATCTCGCCAACTCGTTCCCCCTCACCGACGCGATGGCCCGCGATCACGATGAGGTCGCCAGCTTCGGCTGCGTGCGGTCTTGTCCACAGCATCCTCCTTTCGTCTAGGCACGACGAGCATGCAGCGCAAGTACAAAGCGGCCATCGGGGCAACTACTGATTCGCGATGCGGCAACCCAGCGGCGCGCAGGTCCATTCCATGTCGCAATGAGCGCGCGGATTAGAAGTCCGCCGCTCTGTCCGTCACCGTGTCATCTTGTGTTCCGGAGCGTCGGCTCGCATAGCCGGGAGTCGAGGCAAACTCGCGGATGTGCGCCAGTACTGCGCCAGTAGTACTCACGTCGCCGTCGACCGGCCCTGCTCTCGGCCTCGCGAGCACGACGACGCTGCCAACGAGGCCCGCGCTCAGGCGTGCGACGCGCGCCAGCCGCCAGGCGCATACGCCTTGCGTACCGCTTCGACGTACGGGACCGGGCTGACCACTGCGCCGAGCTCGACCTGGACGTGAGACTCCACGGTGGGCTTCGCAGTGCCGCCGTCTTCCTCTCCCCAGACGAACCTGACGTCGGAACCCGGCTCCGCATGCTCGGCCTCCAGGACGGCGAGGGTCAGCATCTTGCCCTCGTTCGAGCT
>DATKBJ010000059.1:0-47714 GCA_035514135.1 Gaiellaceae bacterium | reverse complement strand
GGGTCTGGCGAACGTCTGGCGCACGCGAACCATGCGGGGGAGCGTCGTCATAGCGGTCATATACTCGGTCGCCCTGGGCAAGTCAAACGCCGCGCCGGGTCCCGCCGAGGGCGGACCCGAGCGGCGGCCGAGCCGGCGCCGGGGGCGTCCGCGAGCCTTGACACGGGTCCGGGCACGCCGGTATAAGTATGGGCCAATCTTGAGTCCTTCCCTCCGGTTCCTGACAAGATCCTTGCTCGTGGCGGTCCTGCTCGTCGTGGGTGGCTGTAGCTGGATCAGACCCGGCCCCACGCCGATCCCGCCCCCGGCAGAGCTCTACACACTCGGCGAGACCGAGCTGGGCCGACGCCGCTACGAGGAAGCGCGGCAGCAGTTCCGGCAGATCGCCGAGCGGCACCCGAACTCCTCGTATGCGCCGCGCGCGCGCTACCTGATCGGCGAGGCGTTCTACCGCGAGGGCGAGTTCGAGAGGGCGATCAAGGAGTTCGGCGAGTTCCTCGCGTTCTACCCCCGCCACCAGATCGCCGACCTCGCGCAGTTCCGCCTCGCGATGAGCTACTACGACCAGATCAAGCCGATCGAGCAGGACCAGGGGCTCACCGGGAAAGCGCTCGAGCAGTTCAAGAAGCTCGTCAAGGAGTACCCGGAAAGCCGCTACGCGGGCGACGCGCTCGCGAAGATCGATCTCTGCCGCGGACGCCTCGCGCAGAAGGAGCTGTTCGTCGCCAGCTACTACTTCCGCCTCGGCAACATGGCGGCGGCGCGGCAACGGCTCGAGCTGATCCTGAAGGACTACCCGCGCACGCTCGTCCTCCCCGAGACGCTCTACCTCCTGGCCGACGTCAACTTCCGCGAGGCGCGCCCGGCCGAGGGCACGGAACTGTTCCGCCGTCTCGCGAACGACTATCCGCACTCCGAGTGGGGGCGCCGCGCGACGCAGCGTCTCTCCGCTCAGAGGTGATCGCCATGCACGACATCGTCGACCTCCGCTCCGACACCCTCACGCTTCCGACGCCGGCCATGCGCGCGGCGATGGCACGCGCCGACGTCGGCGACGACGTGTGGGAGGAGGATCCCACGGTCCAGCGACTGGAGGCGCTCGCGGCCCAGCGGCTGGGCAAGGAGGCCGGGCTGTTCGTCGCCTCCGGCACGATGGGGAACCTCGTCTCGGTGGTGGCGCAGACCCAGGCCGGCCAGGAGGTCGTGCTCGACGCGGACTCGCACGTCTTCAACTACGAGGTGGCCGGCGCCGTCCGCCTCGGCCAGGTCCAGACGCACCCGATCCAAACCGAGCGCGGCTTCCTCTCGCCCGCCCAGGTCGCGGGAGCCATCCGCCCTGCCAACATCCATCTCGCCACGACCGGGCTCGTGTGCGTCGAGAACACCCACAACCGGCACGGCGGGACGTTCTGCACACCCGAGGAGGTCTCGGCGGTCGCCGCCGTGGCCCACGACGCCGGCGTCCGCGTTCACCTGGACGGCGCGCGGCTCTTCAACGCCGCCGTGGCGCTGAAGCGCCCGGCGAGCGACTTCACCCGTGACGTCGACTCCGTGACGTTCTGCCTCTCCAAGGGGCTCAGCGCGCCGGTGGGCTCGGTGGTGTGCGGCAGCGCGGAGTTCGTCCAGCGCGCGCGCCGGGTGCGCAAGATGGTCGGCGGCGGGATGCGGCAGGTCGGCGTCCTCGCCGCGGCGGGGATCGTGGCGCTGGACCAGATGGTCGATCGGCTCGCGGACGATCACACGAACGCCCGACGGCTCGCCGAGGGCCTGCAGGCCCTCCCCGGGATCCGCATCGACCTCGAACGCGTTCAGACGAACATCGTCATCTTCTTCGTCGACCGTCCCAGTGGCGTCCAGGAGCTGATGACGGGCTGCGCCGCCCGGAAGGTGAAGATCCACGGAATCGGGCCCACATCCATTCGCTGCGTCACGCACAAGGACGTGGACGGCGACGACATCGAGCGCGCGCTACAGGCGTTCGCCGAGATCACCCGGAACTGGTAGGAGACCCCTGATGGCCGAACGCCTGCTGGAAGTCCGAGGCATGAAGACGCACTTTTTCACCGACGAGGGCGTGGTCCGCGCCGTCGACGGCATCGACTTCCACATCGACAAGGGCGAGACCCTGGGGATCGTGGGCGAGTCGGGCTGCGGCAAGAGCGTCACCGCGCTGTCGATCATGCGCCTGATCCCGACGCCGCCCGGCCGGATCGTCGAGGGGCAGATCATGTACAACGGGCGCAATCTGCTCGACCTGACGCCGAGCCAGATGCGGAAGATCCGCGGCAAAGAGATCTCGATGATCTTCCAGGAGCCCATGACGTCGCTCAACCCCGTGTTCACGGTGGGCGAGCAGATCGCCGAGGCGGTCAGGCTCCACGAGGACCTTGGCGGGAAGGACGCGTGGGTGAAAGCCGTCGAGATGTTGCGGCTCGTCGGCATCCCCTCCGCCGAGCGCCGCGTGCACGACTACCCCCATCAGATGTCCGGCGGAATGCGACAGCGTGTGATGATCGGGATGGCGCTCTCGTGCAACCCGAAGCTCCTCATCGCGGACGAGCCCACGACAGCGCTCGACGTCACCGTGCAGGCGCAGATCCTCGAGCTCATGAAGGAGCTGCGCGAGCGGCTCGGCATGTCGATCCTGCTGATCACACACGACCTCGGCGTTATCGCGGAGATGGTCGACGAGGTCGCCGTGATGTACGCCGGTCGCATCGTCGAGCGAGGTCCTGTCGCCGACGTGTTCGCGAGCCCGCAGCACCCGTATACGGAGGCACTGCTGCATTCGATCCCGGTCTTGGGGATGACGTACGCCGAGCCCCTCAAGGCGATCCGCGGGATGATCCCGAACCCGCTCGAGTGGCCGACCGGCTGTCGCTTCGCACCGCGCTGCGACTACGCGTTCGACCGTTGTCTGACTGACGACCCGCGACTCCTCCCCGCGGGCCGCCAGGAGTCCGCGTGCTGGCTGTCGGAGCACGGTTGGCGCGCGACGAAGCACGCCGAGGTGGCGTCGTGACGGGTTCGAACGGCGGCCCGCTGCTGCGCACTGTCGGGCTGAAGAAGTACTTCCCCGTGCGCAAGGGCGTCTTCGGCCGCGCGGCGGGATACCTCCAGGCGGTGGACGGCGTCGACCTCGAGATCCGGCAGGGCGAGACGCTCGGGCTCGTCGGCGAGTCTGGGTGCGGCAAGTCGACGCTCGGCCGCGTCGTGCTCCGGCTGCTCGAGCCGACCGAAGGGTCGATCGAGTTCGACGGCACCGAGTTGACCAAGCTCCGAGGCCGCGCGCTCAAGCCCTACCGCCGGAACATGCAGATCGTCTTCCAGGACTCGGTCGGGTCGCTCGACCCACGCATGCGCGTGCGCGACATCGTCGGCGAGGGGTTGGCCATCCACTCCGTCGGCTCGAGGGCCGAGCGCGGGGCGCTCGTGCTCGACACGCTCGAGCGCGTCGGTCTCAGCCGGGACGTCGCGGGCCGCTACCCGCACCAATTCAGCGGCGGGCAGCGCCAGCGCATCGGGCTCGCACGCGCGCTCGCACTGCAACCGCGGTTCGTCGTCGCGGACGAGCCGGTGTCGGCTCTCGACGTCTCCATCCAGTCGCAGGTCCTCAACCTGCTCGTGGAGCTCAAGCGCGAGTTCGACCTCACGTACCTGTTCGTCGCACACGACCTCGCCGTCGTGGGCTACATCTCGGACCGGGTCGCGGTCATGTATCTCGGCAAGATCGTGGAGCTCGCCCCGGCTCGCGCCCTCTTCGAGCGCCCGCTGCATCCGTACACGGTTGCCCTCCTGTCCGCGAACCCGGAGCCCGTTCCCGGACGGAAGCGCCAGCGCATCGTCCTCACGGGGGATGTGCCGAGCCCGATCAACCCCCCATCGGGCTGCCGCTTCCGGACGCGCTGCCCACTCGCTCAGGACATCTGCGCGGAGCTGGAGCCTCCGCTCGTCGACCACGGCGACGGCCATGTGGCTGCGTGCCACTTCGCCGGCGAGCCCGTCCCGATGGGCGCCACCGCTGCATGACGCGCTCCGACGCGCGCCACGACGTTCGAATCCTCCACGACTGCCGTGTCCCCGTGCGCGACGGAGTCGCGCTCTCGGCTGACGTCTACCTCCCGCTCGCACAAGGTCCATTTCCGACGATCGTGCAGTGGACACCGTACGAGTCGACGCGCGACCGATTCGTCTCCTGGGGCGCCTACTATGCCGAGCACGGGTACGCGGCGGTCGTGGTCGACGTCCGCGGTCGTTACGAGTCGGACGGAGAGTTCACGGCGTACACGCGCGACGGCGACGACGCATTCGACACCGTCGAGTGGGTGGAGACGCGCCAGTGGTGCAACGGGCGCGTCGGCACGTGGGGCCGAAGTTACGGCGCGATCGTCCAGTGGCAGCTCGCCCCGCACGCACACCCTGCCGTCCGCTGCATGGCGCCGCACGTGATCATGGACGACTACTTCGCGGACTGTCATTACGTCGGCGGCGCGTACCAACTCGCACTCTCGCTGGGCGCCGCGCTCATCTGGTCGACCTCGATCGGCGCGGTCACCGGAGAAAGCGCCGGGCGGCTCATGCTCAACGACAGAGTGCTCCGCCACCTGCCGGTGATCGACATCGACGTCGAGGCAATCGGCCGCGAAGTCGGCTGCTGGCGCGAGTGGTTGTCCCGGCCCGTGCGCGATGCGTACTGGGAGTCCATTCGCCACCGGCCGGGGGCGATGACCGTGCCCGTGTTCCAGCAGTGCGGCTGGTACGACGCCTACGCGGGCGCGACGATGCGGACGTTCCAGGAGCTCGCCGGTCGCGTCCCCCAGCGCGTGCTCATGGGCCCGTGGTCGCACGAGGAGGAGTTCACCCGCGTCGTCGGCGGACATGACTTCGGCCACGAGGCGTCGCGCGTTATCCGCGACGACGACCTGCGCTGGTACGACCAGTGGCTCAAGGAGCTCGACACGGGCATCCTGGAGGAGCCACCGATCAGCCTCTTCGTCATGGGGGCAAACCGCTGGCGGCACGAGTCCGAGTGGCCGCTTCCGGGGACGGAGCTCACACCGTTCTATCTGCGGAGCGGCGGGCGAGCGAACTCGCTTGCCGGCGACGGCTTCGTGAGCCGCGAGGCGCCGAGCGCGGACGAGCCCGCGGACACGTACCGCTACGACCCCGCGAACCCGGTCCCGACCCTGGGTGGGAACAACTCGATCCTCACGATGCTGCAGAACGCCGTCGAGCCCGTGGGGCCTGGGCCCGTGGATCAGCGTCCGCTCGAGCGACGTGATGACGTCCTCTGCTACACGAGCGCGCCGCTCGAGACCGAACTCGAGGTGACGGGTCCGGTCGAAGCCGTGCTGTACGCGGCGTCGAGCGCACGTGACACCGACTTCATCGTGCGGCTCTCCGACGTCCAGCCCGACGGACGGGCGCTCTTCCTCTGCGAGGGGATCCTCCGCGCTCGCTACCGGAACGGCCTCGACCGCACGGAGCTTCTCGAGCCGGGCGAGGTGGCGGAGTACCGGATCCGCATGTATCCGACGAGCAACCTCTTCCGCCGCGGACACCGGCTCAGGGTCGACGTCACGAGCTCGAGCTTCCCCCGCTTCAGCCGGAACCTCAACACCGGTGAGGACGTCGCCACCGGGACGCGCATGGAGATCGCCCGGCAAACGCTGCTGCACACGAGCGCGTACCCGTCTCACGTGCTCCTGCCCGTCGTCCCTTCGTGACGCGCTTTCCGACGTACGCGGCGGAAGAGGCTCTCCGCGCGCGTGACGTCGAGCCCGTCCCGCTCCACGGGACGCCGGCACCCGCGCTGCCGCCGCACGTCGTCGAAGCGGTCGCGCGCGTCCTCTCGGCGCCGATGCGAACGCCGCCCGCACGCGGGCTTGGCGCGCTCCGCGAGGCGTTGGCGGTCGAGCTCGAGGCCACGACGGGACGCGGGGTCGACCCGTCGACCGAGCTCCTCGTCACGAACGGTGCGATGCAGGCGCTGGGCGTCGTCTTCCGCTCGCTCCTCTCGCCGGGCGACGAGGTCGTCGTGCCGGCGCCGTGCTTCTTCTTCGAGACGCCTGTCCGCCGCGGCGGCGGCGTGCCCGTCCTCGTCCCTGCGAGCGGCGATACGGGATGGGGCTGGGACCCCGGCGCGATCGAGGCGGCCGTCGGCTCGCGCACGCGCGTGCTCCTCCTCTGCAATCCGGAGAACCCCACGGGGTACGTGCCTTCCGCGGAGGAAGTCGCCGCCGCGGTCGCCGTCGCCGAACGACACGACCTCCTCGTCGTCACGGACGAGGCATACGAGCGCTCGCTGTGGGAAGGCGCGCAGCTGTCGTCGGCCTTCGGGCTCGCCGAGCGCGCGCTCGTGATCCGCAGTCTCGGCAAGAGCCTCGCGATGCCGCATCTGCGACTCGGCCTCGTCGCAGGTCCTGCCGACCTCATCACGCGCTGCGCCGTCACCCTCGAATGGGACTGCCTACGGGTCGGCATCGCGTCGCAGACCGCCGCGCTCGCTGGACTCACAGGCTCGCGCGAGTGGCTCGAAAGCGTGCACGCCGAGATGGCCGCGGATCGGACTGCGGCACTTCGGGCCGTCTCGAGTACGAGCCTCGACGTCGTTCCGCCACGAGGCGGCCCGTTCCTCTTCGTCGGTAGGCGGGAGGGGCAGACCAGCCTCGCGGACGCGCTGGTCGGCGCCGGACTCCCCGTCGTGGACGGCGCCCACTTCCAGGCGCCTGGCCTGGCGCGCCTGCCGTTCGGAGGAGCGTCGGACTGCGCACCGGAGCTCGAGCGGGCGCTCGCGCCGTGGGCGGTGGGAAACGGGTGATGCTCACGAACAGCGTCGGTGCCGCGTCGCTGAGCGGTGCGCGCGCCCTCGAGGTCGAGGTCGCGCACCAGGCGCTCCTCAACCTCGTGCTCATCTCGATCGCGATCGCAGGCCATCTCCTCGGCGTGATCCAGGCGGCTGGCCTCATCGGGGCGTTCGGCGTCGCGCTCGAGGCCGTGGCGCTGGGGCTCGCTGCGACCGCCGTGAGTTTCCGGCGGCCGCTTCTCACGTGAGCTTCGACCTCGTGATCCGCCGGGCGACCGTGCACGCCGGCGACGGATCCCCCGGCGAAAGCGCCGACGTCGGGATCGCAGACGGCGTCATCCGAACCGTCGCGCCAAGTCTCGCCGACACGACCGCCGCAGAGGTCATCGAAGGAAACGGCCTCCTCCTCTGTCCTGGGTTCATCGACCTCCACGCGCACTCCGCGCTCGCTCCCTTTGACGATCCGCTCCTTGCCCCGAAGATCGGCCAGGGCTTCACGACCGAGGTGGTCAATCCCGACGGGCTCGGGCCGGCACCGGTACCGGAGACGCGATGGGCCGATCGCCGCGACTACCTCCGCCCGCTCGAAGGCGGTGGCCCCGACCCCTGGCCGTGGACGACGATCGCCGAGTACCTGGACGCGCTCGACGCTGCTCGTCCCGCCATGTCGCTCGTCGCGTCGGTGCCGCACGGCGCGGTTCGCGACGTCGTCCTCGGCGGGGGAGACATCGCCCCGACGACGGCGCAGCTCGACGCGATGCGCCGTGAGGT
This sequence comes from Gaiellaceae bacterium, assembly GCA_035514135.1. Taxonomy (GTDB): domain Bacteria; phylum Actinomycetota; class Thermoleophilia; order Gaiellales; family Gaiellaceae; genus GMQP-bins7. The sequence continues at coordinate 40,138 of DATKBJ010000059.1, read as the reverse complement.
GCGGCTCGGCTTCGAGGCAGGCGCACGCATGCTCTCCTTCGGCCTCGTCTACCTCCCGGGCGCGTATGCGGCGACCGAGGAGCTCGTCGCGTTCGCACGGGAGGCCGCGGCTGTCGGAGCGCCCCTCGTTCCGCACGTGCGGAACGAGGGGGCGGGCCTGCTCGACGCCGTCCAGGAGATGATCGGGGTCGCTCGCGCCTCCGGTGCTTCGGTCCACATCTCGCACCTGAAGTCGCTCGGCGACGAGCGCCTCGTCGAGCCGCTGCTCGAGCTGCTCGACGAGGCGAGCCGCAACCACGACGTGACCTTCGACCAGTACCCGTACGGCGCTGGGAGCACGCTCCTCGCGAGCGTGCTTCCGGCCTGGGCGCAGGAGGGCGGGTCGGCCGCTACGCTCGCCCGGCTCGACGACGCGGAGCAGCGGCGGCGCATGGCGGCGGACATCGAGAACGGCATCCCGGGCTGGGAGAACATCCTCGGGACGCTTGGTTCGGAGCGCATCGAGATCGCGAACGCTGCGGCGCCGAACGAGGGCGCAGTCGGCCGAACGCTCGCGGCGGTCGCGGACGAGCGCGCCGCCGACCCGCTTGCAACGACCCTCGACCTCCTCGTCGAGTCGTCGCTCGACGTGACGATGATCCTTCACTACGCCTCCGATGAGGCGGTACGACAGATCGCCACGCACCGCCTCCAGCTCGTCGGCTCGGACGGCATCTTCGGTGCGCGTCCGCATCCGCGCCTGTACGCCACCGCCGCGCGCTTCCTCGGCCGTTTCGTCATCCGAGAGGGACTGCTCCCGGTCGAAGAGGCGATCGCGCGACTCACCGGCCGCGCGGCAGCTCGACTCGGCCTCGTCGATCGAGGCGTGATCGAGCCGACGAGACGCGCAGACCTCGTTCTTCTCGACCCGACCACGTACGTGGACACGGCGACGTACGCGGAGCCGGTGCAGTCGCCGCCGGGCGTCGTCGGCGTGTGGGTCGCGGGGCGGCGGGTGTGGCGCGACGGAGCGCCGACCGGTGAGCGCCCCGGCGGCGTCGTACGCTAGCGCCGCTCCGCCTCACGCCGCCGGAGCTCGCCGCGTCGGATCTTCCCCGTCACCGTGAGCGGAAGCTCGTCCACGAACTCGACTGCGCGCGGCACCTCGTACGGCGCGAGCCGCTCTCGCACCCAGACCCTGAGCTCCGCCGCGAGATCCTGGCCGGTTGCGGCCCCCGGCGCAGGCACGACGAACGCCTTCACGACCTCGCCGCGCGTCTCGTCGGGGACGCCGATCGCCGCCGCGAGAACGACGGAAGGATGGCGGATGAGGCAGTCCTCGATCTCCCCCGGGCCGATGCGGTAGCCGCCGCTCGAGATGAGATCGTCGACGCGGCCGACGAACCAGAGGTAGCCGTCGTCGTCCTGCTCTGCGAGGTCGCCGGTGAGAAGCCAGCCGTCCCGCACCTTGGCCGCGGTCGCAGCCTCGTTGCGCCAGTAGCCGAGGAACGTCACCGGGTTCCCCTCCGCCCGCACAGCCACCTCGCCGTCGACGAGACGGACGTCGTGCCCGGGGTACGGGAGCCCCATGGAGCCCGGCTTGGCCGGCCACGCAGAGCAGTTGCCGATGAGGAGGTTCGCCTCGGTCTGGCCGTAGAACTCGTTCAGCCGCACACCCAGCCGCTCCTCGACCCATGCGGTCGTCTCCTCGCCGACGGTCTCGCCGCCACTCGCCACGGTGCGCAGGCGCGGGGAGCCGCTGCCGGCCGCGGCGCGGAGCATCCGCAGTGCGGTGGCCGGCATGAAGACGTTCCGGACGCCGATGCGCTCGAGCAGATCGAGCGTCTGCTCCGGGTCGAACCTCCGCGCGCGGTACGCCACCACCGGCATCCCATGCGCGAGGCCGGGCACCAGCACGTCGTACAGCCCCCCGATCCACGCCCAGTCCGCCGGCGTCCAGATCCGATCGCTCGGCTGCGGAAAGAAGTCGTGCGAGAGCTCGAAGCCGGGGAGGTGGCCTGCGAGCACGCGGTGCCCGTGGAGCGCGCCTTTCGGCGGGCCGGTCGTTCCCGACGTGTAGACGAGTAGCGCGGGGGTGTCGGGGGCGGTCGGAGCGGCCTCGAACCGTGGCGAGGCGCCCGCCAGCAGCGCGGGAAGCTCGTGGTCGGCGTCGACGAGGAGGGCGTCCGTGCCGGTCGCGCGCACCCGCTCGAGCGCCTCGGCCTCACCGATGACGACGCGCGGGGTCGCGTCGCGCAACCTCACCTCGAGCGCGTCGCTCCCGAACTGCGACGAGAGCGGGAGCGCCACCGCGCCGAGCTTGTACGCCGCGATGTGCGCGAGCGCCGTCTCGACCCGCTGCGACAGGACGATCGCTACTCGCTCGCCCGCCGTCGCCCCATGCGCCGCGAGCGCGTTCGCGAGACGGTTCGAGTCGTCGGACAACTCGCCGAACGTCGCCACCCGTGTGATCTCGCGTCCATCGGTGACGAGGATCGCCGGCGCGTTACGCGGCTGGCTGTCGGCGATCTCTACGCCGATGTTCACGGTCGCCGGCAGCCTCCAGGAGAACGTAGACCGGAGCTCGTCGTAGCGCGCGCGGCTCACGCCCACAGCCGCTCGAGCGTGCGCAAGTACACGTTCGTCGCACGTTCGAGCTCGGCGACCTCGATCGACTCGACATCGGCGTGCGCGCCCTCGCCGACGGGGCCGTGATACACGGTCGGGATCCCGGCTGCATGGAAGATCGCACCGTCGGCAACCACTTTCATCCCGATCAGCGGAAGTTCCGTACCGGTGACGTCTCGGTAGGCACCGCGGAGCGCCTGCGCGAGCAGGTGGTCGGGGTCGATGCGATACGTGTCGCGCACGAGCCGAAGATCGGGCTCGATCTCGCAGCCCGTCTCCTCGACGATTGGGGCCAGCAGCGAGCGCAGCTCCGATTCGACCTCCTCGAAGGAATGCCCGGGAGCCCACCGACGTGTACCCACGATGCGACACCGCGTGGGGTGGCGGTTGTAGAAGTCGCCTCCGTGCACCTCTCCGAGAAAGTAGGTCTCGGCGCCCACCCACTCGTGCTCACTCTGCGCGAGCTCGTCCCTGCGCGCCGCGATCGCCTCGATCACGCGACCGGCAGCGAAGAGCGGATGTGGCGTGCCGGGCGGCGCTTGCAGCTCGTGCGTGGCCATCCCCGGACGCGAGATCTCGATCTCCATCGTCGCCTGCCCCATGTGCGCGACGGGCAGCGCGTGACCGCCGAGCTCGCAGACGATCGCGAAATCGGCCGTGAACCCACCGTCGCGAAGAAGGTACGTCAGGTCCTCCCCGCGCCCGGTCGGCGCCTCGTGTAGTCCAATCGCCACGATCACGAGCTCGCCGGGGAAGGGGCCTCGCTCGGCAACCGCTCGCGCTGCCTCCGCCGCACAGGCGAGCGCCCCCTTCATGTCCGCCGCTCCACGACCGACGATCCGTCCGTCGTCGAGGCGGGCCGGCTCGTGCGGGATCGGAACCGTGTCCAGGTGGCCGTTGAGGACGACGGTCGGCCCCGGCTTGCCGCCGCGCAGCCGTCCGACGACAGTCGGCGTCCTCGGAAAGACCTGGTCGAGGACCTCGACCTCGAGCCCACGCTCCGCGAGCCGCGCGCCGTACATGCGCGCGACGTCCGTAGTGTCTCCGGTGGGACTTGATACCTCGACGAGCTCGAGCGTGAGCTCGGCGAGCGCGTCCGCGTCAACCCTGTCGGGCATGGTGGCCCCCTCCTCTCGCGACCCTGAAACCGATGTGTGCCTGCCGGCGGCTGGGGTGGCTACGACTGCGTGACGCGCACCTCGCCCAGCTCAGACCGGGGCTCGCGTACGAGCCGCCACGCAGGACCCGCTCGGTCCCCTCTGTTGGCGCATCCGGGTACGGGCCGTACCACGTCGCCGTCCACTCCCACACATTCCCTGCCATGTCGAGGAGACCGTACGGGCTCGCACCGCCGGGCAGCGAGCCGACGGGCTCGGTCGTGCCGCGCTTGATCCCGCGACCCACCACGGCGCACCGCTCGTCCGGCTCGTCTCCCCACGGGTACGCCCGCCCGTCGGTGCCGCGCGCGGCCTTCTCCCACTCCGGCTCGGTCGGCAGGCGACCGCCGGCCCAGCGGCAGAACTCGTCCGCGTCGTGCCAGTCGACCCACGCCACCGGGTGCTCGGCGAGCTCGTCGGGCGGATGGCCCTCGAGCCAGTGCGGCGGCCGAGCGCCGCCGTCGGCGACGAACGCTGCGTACTGAGAGTTCGTGACCGGTGTGGCCGAGAGCTCGAGTGCAGGGATGTCGACGACATGCCGTGGCAGCTCGTCGGCGAGGGAGTCGCCTCGGAACGCGACCGGATTGCGCCCGATCGGGACCTCACCGCCCGGAATATCCGCCCACTCGAGATCGCCGCGTCCCTCGCCCGGCGCAGCCACGGGTCGGAACCCGACGTAGTGATCGCGGGCCGCCCCGAGCACGGGACGGCGAGTCGAGCAGCGGATGCCGTCCGCGCCGTCGACGAACGAGCCGCCGCGCACCGAGCGTTCCAGGCCCACATCGTAGAAGCCGTCCGTCCACTCGCAGACGTTCCCGGCCAGATCTAGGAGGCCATACGGAGACGCGCCCGCCGGGACCGAGCCCACGGGACGCGGCGACCCGATACCGGCCGCGAAGACGGCACGCGAGCCGTCCGGTGGCTCGTCTCCCCACGGCCACAAGCGGTCGTCGGTGCCGCGGGCTGCGTGCTCCCACTCCTCTTCCGTGGGCAGGCGCGCTCCCGCCCACGCGCAAAACGCCGCCGCGTCGTCCCAGGTCACATACGTGACGGGAAGATCGGCGTCCCCCGGAGCCGGCCATGCTCGGCCGGTCTCCGCTGCGAAGCGGGCGTACTGGCTGTTCGTGACCGGGGCGCGCGCCATACGGAATGGCTCGAGCGAGACCACACGGCGTGGAACCTCGTCCGCGTCGGGCGGGTAGGCCGCCGCGACGTCGCTGCCCATGAGGAACGGCCCGTCCGGAACGCAGCGCCAGGCGATCACGCGGGGATGACTGGCAACACGACACGACCGCCGTGCACGATGTTCTCGGCCGAGACCATGCGCGTGTGCCGCCCGATCGGCTCGCCCGTGTTGGGATTGCGCTCGAGGCGAGGGAAGTTCGAGGACGAGACATCGACGCGTATCCGGTGCCCTGCGGCGAAGACGTTCGAGGTCGGCGGCAACGAGATCTCGACCTCGTACTCGACGCCGGGCTCCATGAGCTCCTCCGACTCGAAGCCGTTCCGGTACCGGCAGCGGATGATCGAGTCGTTCAGGAGTAGGTCGTAGCCCTCCGGGTAGTCCTCGGTGGCCGGGTACACGTCGATCAGCTTGGCGGTGAAGTCGGTGTCCATGACGCTCGACGATATGCGCAGGCGAACAGCGGGCCGACCTGTCACCTCGACCGGCTCCGTCAGTGGCTCCGTCTCGTACACGAGCACGTCGTCCCGCTCGGAGAGCCGCCGCCCCGGCTGACGAGCCGTGAAGAACTCCTCCCTCTCGACCTGATCCGCGGAACCCGGCGTCATGATGTTCCGCAGGAGCAGCGCGGGATTGAGGAGTCGCATCCAGGCAGGCTCCATGCCCTCGCCCGTCGGCGGCAGTTCGCCGACGGCGCAGTAGAGCCCGCCGATCGTCGGCACCGGGTTCTCCGGGTCGTAGACGAAGCGCCTCGGCTGGTCGCCCGAAGATGGCGGCTCCTCGCGCAGCGAGCCGTCACCGCTCAGGTGGTACGTGGTCGGCACAGCGCGTGCGAGCGGCCACTCGTGCTCGTCGCGCCAGCGGCCGCCGTGGTCGAGCTTTCCGTCGGCCGTCCTGCATCCGCTCCCGCCGCCCATGACGAAGATGCTGACCGGTGCCTCGTCGTGGGGATGCCCCGTCGCGTCGTCCGGGAGCCAGCGGGAGAAGAATTCGAGCTGACGCTCGAAGTACCGACGGACGCCCCACACCGAGTCCGGCCCGAAGTCGACGTCGAGCGTCCACGACGCCTCCCCACGCATACCGACGTGGCTCCACGGGCCGACGATCAGCCGCTGCGGTGAGGCGTTCTTCGCCGCCATCGCCGCGAAGTACTCCGTGTCGGCGTGCGGAAAGCCGTCGTACCAGCCCGTCGTCATCGTCGCCGGAATGTCCGCATGGTCGGGCCAGAAGCGCGTGAAGTCGTTCTCCTTCCGCGCCCAGTACTCGTCGTACGCCCCGCGCGTGCAGTAGTCCTCGAGCGTCCGGTCGAGTGCCGGGATATGCCGTAGCGCGAGCTCTCCCTCGTGCCAGGGCCACTCCCAGAACAGCTGCCGCAGGTTGCGCAGGTCGTTCCAGACATCCTCCTGCTTCACTGGATCGTCCTGCACCTCATGGGCATCGGAGGCATGGATGTACAGCGCCCAGAACATGTGCAGCTGCATCGCGCCACCCTCGCGCGTCTGGTGGTGATACATGCACGTCGGCGTGACGTCGGGCCAGATCGCCGTGAGGTGGGGTGGGCGCTCGAGCGCCGTGCGCACCTGCGTGATCGCCGCGTACGAGCTACCGACCATTCCGGTGCGGCCGTTGCTCCACGGCTGGGACGCGATCCACTCGATCGTGTCGTAGCCATCCTCACCCGTGTGCGGCGTGACGACGTGGAAGTACTCCTTCGTCCCCTCCGAGCGATGACGGTCGCGCAGGTCCTGCAGCACGACCGCGTAGCCGTGCGGGACGAAGAAGTCGGCGATCTCCGCGTAGCGGCGCTCGGTCTTGTCGTACGGCGTGATGCAGACGATGGTCGGGAAGCGGCCTTCGACGACCGCGCCGTCGCACGCCGGACGATAGACGTCGCTCGCGAGTCGGATTCCGTCTCGCATCGGGATCATCACGTCCTTGGCGACGACGATGCCGTACATCAGGTCCTCCTCAGGAACAGGTTGCCGTGGACGTCCGAGTCGGCCGCGAAGCCGGGGTGGACGACGATCGTCGAGTCGTACTCCTCGACGATCGCGGGGCCTTCGAAGCGCACTCCGGCAGGCAGTGTGTACCGGTCGAACACGGCGGCGTCGACGAACCCACCGACCTCGGCGAAGTGCACCGGCCGCCGCTCCTTCGGATCCGGCAGTGGCCCCTCGGCGAGCACGGGCAGTGCGGGCTTCGCGATCCGGCCGACGGCACGAACGCGCACGCTCACGAGCTCGACCGGCTCCTCGGGAGCGCTGAAGCCGTAGGCGCGGTCGTGCTCGGCGTGGAAACGTCTCGCTGCCTCCTCCGGCTCGCCGGAGGGCACCGTGAGCTCGAAGCTCTGCCCGACGTAGCGGAGATCGAGCTGGCGGACGAACGAGATGTCCTCGGGCGCCGTTCCTTCTCGCTGGAGGTCGTGCGTGCCGGCCTCCTCGAGCGGCGCGAAGGCAGCGTCGAGCACCTCCTGCGAGGTCTCCGCCAGTCGGGCGAGCACCATCGCCGTGTACTCGTGCTCGAGGTCCGTGACGAGAAGGCCGGTCGCCGAGAAGGTGCCGGGGCTGCGCGGGACGAGGACCGTCTCGACGCCAGAGTCGCGGGCGAGCGCACAAGCATGCGCCGGACCTGCGCCACCGAAGGCGACGAGGACGAAGCCTCGCGGGTCGTAGCCGCGCTGCACCGAGACGAGATGGAGCGCATTCCCCATCGCGGCGTTCGCGATCTCGACGATGCCGTGCGCGGCCTCGAGCACGTCGAGCCCGAGCGGTGCAGCACAGCGCTCCTCGATCGCAGCGCGTGCACCGTCGGCGTCGAGCGCGATCTCGCCGCCGAGGAAGTTGGCCGGGCTCAGACGGCCGAGGACGAGGTTCGCGTCCGTAATCGTCGGCTCCGTGCCTCCCTTTCCGTAGCAGACAGGCCCAGGGTCGGCGCCTGCGCTACGGGGGCCGACGCGGAGCTTCGAGCCCGAGTCGATCCAGGCGATCGACCCGCCGCCGGCGCCGATCTCGACGAGGTCGACGACGGGTGTGCGGACGGGGTAGCCACTGAACTGGAAGCCGCCGACCCCGGCGTGCGCCGCACTGCCGACCTGGTAGTCCTTCGTCACCGTCGGCGTGCCGTCCTGGACGAGGCCGACCTTCGCCGTCGTGCCGCCCATGTCGAACGAGATGACGTCGAGGCGGCCGAGCGCGCGGCCGAGCTCGGCGGCTGCGATCACGCCCGCCGCCGGCCCCGACTCGACCATGTACACGGGTCGCCGCTTCGCCGCCTCCGCCGTGTAAACGCCGCCGGCCGACTGCATGACGAGGAGATCCGCCTCGACGCCCGAGCTGCTGAGCCGCTCCTCGATTCCTTGGAGGTAGCGCGCGACCACCGGCTGGATGCTCGCGTTGATGACCGTCGTCGACGCGCGCAGATACTCGCGGAACTCGGGGGCGACGCTCGAGGAGAGCGAGATCTCGACGCCCGGCAGCTCCGCGGCGAGGATCTCTCCCACACGCTGCTCGTGCGCCGGGTTGACATACGCGTGCAGGAGGCAGACGGCGACCGCCTGGACGCCCTCGGCGCCCAGGGCGTCGGCGATCTCGCGGGCGTGCTCCTCGTCGAGCTCGCGCAGGACGGAGCCATCGGGGCCGACCCGCTCGCGCACACCGAAGCACAGCTGACGCGGAACGAGCGGGCGCGGCTTCTCGAAGTGGACGTCGTAGAGTGCCGAGCGGACCTGCCGCTGAATCTCGAGCAGATCGCGGAAGCCGTCCGTCGTCACGAAGCCGGTACGCGCGACGTTGCCCTCGATGATCGCGTTCGTCGCCACTGTGGTCGCGTGCGCGAGGTAGCGAAGCTGGTCGCCGGCGACCCCGGCTTCGGCGAGAATCCGCTCGGCCGCGCTCAGGAACCCGCCAGAGGGGTCGCGCGGCGTCGAGCTCACCTTCGCGATCCGCACCTCGCCCGTCGCCTCGTCGACGAGCGTCGCGTCGGTGAACGTGCCTCCGATGTCGATGCCCAGGCGGTAGCTCACGCTCGCAGCCTCCGCGTCTCCTCCTCGTCCACGCGCCGATCGGCGACGTCAATCGCCACGCCGTACACGGAGCGGGCGCGCTCCGCGCTGACCTTCCCTTCGATCACGTCGCGGAGCACGAGCTCGGGATCGCGCTCGTGCGGAGGGCCGTAGCCGCCGCCGCCGCACGTCCGATAGCTCACGACGCCACCCGCCTGCACCTCCAACGTCGACTTGGAACCGAGCCGGTGCTCCTTGCCGTCTGCGACGTGAACGTACTCAGCAGGCCGCCCTGCGAGGCCGCCGAAGAGCCCCCACGGACCTTCACGGTCGCGGTCGGCAAGCACGGTGAACGTCACAGGGCCGCGCGGGAAGAGGTAGTCCTTCCGCAGTCCGAGCCCGCCGCGGAACCGGCCCGCCCCCTCCGAGTCCTCGACCAGCTCGAGCCGCTCGACGAGCACCGGATAGCCGCGCTCGGTCTCCTCCACCGGAGCGTTCTCGGTGTTCTGGCCGTGCGCCTGCACGGCGTCCGGGCCGTCACTCGCGATGCGGCCGCCGTATCCGCCGCCGAAGGTCTCGAGGAAGCACCAGTAGCCGAGCTCCGGGTCGACGGCCCCGAAGCCCGCGTGGCACATCATCCCCTTCGTTCCCGCGGGAACCCCTCCCGGAAGCGCGTCGGAGAGAGAGCGGAAGATCACTTCGACGAGCCGGGTCTGCGTCTCCCAGCCGCCGACGACGGGCGCCGGCCACGAGCAGTCGGCGATCGTGCCCGGCCTGGTGTCCACCTGGAGGACACGGTAGAAGCCGTCGTTCACGGGAAGATCGGGGTCGATGAGGCACTTCAGCGCGTAGGCGCACGCGGAGTACGTCTGCGCATAGGTCGAATTCACGGGCGCGCGGCGCTGTGGCTCGGAATCCGTGACGTCGAAGCGGACGCCGTCCGGCCGCAGCTCCACCCGCGCGTGCAGCCGGACCCGCTCGTCCGAATACCCGTCGAAGTCGACGTATCCCTCGGCCTCGTACGTGCCGTGCGGAAGACGCTCGAGCTCCGCCAGCGTCCGGCGCTCCGTATAGACCACGAGCTCGTCGATCGCCTGCCGGACGGTGCCGAGCCCGTGACGGCCGATCACCGCGCCGACGCGCCGGACTCCCGTCGCGTTCGCCGCCACCTGCGCGCGCAGGTCCCCACCGGTCTCGTGCTTCGAGCGGATCTGGGCGAGGACGAGCTTCCACACGTCCTGGACGAGCGTGCCAGCCTCGACGATCTTGACGGGCGGGATGATCACACCCTCCTGGAACACCTCACGGAACGCACCGATCGAGGCAGGGGCGCCGCCGCCGACATCGACGTGGTGCGCAAGGTTCGCGACGTAGCCGACGAGCTCGCCCTCCCAGTGCACGGGCGACACGAGCATGACGTCGTTCAGATGCACTCCGCCCGGGAAGGGCTCGTTCGTGATGATCGCGTCGCCCGGGCCGATGTTCTCCGGCCCGTATCCGCGCACGGCATTCGGCACCTGCTGCACCATCGAGCCGAGGTGGACCGGCTGTGCGAAGCCCTGGGCGATCGAACGAAGCTCGGCGTCGAAGAATGCGCACGAGAAGTCGGCCCGCGTCTTGATGTTCGTCGAGTACGCGCTCCGCCGGAGCGACAGGACCATCTCGTCGGTTGCCGCGACGAGCGCGTTTCGGATCACCTCGAAGGTGACCGGGTCGAGGCTCATGGGGCAACCTTGGTTGCGCTATGAGCGTGGAGGGGTGTGGGGAACCGGGAGGTTCCCCACGCTCTCGAGGAGAAGGGGGCACGCGTACTTGTCGCAAGATCGGAGTTCGCGAGCGCGAACTCCGATCGCGGAACTGCGGGGGGGAACAGGGTTTCCCCCGCGACCACTCGCCGGAGGCGAGTGGTGCTCACGAGCGCTCCACCGACCGGTAGGCACCCTGGCGCTCGTACCGCTCACGCGCGCGCTCGACTGCGTCGAGGTCGAGCTCGATCCCCAGCCCGGGGCCGTCGGCCACACGGAGAGCCCCGACCGAGGGAACGGCAGCCGGAGCCGAGACCAGCGGGTCGGTCAGCAGCTGGTGCATCGCCTGGTTGCCGATCGTGAGGTTCGGGATGCAGGCTGCAGCCTGGGCAGCGGTGAGCGTCGAGAGCGTGCTCTCCATGCAGGCGTGTCGGTTGACGAGGACGCCGTGCTCCTCCGCGAGAGCGGCGAGCTGGCGGAGGCGGAGCACGCCGCCGGTCTCGTGGTGCCCCACGACAACGACATCGGCGGCCTCCTTCTCGAGGACGGACCGGAGCTCGCCGACCGTGAACACCGCCTGATCGGCGGCGATCCTCGTGTTCACCGACGAGCGCACGTGCGCGAGTCCCGACACGTCGTCTGCGGCCACGGGCTGCTCGACCCAGTCGAGCTCGTACGGTTCGAGCGCTTCGATGCGCTCGACCGCCTCGTTCGTGCCCCACGCCTCGTTCGCGTCCACGCGCAGGAGCGGCTCCGGGCCGATCGCGTCACGCACGGCCGAGACGATCTCCTCGTCGCTGGCGTCGGGCCGTCCGACCTTGCAGTAGACGACTCGTGCGCCAGCTCGAGCCAGCTCGGCCGCATGCTGGGCGACGTCCTGCGCCGTCTCCCCCTGCGGGAAGGCCATGAGGTCGATCTCGTCGCGGACGCGCGCGCCGAGGTACGACGAGACCGGCTGGCCGTGAGCCTTCCCCCACACATCCCAGCATGCGCCCTCCAAGCCGCTCAGGATCTGGTTCGTGAAGTGCGGCGTGAAGCGCCATCTGCCCTCTCGCCAGAGCTCATCGAGGATCGCCTCGACATCCCCGGGGGAGCGGCCGAGGAACCATTCGGCGATGATCGCGCCGTAGGCCTCGATGGCCGTGGGCTCCTCACAGATCGACTCACCGTGGCCCGCGACACCTTCGTCTGTCTCGACCGTCCAGAGGACGAGGTTCGCTCCGAGCTGCCGGCCCGAGCTCCAATGGAACGGCCGCTCGAGCGGGATCGCGAGCGGCGTCGAGCGGACGTTCGTGACTCTCACGCGCGGTTCCCCGGCCCCCACACGGAGCTGAACGTCCGGCCTTCGGCGAAGCGGCGGCCGGAGAGGCTCGAGATGTCGATCGGTGGCTCCGTGCCGGCGATGACGTGTGCCAGCGACTCGCCGATCGTAGGGCCGATCTTGAAGCAGTGGCCGCTGCCGCCAAAGGCCGAGTAGAAGCCCTCGACCTCCTCCTCGCCCACGACCGGATACCAGTCGTCCGTGATGTCGTAGACGCCCGAGTATCCCGTGACGAAGGCTCCGCCGTGGCCCGGCTGGCCGAGGCGGGCGGCGAGCGCCGGGACGCGACTGACGAGCTTCGGGACCATCCGCGCGAGGTGAGCCTCGTCCGTGCCGGCGTCATAGTGCTCCGGATCGGCCGGCTCGAGCTCTTTCGGCCAGCCCTCCCCCACGAGCACCTTGCCGTCTCCGTAGTGTCGGAGATAGATGCGCTGAATCGCGTCCGACATGACCGGGAAGACACCGAGGCCGGGTGGCGCCTCGAAGACGGCCTCGTGCTCGCGGCTGAACCGCAGCGGATACTCGATGCCGACCATGCCGCCGATCTTGTTCCCCCACGGGCCGGTCGCATTGACGACGACATCGGTCGCGATCTCGCCCTCCGCGGTCACGACACGCACGACCTTGCCGTTCGCGGTCTTGACCCCGAGCACCCTGCACCCTTCGTGGACGTTCAGCCCACGTTTCCTCGCGGACTCGACGAGCGTCCGCACGGTGGCCACCGGATCCGCGTAGCCGGACGTCTCCTCGAAGCACGCGAGCGCGATGCCATCGAGCGCGAGCTCGGGCCAGCGGTGGGCGACGTCGTCCACGGTGAGGATCTCCGTCCGCACTCCGAGCTCCTGCTGGAAGGGGACGATCTCGCGAATCGCCTGCTCCTGATCCGCGGGCGCGATGACCATGTAGCCGTGCTGCGTGAAGCCGACCGGACCGCCGAAGGCCTCCTCGGCGTTCGCAAACATCCCGGCCGCCCGCACGGCGAGCCGGATCGCGACCTCGTTCGTGTAGTGCTGGCGGACGTGCGCGGCCGAGTACTGGGTCGAACCGCCGCAGATCCCCGACTTCTCGAGGAGGACGACATTCCCGTAGCCGAGCTTCACGAGGAAGTGCGCGATGCTCGCGCCGATGATCCCGCCTCCCACTACGACTGCGTCAGCTCGCGCGTGCATCCCGCTCCTCTCGTGTCGCCTCCTCGTCCACCGTCCCCTCGGGACGAAGGACGACGCCGTACTCGTCGAGCGCCGCGCCTGCGCTCACCTTGCCGTTCGCGATGTCTTCGGCGACGAGCGCCGGCGCGCGCTCGAACGGAGCGCCGAACCCGCCACCTCCCGCCGTCCGGTGGACGTACACGTCGCCAGCCTGGATCGTCGTCGAGAACATCGACGGGAGCTCTGCCTCGCTCCCGTCGGGACGGCGGAGGGCGTTCACAGAGGTCGCTCCCGGGAGTCCGCCCTGCAACCCGTACGGCGGGTGCGCGCGGCGGTCCGAGCGCACGATGAGGGACGTGTCGTCGGTCAGGCACCGCCACACGCGCTCGATGGCGAGACCGCCGCGGTGACGCCCCGCTCCGCCCGTGTCGGGCACGAGCCCGTAGCGCTCGACGACGATCGGGAACTCGCTCTCGGCGACCTCGACCGGAATGTTCGCGGCCACGCTGCACGGGTTTGCCAGCCCGTCGTTACCGTCCCCCTCGGGGGTCGCGCCCCACGTCCCGGTCACGAGCTCGTAGTAGACGAAGCGCTCTCCGTCCCGACCCTCGGCGCTGAAGATCGCGAGGGTGTTCCCGCCTTCCCCCGCGGCAGGCACGCGGTCCGGGATCAGCTGAGCAAGCGCGCCGTTCACTGCGTCGAAGGCGCGGAAGCCCGTGACGCCGCGCATGCTCGACGCACCCGGCATCACCACCTCCGTGATGGTGCCCGGCTTCGTGATCACCTCGATCGGACGAAACGCGCCGGACGTGTTGGGCACATCCAAGGTTAGGGCCGCGCGGACGGCCTGGTAGACGACCGCCTGGACGAACGAACGCGTGCTGTTGAGCGAGCCGCGCACCATCGGTGACGACTCGGAGAAGTCGGCCACGATCGTGTCGCCGGCGATCGCCACCGTGACGCTGATAGGGACGTCCACGCGGTCGATGCCGTCGGAGTCGAGATAGTCGGTGAAGCTCGCAGTCCCGTCCGGCCACATCGCGATCTCACGACGCACGAGCCGCTCCGTATGCTCGACGAGGCCGGTCATCAGCGCCGCGAGCCGCTCGACGCCGTGGCGCTCCGCTAGTTCGAGCAAGGCACGCTCCGCGACCGTGCAGGCCGCAACCTGCGCACCGAGGTCGCCAAGCGTCATCCGCGGGATGCGGACGTTCGCGGAGATGATCTTGAAGACGTCCTCTACCGGGTCACCCGCGTCGTAGAGCCGGAGCCAGGGGAGCCGAATGCCTTCCTGGAAGATCTCGGTGTTGTCGCAGGCGCTCGAGCCCGGGAGGCGGCCCCCGACGTCGCCGTGGTGCGCCGTCGTGCACGCGAAGCCGACGAGAGCCTCGGCAGCGAAGACGGGCTTGAAGACGAACATGTCCTGGAGGTGGATGCCTCCGTCGAAGGGGTCGTTCATCACGAAGACGTCGCCCGGTCGCATCGCGCCGCCGTAGCGGACGAGCAGTCGATCCATCGCGACTGGCAGCGACCCGAGGTGGAAGGGGACGCTCACCGCCTGCGCCACCGTCTCGCCGCTCGCGTCGCAGAGCGCGGCCGAGAAGTCCATGCCGTCGCGCACGACCGTCGAGTGCGCGGTGCGGAAGATCGTCGTCGCCATCTCGTCGGCGATGGACGCGAGTGCGTTCGAAACGATCTGCTGCGTCACCGGATCGGTGCGCTCGCGTGCTGGCGCGGCGGTCACGCAGCTCTCCGCTCGAGAACGAGGGTCGACGTCCGCGGCTCGCGGCGAACGCTCCAGCCGGGACGGACGACGACCGTCGTATCGTACTCGTCGACCAGGAGCGGCCCATGCTCGGGCTCCGCGCCGAGCGACGCGCGCGAGCGCACTGCCGTCTCGACGATCTCGCCGCCGAACACCGCCGTCCTGGTCGCGTCGAGATGGAACGGCTCGGCGACCTGTGGTGCGAGCGCGTCGCCGGAGCTCTCGGGACCGAGAGCTGCGAGGCGCAGCGCTCGGAGCTGAACCGGCGAGCCCGGCTGGCCGCGAACGCCGTAGAGGCGCTCGTGCTCGTCCTCGAAGCGCGCGACGAGCTCGGCGAGCGACTCCCGCGTCACCGGCGCGGGTGGATGGTCGACCTCGACCTCCCAGCTCTGCCCCTGGTAGCGCAACTCGGCGGTTCGTACCCACTCGACGTCCACGAAGTGATGGAGCTTGCCGCGCAGACTCGCCTCCATGTCGGCGTACAGAGCCCCCACGTCCGACGGCTCAGCCAAATGCACGTCGAGGTGGCACGGACGCACGTCGTGGAACTCCGGTCGCGCGAAGAGGAGCCCGATCGCACTGAAGAGCCCTGCGAGCGGCGGCACGAGCACCTTCGTCACGCCCAGCTCCTCGGCGAGTCCGGCCGCGTGAATCGGGCCGGCACCACCGTAGGCGACGAGCGCGAAGTCGCGCGGATCCCTCCCCTTCTCGGACGAGACACTGCGTAGAGCGCGGGTCATGAGCGCGTTCGCGATCTCGTGGATTCCCCGCGCCGTTTCCTCGACGGAGAGCCCGAGCGGGTCGGCGACGCGGCGAAGCGCATCCTCCGCCAGCGAGGCCGATATGGAGACCTCGCCGTCCGCGAGGGACGCACCGGGCATGTAGCCGAGGACGACGTTCGCGTCGGTCACCGTCGGCTCGGCGCCGCCCCGCCCGTAGCAAGCCGGACCGGGATCGGCCCCTGCACTCCGCGGCCCCACGTTGAGCCCACCAGCAGGATCCAGCCATGCGATCGAGCCGCCGCCGGCGCCGATCTCGGCGATGTCGATCGTGGGTATGCGCAGGAGCTCGCCCGAGCCACGGAGGAGGCGGCTTCCCGCCGAGAGCGATCCTCCGACCTCGTACTCGCGGCCGCGCGTCAGTGCGCCGTCCTCGATGAGCGAGGCCTTCGCCGTCGTCCCGCCCATGTCGAAGGAGACGACGTTGTCGAGCCCGACGCGGCGCGCGATCCCGAGCGCCGCGACCACGCCCGCAGCCGGCCCCGACTCGAGCGCGAAGACCGGCCTCGCCTCGGCTTCGTCGGAGGTCATGACACCGCCGGACGACTGCATGATCTGCAGCGGAGCGGCGATCCCGTCGGAGTCGAGACCTGCACGGATGCTCCGCAGATACGAGGCCATCAGGGGGCGGACGTACGCGTTCACGACCGTCGTCGCCGAGCGCTCGTACTCTCGCTGCTCGCGGAGGATCTCGCTCGACAGCGAGACCGTCGTACCCGGCAGCTCACGCGCGAGCACCTCCCCGACGCGCCGCTCGTGCTCGGGGTTGGCGTACGCGTGCAGGAGGCACACGGCGACCGACTCGATCTCGAGCTCGCGCAGCCGCGCTCCGACTTCGACGACGTCCTCGTCGCGCAGAGGCTCGACAACGCTCCCGTCAGCCGACATCCGCTCGCGCAGCTCGAGCCGTAGACGCCGCTCGACGAGAGGAGGTGGCTTCCGCCAGAAGAGGTCGTACATGTGCGGGATGCGCAGCCGTCGAAGCTCGAGGACGTCGCGGAAGCCCTCCGTGGTCACAAGCGCCGTCCGGCTGCCACGACGCTCGAGGACGGCGTTCGTGGCGACCGTCGTGCCGTGAACGATCTCGGCGAGGTCGCCGTTCGCTCGTGCCAGCTCGCCGACCGCGCTCACGACAGCGCGGTCGTAGGCGGGAGGCGTCGAGAGAACCTTCCGAACCGAGGTGCGCCCATTCGCCGCGAGGTGGATCACGTCGGTGAACGTGCCGCCGACGTCCACGCCGATCCGCGCGGCGGTCACGAGCTCGTCTCGAAGTCGAGCCCGAACAGCTCGCCGAGGCGCTCGCCGCGGCCGAGCGCCTCGCGCAACTCGTCCTCTTCGACCTCGAGGCCCCGCGCGCACGCCTCGATCTCCAGCCACTCGGCCCGCGCGACGACCACGACCGCGTCGCAATCGGCCGCGACCATGTCGCCGGGAGCGACAGACACGCCGGCCACCTCGATTGGCTCGCCGACCGAGGGCGCAGTCTCTTTCACGCATGGAGCGGGAGCCGAGCCACGGTGAAACACCGGAAAGCCGGACGCGGCGAGCCCAGCTCCGTCGCGCACCGCGCCGTCGATCACGAGTCCGGCGATGTCGCGGTTGCGGGCGTCGAGCCCATCAGCTCGCCGAAGTAGCCGTGATCACCGTCCCCGCCCGCGTCGCACACGAGCACCGAAGCGCCGGCGGCGGAGACGAGGAGCTTGTGGAGCGCGAAGTTGTCGGCGTGGGCGCATCGACATGTCGCCGCCGGGCCGCACATCGCCCTCCCGGGCGCGACCGGCTGAAGCCCGCGAAGGTGTCGCGCCGCAGCGCCGGCGACCGTTACCACGGCTGCTGTCGAGGGCAGCCTGTCCGTCACGTCGAGCGTCGCCTGAGCGCAGTGGTACTCTCTGAGACTTCTGCGATTTGCAATTTCAAATCGCAGGTGAGCATAGTGCAGATCAAGCGATGACGGAAGCGGACACCGACACGATCGCGATCGTGCCGCTCGAGGAACGCGAGTCGACCGAGCAGCGCGTAACAGCAGCGCTCCGCGATCTCATCGTTCTCGGCCAGCTCCGCGAAGGGACGCCGCTCGTCCACCGAGAGCTCGCCGCGCGGCTCGGGGTCTCGCCGACACCTGTCCGCGCGAGCCTCGGACGGCTCGAGCGGGAGGGCTTCGTCGAAGTAGGCCCAACAGGGCGTGCGTTCGTCTCGCGACTCACACGCGAGGACTTCGAGGAGATCTACGCGACGCGCCTCGGCCTCGAGGGCCTGGCGGCACGTCTCGGGGCACGGCGGGTGGACGAGGACGGGCTCCGCGAGATGCGGAGGATGCTGAAGACGCTCCGCGACCTTGCCGCACGCCAGGACGTCGACGGATACCTGGCGTTGCGCTGGCAGTTCCATGCGACCTGCTACCGAGCGAGTGAGCGAGCACGTCTCGTGGACGAGGTGGAGCGCCTCTACCGCCGCTCCGAGCGGTACAACCGCCTCGTCCTCGCGTCTCCCGAACGGTTCCGCCAGTCGGTGGATCGCTACGGCGAATTTCTCGCCACGTGCGAGGCGCACGACGGTGAGCGTGCGGAGCAGGTGATCCACCAGGCGATGCGCTGGGCGATGGACCGGCTCGAGCCGACGCTGCCGTCGGAGTGAGGCTCGCCGGCAGACCGAGGAATGGCTGGGCGATCGATGCCGCGCGAGAGACGCTCAGAAGATCTCGGGGCACCACGGCGCACGTGTCGACGCGAACATCGCATCGGCGCGTGCTGCGGCTCCACGTTTGAGCTCTTCGACGCGACCGCCACGTACGAGCTGCGAGAACGTGACCCCGCCGAGGTAGACGGAGCCGAGCGCGGCCACATCGCAGCGCAGCTGTGGGGCCGTCGTCGTCCGCTTCGCCTTGCCGTTCGCGATCCGCCAGGTACCGGCGTTCCACGGGCAGAACGTGTCGGCGACGTCGACGACGACAGTGCCGTCCATCGCGTAGCTCCGCGCCGAAAGTGCCGCGCCCACGTCGACGAGTCGCACCCACAGGCCGTCTCCGATGCGGAGCTTCATGCGACGCGGCGTGGCCAGCAGCCACCACAGCGGATGGTCTGCGGGCAGCAGATCAGCGTTGGTCTTCGTCGACCAGTCGATGTCGAGCAGGTAGCGCCAGATCTCCGCGGTGGGACGACCATCGAGAGCGACGGCCTCGACGACCTGGAGCTCCGACTTGAACTCCCCGTCGGCGAACTTCGGCTTGTGGCGGTAGATCGCGTATCCCTCCGGCCTCCCATCGCGCTCGAGGACGACGAACCGCTTCGGACCGTCCTCGCCGCCGCCAGGCGGCGTGAACAGGAGCCGGAACTCCCACCAGTTGCGAGTACGTCCCAGCATTCCGGGTGTCTTCCGGCGAACAGCGTCCCACACGCGCGGGAACAGCCGGAGCGCTTCGTCCTGATCGACGATCCGCAGCGTCCCCTCCCGCTCGAGAGGGTGAGCAAACGCGGCGGCGTCGCTCGGGATCGAGACGGATCCGGCAGCCGATGCCATCCCGTATCCGAAGCGACCGTAGATCGTCTCCTCGGAGGCCCAGAGCAGCGCCAGCGGCTCACCGCGTGCGTGCACGTCGTCGAGCTGCGCGCGCATGAGCGAGCGGAGAACGCCGCGACGACGATGAGTCGGGAACGTGCCGACAACCGTCACGCCCGCTGTGGGGACTACCGCACCCGGGACGGTGAGCTCGAACGGGAACGCACCCGCGCCACCCACGGTGACGCCGTTCTCGCGAGCCGCGTGCATGCGCTCGATCGGGAGGTTCTTCGAGAAGCGCTCCATCCGCTCCTCGGTCGGCTCCAGGCCGAAGTACTGTCCGATCGCGAAGACCGCCTGGCCGAACTCCTCGAGGTTCGTGCAGGGCGCTACTCGAAAGCTCACTGGATCCTCTCCAGGGGTGCGTACTCGATCATCAACCTCCGTTCGGTTCCGTCCGCCGCGAAGCGAACCGTAACCACTCCACCGGGCTCGATTCCAGTCACGATGCCCTCGCCGAGCGAACCGTGACGAACCGCGTCGCCGGTCGAGAGCGCGATCCCGGGTCGCGGCTCGATCGCGGCGGCCGCAGGTGAGCCGTACCCGCTCCACGACGACGGGCGGAGGCGCTCGCGCTCGACCTCGCGGGGCAGCTCGTCGAGAAAGCGCGACGCGAGGTTGTACTCGCGCCGGCCGAAGAGCGTGCGCGCGAGCGTGTGCGTCAGCGTCAGCCGCTCCATCGCTCGCGTCATGCCCACGTAACAGAGGCGGCGCTCCTCCTCGACACCTTGCTCCTCGATCGAGCGCGAGTGCGGGAAGATCCCCTCCTCCATCCCGATCATGAAGACCGCGCGGAACTCGAGGCCCTTGGCGTTGTGGAGCGTCATCAGGGTGACGAGGCCGCGCTCGTCGCGGATCGTGTCCTGGTCGGAGACGAGGGAGATGTCCTGGAGGAAGCCTGCGAGTGACGGCTCCTCCCCGCTCTGCCGGTACTCGCGGGCGACGCCGACGAGCTCCTGGAGGTTCTCGATCCGCCCACGCGCCTCGATCGTCCGCTCTGCCTCGAGAGCGTCGAGCGTGCCCGACTTCTCGAGAACCCGCTCGAGGAGCTCGTCCACGTGGAGCTCCTGCGAGTGCGCCATCAGCGACTCCATCGTCGCGTGAAACGCGCCGATCGCCCGGCACGATGCTGCCGTTACGCCTGCGGCTTCCGGATCGGCCATGGCCTGGAACAGCGTGAGGCCGATGTTCTCCGCGTGCGCGACCAGGCGCTGCAGCGACGTGTCGCCGATGCCACGTCGGGGGCGGTTCGCGATTCGCAGGAGCGAGGTCGCGTCCTGCGGGTTTACGAGGACGGCGAGATACGCAGTCGCGTCGCGGATCTCCGCACGTTCGTAGAAGCGAGGGCCGCCGATGACCTGGTAGGGCACGTCCTGCCGCACGAGCACGTCCTCGAGAACGCGGGACTGCGCGTTCATCCTGTAGAAGACCGCAATCTCGCTCGCGGAGAGCCCTCCGCCGATGAGCGAAGCGATCTCGGCGGCCACGAAGCGCGCCTCCGCGTGCTCGTCCTCGACCTCGATCGCGCGCACGGGGTCGCCCTCGCCGAGCTCCGAGAAGAGCCGCTTCGGCTTGCGCTCGGTGTTCTGCTCGATCAGCTCGTTTGCTGCACGGAGGATCGTGTTGGTCGAGCGGTAGTTCTGCTCGAGCGTGACGAGCTGCGTGCCCGGGAAGTCCTTCTCGAACTCGAGGATGTTGCGGATGTCCGCTGACCGGAAGCTGTAGATCGACTGGTCCTGATCTCCCACCGCGCACACGTTTCCGTGTTCGCCGCCGAGGAGCTGGAGGAGCCGGTACTGCGCGTGATTCGTGTCCTGGTACTCGTCCACGAGGATGTAGCGGAACGCCTTGCGCCAGTGCTCGAGCGCCTCGGGGAAGCGCTCGAAGACCTGCACCGTGAGCATGAGCATGTCGTCGAAGTCGACGGCGTTCGAGGCGTGCAAGCGCCGCTGGTACAGCTCGTACGTCTCGGCAACCGTCTGATCCCAGAAGGACGCGACGCGCGACGCGTAGTCCTCGGGTGAGACGAGCTCGTTCTTCGCACGCGAGATCTGCGCGTGGATGCCGCGTGGCGAGAAGCGCTTCGGGTCCTTGCCGAGCTCCTCGAGACAGGCCTTGACGAGCCGCACCTGGTCCTGGTCGTCGTAGATCGTGAAGCTCGACGTGTAACCCACGCGCTGCGCTTCACGCCGCAGCATCCGGCCACAGGCCGCGTGGAACGTGAGGATCCAGATCGCGCGTGCCGTCTGCCCGAGCATCAGCTCGAGCCGCTCGCGCATCTCTCCCGCCGCCTTGTTCGTGAACGTGATCGCAAGGATCTCGTTCGGCTTCACACCGCACGCGCGGATGAGGTGCGCGACGCGATAGGTGAGGACGCGCGTCTTTCCCGAGCCCGCCCCGGCGACGACGAGGAGCGGCCCTTCCGTGGCGAGAACCGCCTCTCGCTGCGCCTCGTTGAGGTCAGCGAGGTAGGTCTCGGGAGTCGCGACGCTCACCGTCCGACTCTAGCCGTCGCGGTCGGCGATCCTCCGTCGCGGAACGATGGCAATTCGGTCTCCCACCGGGACGACGTCGATGGCAGCGCCGTAGTGCTCCGCGATCGTTACCTCGGTGAGCACGTCGAGCGGCGCGCCGTCCGCAACGACGCGGCCCGCATCCAGCAGGAGCATGCGGTCGGCGTACTGCGCGGCGAGCGTGAGATCGTGCATCGCAGCGACGAGCGTCAGGCCCGACTCCTCGCGGAGACCGTCGAGCAGTTCGAGCGCCTGCTGCTGGTGGCCGATGTCGAGCGCCGCCAAGGGCTCGTCGAGGAGCACGATAGGCGCCTCCTGCGCGAGCGCCCGGGCGACCACGACGCGCTGCTTCTCTCCGCCGCTCAGCGTCCCGAGTCGACGCTGTGCGAACGGCAGGAGATCGAGCCGCGCGAGCGAGCGAGCGGCGGCCTCTCGATCGCGGGCGCCTTCCTTGGCGAGCGGTCCGAGATGTGGCGTGCGGCCGAGGAGGACATACTCCGCGACCGTCATCCACGGCGGCGTCGCCGGCTCCTGCGGAACGACGGCGACGATGCGCGCGAGGTCCCCGCGTGAGAGCTCGGTGACAGGCCGCTTGCCGAGAAGGATCTCGCCGGCGAACGGCACGAGCCGCGCGATCGCGCGGAGCAGCGTCGTCTTCCCCGCGCCGTTCGGGCCTATGAGCGCGAGCCACTCGCCGTGCTCGACGACGGCGTCGACGCCGTCCACGACAGGCCGCTCGCCGAGCTCGACCGTCACACCGCGCAGCTCGATCACGACGATCCTGCTCGTGTCGTTCGCAGAACGAGCGCGAAGAACGGCGCTCCGAAGAAGGCGGTGACCACCCCGAGCGGGATCTCCGCGGGCGCGAGCGCCGTGCGCGCGATCACGTCTGCAAGCACGAGGAAACCTGCGCCCACCAGCACGGAGAGGGGCAGCAGCGCGCGATAGCCGACGCCTGTCAGTAAGCGGATCGTGTGCGGGACGATGATCCCGACGAAGCCGATGAGCCCCGTCACTGCCACGGCGGCAGCCGTGCCGAGCGTCGCGGCGACGACGAGAGCGAGCCGGACACGGCGGACGTCCACGCCGAGGCTTGCCGCCTCGTCGTCACCGAGGTTCAGCACGTCGACCACACGACGCAGCGCGAGAATCACGATCGCCGCGACGGCGACGTACGGGAGGATGAGCACGACGTCGGTCCACCCCGTGCTCGGGATGTTGCCGAGAATCCACGAGTAGACCTCCTGCAGCGTCTCCGAGTTCTGCTGCTGGACGAAAGTCTGCCACGCCGTGAAGAAGGCCGACACGGTGACGCCCGCGAGAATCAGCGTGGCCGCGTCGCGCTCACGTCGGGCGGAGCGGCCGACGGCATACGTCAGTGTCACCGCAACCGAGCCTCCGACGAATGCCGCGACCGGCAGCAGCCGCTGGCCGCGCAGCCCGTCCGGCAGGTATGCGATCGCGATCGTCGCGCCCAGGCCGGCCCCGGCTGCGACGCCGAGGAGGTACGGATCGGCGAGCGGGTTGCGGAAGACGCCCTGGTAGGTCGCGCCCGCTAGTGCGAGCATCGCACCGACGAGTGCGGCCAGGAGCACGCGCGGCACGCGAATCTCCCAGAGGATTGCCTCCTCAGTCGGTGACAGCGACGAGGTGAAGCCCGGGATCCGAAGCCGCGCGCCCGCCGACTCGAGCACCGCACCGACCCCGAGGTCGATCGGGCCCACGGCGACACCGACGACGAGCGATCCGAGCAGGAAGGCAGCAGCGGAGCACGCCCAGAGCGGGCTCAGCCCGCGGACGCGAACGTCCGAGGCGTGCTCCACCGCGACCGACACGGCTACTGGCGCAGGCGGGCGAGCGCCGACGACATCGCACGGTAGAAGTTCACGAGCCGCGGACCCCAGCGCGACGCAATCGAGTCGTGGATGCGGACGATCGAGCCTGTCCGCACCGCGCTTATGCGATCCCAGCCTGGACGAGCGGCGACGGTCGACGACTTCTGCCCGCAGCAGACCGTATCCGCCAGCACGATCAGGTCGGGGCTCGTGGCGACGACGTACTCGGACGAGAGCTGCGGATAGCCGAAGCCGAGCGCATCGGCCGCGTCGGCGATGTTGCGGAGCCCGAGCGACGTGTACACCTGGCCGATGAAGGTCTTCGACGTCGCCGAGTAGAGAGTCGGATCGAGCTCGTGGTAGACGGAGAGATCCTGTCTCCCTTCCCGCGCGTCGGCGACGATCCTGGCGATCTTCGACCTCATCCCGGCGATCAGCTTCGACGCGCGCGCCTCACGACCGGTGACCTTCCCGAGCTGGCGGATCTGCTGGTATGCACCCTTGAAGCTCTTCGCGCCATCCTGGTGGAGCACGGTGATGCCGAGGCGTCCGAGAGCGCTCGACAGGCCCTTCGGGTCGAATGCGATCACGACGAGGTCGGGCCTGTAGGAGGCGATCGACTCGACGTTCGGAGTGAAGCCCGACAGTGACGTCTTCGGCGCCGCCTTCGGGAAGTCCGACTGGTCGTCGACGGCAACGACCTGAGGGCCGGCGCCGATCGCGAAGAGCGTCTCCGTCGCCGTCGGCGAGAGCGAGACGATGCGCGTCGGCCTCTTCGAGACGGTGACCTTGCCACTGGAGCCGGTCACGGTGACCGGGAACGACGACGTAGCGGTCGACCCGCCGGCGGCTCCCGCGACGGCGACAGCCAGCGCGGCCAGCGCCGTGCCGGCGAGAGCGAGAAACGTGCGAAACACCTGAATCCTCCCTTCCGCGAGGGGATCTGGTTATGGGGAGCGCGACAGGTCTTCTGACTCGGGGCTCCCTCCCTCGCCGCCTTCCCGGCTTGCGCCAGTGGCTTCGTGGCGGGGGAGCAACTCCCCTCACAGCGGCGGGACCGTCCCGGATTCGCACCGGGTTCCCTCACCGCGCTCCTCGATTGCGGCCGAGCCTATCACCGCACCGCGCCACCCACCGAGGCGCGCCTATGGCGCGACGGTGTCAGACACCGATTCTGTCAAGAGTAAGTAGCGTCAATTCTGTGCCGGACCTTGCACAGGGCGAACAGCCGCAGCTCGGCCAACGCGCGCCGGAGGCAGGGGCGTTGGAGCCGAGCCCGTCCGGGCCGATGTCCGAGACGGCAGGTCCCGGTGTCAGACACCGGCTGCTCGTGCTGTGGCTTCCAGTCGTCGCGTGGGCTGCGCTCATCTTCGCCCTCTCGTCCATTCCCGACCTCGGGACGGGCCTCGGTGGCTGGGATCTCGGCCTGCGCAAGATCGCCCACGCGGCCGAGTACGCGATCCTCGGAGCACTTCTCGTCCGCGCGACCGGGCGCGCCGGGTTCGCCTTCGCGCTCGGCGTGCTCTACGCGATCAGTGACGAGGTTCACCAGTCCTTCGTCCCCGGCAGGATGGGGTCACCGGTCGACGTCGCCATCGACGCCCTCGGCGTCGCGATCGGCGTCGCCGTCTGGCAGTCGGTGCGGGCACGACGTCTCGCGTGACGCATGCTCTCGCCATCGAGCTCGACGCGATCGGCGACACGCGTCCTCTGTGGGACGCATGGCTCGCGTCCGCCGAGACCGTTCTCGAAGTCGATTCGGCCACGCTCCCGGCCGATCGAAGCGATGCTGCGGACGCCCTCGATGCCGCCGGCGTCGGGAACTGGCGCGTCCTGCTCGAGCGCTTCGCGCAGGATCACGCGCCGGCGTATCTGCGCCGAGATGCAACCACGAGCGCCGCACTGCAGGCGCTCGCATCCGGAGAGGTCACTCTCGGCGTCTTCACCGACGCCCCGGCCGAGCTGGCGCGAACGGCGCTCACGCAGCTCGGCGCGACGCGGCGCATCTCCATGCTCGAAACGGGCGCTGGAGCACTCGAACGGCTGCTGGCCGCAATCGGGTCGGATGCGGCGGTCGTGCGAACGCAAGCCGACCTCCTGAACCGTCCGTAAAATCGTCGGCGTGCAACAACACGACGTCGGAGATCGCCAGCTCGACGCCCTGCTCGAGCGCCTCGATCGGATCGCAGATGAGCTCGAACGCCTCAACCGCACCACCGAGCGGCAGGAGGGCTTCACGCTCGTGGCACGCGAGCTGCACGACCTGCAGGAGTCGCTGAACGCCCTCGCATACGCTGCGCTCGGACAGGCGCCGCCTCGCGTCAAGCGAAGAGCCAGCTAGCTGATTCGATACACGACGCCCGCGCTGACGGTCGCGTAGAGCTCGCCCGTCGCACTCTCGCCGAACGAGGTCAGGCCGGGAATGCGAAACGCCTCGGTCCGCACACCGGTTGCCTCGCCGCCGGCGACCCGGAAGCTCCAGACGATGCCGGAGCAGTAGTCGCCGACGACGTACCTACCTCGTTCGGCCGGCCTCGCGTTGCCCCGATACACATGGCCGCCGACGACGCTGCAGCTCCCCTGCTCGCGGCCGTACTCGAACACCGGGAACACGAGCCGGCCCGGACCGGGCGCCTTCTGCTCGAATCGACGCGAGCCCTCGTAGACGTCCCACCCGTAGTTCTCCAATCCTAGGCTCGTGCGCGGCGTGTACGAAACCTCCTCGACTGCACTCTGCCCGACATCGCCGATGTAGAGGTCGCCCGTGAGCCGGTCGAAGGAGTAGCGCCACGGATTCCGGAGCCCGAGGCCGACGATCTCGGGAGCGGAACCCGGTCGGCGCACGTTCAGACGAAGCATCTTGCCGAGGAGACTTTCCATGTTCTGTGCACGGTTCTCAGGGTCGCCCCCCGAGCCGCCGTCTCCCGTACCGACGTACAGGAAGCCGTCCGGCCCGAACGCGAGCCCACCTCCGTTGTGGTTGCCGTACGGCTGACCGATCCGGAGCAGCAGGCGCGCGCTCGCGGGCAGCGCGCGCGTCCCGTTCGTCCTGTAGCGGACGATCCGCGTGTCGCCGTCTCGGTCCGTGTAGTTGACGTAGACGAACCGGTTCGTCGCATAGCGCGGGTCGAAGGCCAGCCCGAGGAGGCCCTGCTCGCCGCCGGACACGACACGCCCTCGGACGTCGAGGAAGAAACCGCTGCGCAGCCTCCCACGGTCGAGCACGCGGATCGTTCCGCGCTGCTCGACGATGTACAGGCGACGCGCCTCGTTCCTTGGGGCCGTGACCTGCACCGAAGCGTCGAGCCCACGGGCGACGGCGACCGGCCGGAACGCACTCTCAGCCGCCTGCGACGACCCCGACAGGAGGGCAAGCGTAACCCCGATCAGAGCGACGGCCGCGACGCGCATCGCCCCAAGGTAGCCGACGTTTGTGAGCGCCTCCCGCAGGAGTACGCTACGCGGTCGTGCGCGTCTTCCTCATCGGCGCCGGCCAGGTCGGGACGACGATCGTGGAAGCCCTCCACGAGGATCACGAGATCACCGTCCTCGACACGGAGGGGTCACGGCTCCAGGCACTGACGAGTCGCTTCGACGTCGCGGTGTTCGAGGGCAACGGGACGAGTCGCAAGGATCTCTCTGCCGCAGGTATCGGCCGTGCCGATCTCGTCATCGCCTGTACGTCGCGCGACGAGGTGAACATCGTCGCCGGCATGTTCTCGCGGCGCGAGGCCGAGAAAGCGACCACGGTCATCCGCACGTCGAGCAGCGAGTACGTCGAGCTCTGGCGAGAGGGCCAGCTCGACGTCGACTTCGTCGTCTCGTCCGAGCTCGAGACCGCGTACGCGATCAGCCGCATCCTCGGCGTGCCGGCAGCCCGCCAGACGGACGTCTTCGCGGACGGGCAGGTGCAGGTCGGCGAGTTCGACGTCGACGAAAACGCATCCGCCGACGTCGTCGGCGTACCGCTCCGCAACGCGAGCTTGCCCAGCGACTCGAAGGTGGCGGCGATCATCCGCGGCGACGGGATGATCCTCCCGCGCGGCGACGAGGAGCTCCTGCACGGGGATCGCGTCGTCATCATCGGCTCGCCCGCGGCCGCGAAGGCCTGGAGCGCGCTTCTCTGGCCGGAGGGCGGGACGGTGCGCGACGTCGTGATCTACGGCGCCGGTCGCGTGGGGTCGGCGATCGCGCGCGTCCTCCGCGAGCAAGGGCTGAGCGTGCGCATGGTCGAGGCCGAGCGCGAACAGGCGCGCCGTGTGGCCGAGGCATTCCCGGACGTGCGCGTCTTCAACGCGAGCGGCTTCGATCCCGACTTCCTCGAGCGCGAGCGGATCGGACAGGCGCAAGCCGGGATCTTCGCGATGCGCGACGACGCGAAGAACCAGTACGCCGCGTCGCTCGCCAGCGTCCACGGCATCCCGTTCACGATCGCCATCGCGCACGAGGCCGTCTCGATCAGCGCGTTCGAGCAGGCGGGCATCGACGTCTCGGTGAACCCGCGCGCGGTGACCGCGGAGGAGATCGTCCGCTTCGCGCACGACCCGCGGATGCAGCAGGTCGCGATGCTCGAAGGCAACAGGTACGAGGTTCTCGACGTCACGACGCGCGAGACGAGCCGCTACATCGGCATGTCCTTCCGCGACATGCCTGTCCACGGCTCGCTCATCGGCGCGATCGTCCGGAACGGGCAGGCGATCTTCCCGCACGGTGACGACGTCCTCGAGGCGGGCGACCGCGTGATCATCTTCACCGAGGCCGCCAACGCACCGTGGGTCGTCGAGGCGCTGTGAGTTGACGCCGGGCACCGCGCGGATCGGCAGGCCCCACCGGATCGCGATCGACCTGTGGGCCTCGCTGGAGCTCATCGGGAGCCTCGGGAAGTACCTCGGGCTCGCGGCGGCCCTTCCGATAGCCGTCGCGCTCTGGTACGGCGAGCCGATCTGGCCGTACGTCGTCGCGGGCGCGATCACGAGCGGGTTCGGGTTTGCGCTCGAGCGCCTCGCCGCCCGGCCGGGCAACCGGGTGGGCATCCGCGAAGGATTCCTCGTCGTCTCGATGACGTGGCTCCTCGCCGCCGCCTTCGCCTGCATCCCGTACCTGCTCGCCGGCGGCGATCAGCTCTCGCACCCCGTCGACGCGTACTTCGAGGGCATGTCGGGGTTCACGACGACCGGCGCCACCGTGGTCACCGACTTCGACGACCTCGACCGCTCGCTCGCGATGTGGCGCCAGTTCACGCAGTGGCTGGGCGGCATGGGGATCATCGTCCTCGCGATCGCCGTGCTCCCGCGACTCCGCGTGGGCGGCAGGCAGCTGATGGAGTCAGAGCTCCCCGGCCCGGAGATCGGGACGCTCTCGGAGCGCATCCGCTCGACGGCGCGACGCCTGTGGCTCCTCTACGTCCTCCTCACGGCGGCCGAGGCGCTCGCGCTGAGCGCCATCGGCTGGCTGGGCTACGACGACCGCATGACGCCGTACGAGGCGATCGCGCACGCGTTCACGACGCTGCCGACCGGCGGATTCTCGACACAGGCGCGCTCGATCGAGGCGTTCTCCGCGGCGAGCCAGTGGGTGATCGCCGTCTTCATCATTCTCGCGGGCGCCAACTTCGCGCTCATGTACCGGGCGATCCTGCGCCGCCGCCCGCAGGTGTTCGTCCGCGACGAGGAGTTCCGCCTCTACGTCGCACTCATCGCCGCCGCGACCGTGTTCCTCACCGCCCAGCTGTGGGCCTACGGCCTCGCCGAGGGCGAGGAGGCCGTGCGCACGGGCCTGTTCCAGGTCGTGACCATCATGACCTCGACCGGCTACGCGACCACCGACTTCGCCCTCTGGCCGATCCTCCCGATCCTCACGCTGTTCGCGCTGATGTTCGTGGGCGGGTCGGCCGGATCCACGAGCGGTGGCATCAAGATCGTGCGGCATCTCCTGCTCGGGAAGATCCTGCGCCGCGAGATCGACCAGACGCTCAGCGCCGAGCTCGTCATGCCCGTGCGGCTGAACCGCACGCCGGTCGACGAGAAGACGCTTCGCGCCGTCGCCGCCTTTGTCCTCCTCTACATCGGACTCTGGGTCGTCGGTGCTGCTGTGATCGCAGTCGAGGTCGCCGCGTTCACGAACGTCGAGCTGTCGGCGTTCGAACCGCTCGCGATCTCGGCGAGCGCGATCGGAAACGTCGGCCCGGCCTTCGGCGTCACGGGGCCGATGGGCTCGTACGCCCCACTCGGAGACGCGTCGAAGATCACGATGATCGTCCTCATGTGGGCCGGTCGCCTCGAGATCCTCCCCGTGGTCGTCCTGCTGACGCGGCACTACTGGCGCCTGTAGGAACGACGAAGGGCCGGGTCGCCCCGGCCCTTCGCAGTCGAACTCGAAAGCGCGCGTTAGCCCGCCTTCAGCAGCAGCGCCTCCGTTGCCTGCGTGGCTCCGCCACGGTTGCCCGTGCCGCGGTCACCGTTCGTGACGAGCAGGAGGCCGAGATCCGGCGTGTTGCCCGGGAACGGCCCGAAGTCGTACACGTCGACACGCGACGGGTTGCTAGGCGCGTCCACGTCGCCGAACCACCGCTCGCCGAGCGGCGTCACGACCAGATCCGTGACGGCGTCGCCGGGACCTCCGTAGTAGAAGTCCTGCGTGATGACGTCCATGCCGACGTTCGTCGCCAGGATGTCGCCGCCACTGAGGCCGACCTGCTCTCCGCAGATGTAGAGCACAGCGTTCCCCGTGTTCATGGAGTGCTCCGCGAAGAAGAACGCGCTGAGCGCTCCGGTAGCCAGGTTGAGCACCCACGAGAGCTGGCGACCGTCGGAGATGGTCAATGGACCCGACGCGTCGCGGTTCAGCACGACATAGTCGTCGGTCCCGTCCCCATCCGTATCGAGCCAGATCTGGTGCGAGACCGGGAGCAGGTGCTCCTGCCGCTCGTGCGTGTTGATCGCGAACGCCCAGAGGAACGACGGGCTCGCCGAGCAGAAGCCGGCCGGAACCGGGAACGTGTTGATGCCCACGGCCCGGATGTCCGGCGTCGGGCTCTGACCGCCGGCGGGACCCGACGGGATGTCCGGGCTCTCGGCGAGCAGGGCGTACGCGTCGACCTGCGCCGCCCCGACCCCGGTGTTGGTGATCCCGACTGCCTGCGGGAAGCTGCCCGGCACGAGCGTCGACGTGGACGTTGCGACCTTCGCTGCCTTCCGCGGGAGGACGTGCCACGGGATGTTGATCGCGTGGCCACCACCCTCCAGCTTCAGGTAGCCGTCGTACTCGTTCGTCGTCAGCGAGGCCGGGTTGGCACCCTGGCTGCCGGAGTTCATGAAGTTCCCCCGCAGCTTGCTGCCGTCGATCGTCATCCTGACGGTGAAGGTCGTGTCCCGACCCCGCCCCGGCTGGACGGTGACCGTCCCCGGTGCGCTCACCGAGACGGCGCCATTCGCGACGTCGTCGGCGAAGCGGAATGTCGGAGTGATCGTGTAGTTGCGCGGAGCGCCGCCCGCGTAGTTGCGGATCCGCACCGTCTTTTCCGCCGTCCACGTGCCATCGACGTCGACGAAGCCGAAGCCGAGGGCCGCGGACGACTGCCCGTCGACCCACGCGGCGACCGGCGCCTTGACCGCTCGATCGGCGCGCACTTCGCCGCCGCCGATACGGGTGATCTCGGCGAGAGACCCGGTCAGCGGGTTCGAGATGATGTTCGTCTCGGCGTTGTTCATCAGCACGGCTTTGACCTCGAGCGGCGTCAGGCCGAGCCCGAACGCGTTGCCCGGAGGACGACCCTGCGGCGTCGACCTCGATCCGCCCGTCGCTTCGAGCACGAGTGCGGCCGCGCCACTCACCATCGGAGCAGCGCCCGACGTGCCGCCGAACGGCCCCGTGTCGGTACCCGTGCCGGCGATCGCCGAGACCGAGGCTCCGGGAGCGCCGATCTCCGGCTTGATGCGCTGCGTGCTCTCGTGCTGTGGCCCGCGCGACGACGAGCCGACCATGCTGCCCTTGAGCGGGATGCCCACCGCCGGGTCGAACCGGACTACGCCACCGACGCGAATCCGGTTTGCGTTCGCCTGGCTGATCATGAAGCCAGGGATGGTGATCGGGCGATCTCCACCGTCTCCGCCCTCGAACGGGTCACCGGGTGCGATGAGGCCGATGATGCCGAGAGCGCCACCTGCATCGCCGATGTTCTTGATCTTCAGCGTGAAGTTGCACGCGCCTCGATCGACGAGCACGATCTTCCCGGCGAGGGAGCCAGGTGCGAAAGCAGCACATCCGTTCCCGTTCCCGCCAGCGCCATCGCCGTACTGCACAGGCCCTTCGATAACGGTCGTCAGCGGTGTCGACCACGGCTGGAACACCGCCGGAACGTTCGCTGGTGTTCCCGGCGCCAGGATCTGCATAAGTTGGAGGACTGAGCTCGGAACGGCCGTCTGAGCAACCGAGAGCGCCGAGTCAGCCGACGACGGGGTGCCGTTGGCGTACGCCTTGTCCGCCGAGTTGCCCGCCGAGGCGACCGTCAGCACGCCGACCTTCGTCGCGTTCTCGACCGCGAGCGAGAGGTCGTCGTCGAACGGCTGGCCGTACGACGCGCCGAGCGACATGTTGATGATGTGCATCCGATCGTTCATCTTCCCGTCGCCGTTCGGGTCGAGCGTCCACTCCATGCCCTGCAGGAGCGCGATGCCCGAGCACGAGGGCGAAACGGACGAGCACACCTTCACGCCGTAGAGATCGACTCCGGGCGCGACGCCTCCCTTGCCGCCGATGATGTGGGCGACGTGGGTACCGTGACCGGCCTGCGGTCCGGAGTCGAGCGGATCCGGATCGGGCTGCAGGGGCCCGTCCGGCCAGAGGTCGCCGACGAAGTCGAACCCGCCCTTGACCTTTGCGGTCGGAAACGTCCCCGGCTCGATGATGTTCGGGTTGTTGCTCGTGTAGTCGTTCGGATTCCCGGACCCACCGAGTGCGGCGTGCGTGTAGTCGATGCCGCTGTCGAGGACGGCGACGTTGATGCCCTTCCCTGTCGTCTTGGCGTCCTGGACGGCCTTCGCGCCGATGTACGGCACGGTCTCTGACAGGTCGAGCTCGTAGCTGCCGACCGGGTTGATGCTCACCACGGCCGAGTCCTTCGCGATGTCCGTGAGCTTCGAGGCGTCGACCTCGACCAAGACCGCGTTGAGCACCATCTGCAGGCGCGCGACGACGCGAGCGCCGGAGTCGATGCTCCGCACGCGCGCGATGAACGCATCCTGCTGCGCCCGAGCTGCAGCCTTCGCGGCCGACTCGCTCCGTCCGTTGGCGAGCGCGACAGCACCCGATTCGGACGAAAGCCGGATGATGACCTTGCCGGACTGCGCGCCGGGATTCTGCGCGAGCAGATCGGCCGTGGCCGTCGCGGTGGTCGGCGTCTCGAGCTTCAGCTCGGCGATGCTCGCCGGCAGCTCGCGATCGACGGCTGTGCGATCCGGCGTCTGCGACTGCGCCGATACTGCTGAGCCGACGGCGAGCACGCCGACGGCGGCCACAGTGCTCAGGCCGAGCGTGCGAGCCAACGCACGCCGACCTCCACTGAGTCTGAATCTCATCTGTGCCTCTCCCCTTTCGACTGTTGCGGGCACTGACGGCATGCCCATGCCCCTGAGCGACCCGATCCTAGTGAGGCCGAGAAACCCCTGCAACACCCAAGAGGCGGCTTAACGCCGCCCCTTGGGTATCGAGCTGTCGGGTCTAACCGTGGATCGAGACGAGGATCGGGATCATCAGGATCGCGACGATGTTCGCGATCTTGATCATCGGGTTGATCGCCGGGCCGGCGGTGTCCTTGTACGGATCGCCCACCGTGTCGCCCGTGATCGCAGCGGCGTGGGCGTCGGAGCCCTTGCCGCCGTAGAGCCCGTCCTCGATCGTCTTCTTCGCGTTGTCCCACGCGCCGCCTCCGGAGGTCATGGCGATGGCGAGGAAGAGGCCCGTCACGATCGTGCCGATGAGCAATCCGCCCAGCATCTCGACGGAGATGATCCCGACGACGATCGGGATGGCCACCGGGATGAGCGCCGGCGCCATCATCTCCTTGATCGCCGAGCCGGTGACGATGCCAATCGCGTTCGAGTAGTCCGGGCGGGCCGTGTAGTCCATGATCCCCGGGTTCTCGCGGAACTGGCGCCGAACCTCCTCGACCACCTGGCCGCCGACGCGCCCGACCGCCTGCATCGCCAGCGAGGCGAAGAGGAAGGGCATGAGGCCGCCGATGAAGAGCCCGGCGATCACCCACGGGTCATCGAGTGAGAACAGGGTGTCGAGTCCCTCCTCCCTGAGCCCACGGCCGTACTCGTCGAAGAGAATCAGGGCGGCGAGCCCTGCCGAGCCGATCGCGTAACCCTTCGTGACGGCCTTCGTCGTGTTGCCCACCGCGTCGAGCGGGTCGGTGATACCCCGCACGGACTCCGGCAGATCCGCCATCTCGGCGATTCCGCCCGCGTTGTCCGTCACCGGGCCGTATGCGTCGAGCGCGACGATCAGCCCGGCCATCGAGAGCTGCGCCATGACTGCCACTCCGATGCCGTAGAGGCTTTCTCCGGCCGCGTAGTACGCGCCGACCACGCCCACCGCGATGACGACCACGGGAAGTGCCGTCGCCTGCATGCCGACGGCGAGGCCCGAGATGATGTTCGTGGCGTGACCGGTCTGGGACGCGCTCGCGATGTCCTTCACCGGCTTCCAGCGCGTGCCCGTGTAGTACTCGGTGATGGCGACGAGGAGGAAGGTCACCGCCAGGCCGATCAGCGCCGAGCCGTACAGGTTCCAGAAGCTGAACGCACCCGCGTCGTACGCCATCGTCACGGGGATGAACCCGAGCGCCGAGAGGATGGTTGCGACGATCACGCTGCGATACAGCGCGTTGATGATCGCGTTCTGTCCGCCACCGACGCGCGTGAAGAACGTCCCGATCACCGACGACAGAATCGAGACGCCACCGAGGGCGAGCGGGTAGAGCCAAAGATTGGGCTGGTCGAGCCCGATCCCGAGCAGCATGACCGCAACGGCAGTGACCGCGTAGGTCTCGAAGAGATCGGCCGCCATGCCCGCGCAGTCGCCAACGTTGTCGCCGACGTTGTCGGCGATGACGGCCGGGTTGCGCGGATCGTCCTCGGGAATGCCCGCCTCGATCTTCCCGACGAGGTCGGCGCCGACGTCGGCCGCCTTCGTGTAGATGCCGCCGCCGAGCCGGGCGAACACGGAGATGAGCGAACCGCCGAACGCCAGCCCGATCAGGTCGCGCACGGCCGATCCCGGAGAGTTCCCGATCCAGTCGGTAAGCACCCAGTAATAGCCGGCGACACCGAGGAGCCCGAGGCCGACGACGAGAAGGCCCGTGACCGAGCCCGCGCGGAAGGCGACCTTGAACGCCGGCTGCAACCCCTCGCGCGCTGCCTCTGCCGTGCGTACGTTCGAACGTACGGCGACGTTCATCCCGATGAAGCCGGCGAGCGCCGAGAAGACCGCGCCGATCAGGAATCCGAACGCCGTGCCCCACCCGAGCTGGTTGTAGAACCCGAGCAGGAAGAACGGCAGGATCGCCACCACGGCGATCGTCGTGTACTGCTTGCGCAGATACGCAGCAGCGCCCTCCTGGATCGCGCGCGCGATCTCCTGCATCTTCTCGTTCCCGGCCGGCTGCTTGAGCAGCCACCAGGTGAGGTACAGCCCGTACAGAACCGCCACAGCTGCGCACGCGAGCGCAAACCCGACGGCGTGATCTACGAAGAAGTCCATGGTCCTCCGGTTCTCCTGCTCTCTGTCTCGCTTCTCTCGCCGGAAAGTCCGTCGCGTAAGCGATTCGGACTTTTCGGCGCTACGCCCGTCACAAAGTAAGCGCCGACGTGACCCGGCGCGGCGGATTATGTATCACAAGGGGCGATCGCGCCCGCGTTCAACCGGTCGCGATCAGCAATCCGCGAGCGCGGCGAGCGCCTTGCAGATCCGTTGGCGCGGATCTGCGAGCGCGCCGACCCTATCGGTCAGCACACCCGGCCGGATGCGCTGGAGGTTGTCGAAGCTCGCGACGCACGGCTCGCGGAGCCCCGTCTCCTCGCCGAGCGGGAGCTCCGTCGCTACCTTCCGGATCCTCGTCGTGATCGGCGCGACGAGGATGGCATTCAGCACAGGCACGGCATGGGAACGCGTCACGACTAGAACCGGCCGACGCTTTTCGTCTTCCGTCTCCGCCCACCAGATCTCGCCCTGGGCGGGTGTCACCACGGCTCCTCCTCGATCATGCGCCTGGTCGCCTCGTCGATGCCCCATAGCTCGTCGTCGGTCTGAGGCATCCTGGTGTAGGCGGCGACGTCGGCCTCGGCCCTCTGTCGCCGACGATGGCGATCGATGAGCTCGCGGAGGGCTGTGCGCACGGCCTCAGAACGCGACTCCACGACACCCTCCGCGACGAGTGCATCCAATGCGCGGGCAAGGTCGTCATCAATACGAGTAACGAGCTGGCTCACTCCCGCAGTATGACACTGTGCAATGCACCTCGCAATGCCTCATTCGGGCACGTCCGCACCAGAAGAGTCGAGCGCGCTTGCATACGCAAGCTGAAGGTTCGCGCGCGCTTGCTCGAGATCGCGCACGATCGCTTCGTCGACGCCGCCCTCGCGCAGCACCGGCTCGAGCGCACGGAGGCTCTCGATCGCGAGCCGCGCCTGCTCGAGGTCGCGGGCCTCGACCGACACTCGGCGGAATCCAATCGACGCAACCGCAGACGCCGCGTTCAGGAGGATGTCGGCGACGCCGACGCGGTCGAGCGCCTCGCGGAGCTCCTCCTCCGTCGGAACCTGCTGCTCCTCAGCCACGGATCGTCGCGGTCGCTCGCACCTGCTCGGCGTAGATCTCCTCGAGCGACGCATCGTCCTCGAAGCGCTCGATCTGGCGCTCCGCGGCGTTCTGCTCCGGAACG
The DNA here is from genome assembly GCA_035514135.1 of Gaiellaceae bacterium. Classification (GTDB taxonomy): domain Bacteria; phylum Actinomycetota; class Thermoleophilia; order Gaiellales; family Gaiellaceae; genus GMQP-bins7. The sequence continues at coordinate 3,587 of DATKBJ010000059.1, read as the reverse complement.
GCGAGGTACGGTGCGGCGCCGATCTCCTCGGCGACGGGCAGCACCCACTCGATGAGCTCCTCGATCCGCTGCCGCGCGGGTATCGCCTCGCCGCGGTCGAAGTCGATGAGCTCGCCGGGAAGACCCCAGCGGATCGCGCGCCAGAAGTTCTCCTCGATCAAGCGGTGCGGCAGTGGCTCGACGGCGCGACCGTCGTCGTAGGCACGCGCAATGCGGGCCGCGAGCGACGCGGCGAACGCAACGAGTGACTGCGCCTCGGCCAGGTCGGGTTGCCCGTCACAGATTCGTATCTCGACCGTGGGGAACGCGAGGTGCGGGCGAACGCTCCACCAGAGCTGTGTGTGCTCGGTGATCGAGCCCGTGTCGTAGAGGAAGCGGACGAAGCTCTCGTATTCCGCCCACGAGGTGAATGCGTCCGGGACGCCACAGCGCGGGAAGAACCGCGTGAAGAGCTGCGTGCGCGCCGAATGGAGGCCGGTGTTGACGCTTTCGACGAACGGGGAGCTCGCCGAGAGCGCGAGGAGCTCGGGGAGGAAGTTGCGCAGTCCGGCGACCACGGCGATGGCGCGGTCGGCCCCCGAGATCGCGACGTGGAGATGGAGCCCGAACGTGTTGTTCCGCCATACGACGTAGCGGAGGAGCTCGTCGTTCCGCCGGTAGTGCGGCGTGTCGATGATGCGCTGCTTCTTCCAGTCGGCCCAGGGATGCGTGCCGGTCGCGCCGAGGAGAAGACCCATCGGCTCGACCAGCGCGCGAAGCTGTGCCCGCCGCTCTGCCATCGCAGCGGGAAGGTCCGCGAACGACTCCTGCTTGCCGGTGCGGATCTCGACCTCGGAGGCGATGAGCTCGCCGACAAGATGCTCCTCGAGCCCTGTTCCTCGAGCCGCTGCCTGAACGTCCTCGAACCGGTTCGTGAGGTCGAGCGACTCCGGATCGAGGATCGCGAACTCCTCCTCGACGGCGACCGTGAAGTCCGTAGCCGACTCGAACTGCTCGCGCGCGAGCGCGATCAGCTCGTCGGCGGAGAGGCGCTGTTCGTCCCCCATCGGCGCACTACAGTAGTTGAAGTCTTGGCTAGCACCCGAGCGTGATGAGCCGGTCGGCGACGCTTGTCCAGCTCCACCGCTCGACTGCGGCCCGGCGCACCGCTTCCCTGATTACGGCTCTGTCTTCGGCAGTGAGCGCGAGCAGCTCCACCAGCTTCACGCACAGATCCACAGCATCCCCCGGCTCGAATGCTGCGAGGTGCCGCAGTCGCGGCGGATACTCGTCCTCGAGGCCCTGAGCAACCTCGGCAAGGCCGGAGTGCCGGGCGACGAGCGGAGGACAACCCGCGGCAGCAGCCTCCGCGGCGACCATCCCGAACGCCTCGGGAAAGATCGACGGGACGACACACGCGTCCGCGAGCGCGAGCAGGTGCACGAGGTGGCGATGCTCGAGCGGACCGGTGAAGAGCACGCGCTCGGAAGCCATCGCCTCGAGCTCGGTTCGGTAGTCGCCGAAACCTACGATCACGGCGCGTGCGTCGACTTCCGCGAGCGCGTCGAGCAGGACGTGCACGCCCTTGTTCCGCAGGAGCTTCCCGAAATAGACGATTGTGTGCGCGCCGCCGTCGAGGAAGGAGGCGAGCCGCTCGGCGTTGCCCTCGTCCGGCAGTCGCTCGTCGGCATCACCGGGGTTCGGAGGATCATGCCGCGCTTCTGCGACGAGCGCCGCGAGCGCGTCGTCCCGAGGCTGCGGCCGCCACGCCTCGACGTCAACGCCGGGCGGGACCTCGTGCACGCGCTCGGCGTGCCCGCAGATCTCCTCCACGACGTCGCGGATATGCGCGGATCCGACGAAGACGGCACTCGCGCCGGCCAGCACGTCTCTCCCCCACGCCTCGAGCTCCGGGCGACCGCGCATCGAGTACTCGAGCTCGGAGCCGTGCGCCTTGACGGTGTACGGCGCTCCGCTCGCCCGACCCACGGCACCGCCGAGCAGGACGTGATTGCAAAGGAGAACGTCGGCCGGCAGGCGCTCGCGTACGGCATCGGCGTTCACCTCGATCCATACGTCGAGCTCCTCGCGCGAACAGTCCTGCAGGAGCTCGACCCGGTAGCCCTCGTAACGGTCGAGCACGAACACGGGGAGAAAGCCCCCGACATCGGGTCGCACGACCTCCGCCCCGCCGAGGTCGTATCGCTCTGGGTGCTGCTCCTGGCACAGGACGGTGACGTCGTGCCCCGCGCGGGCCCACTCGCGCGCCAACTGCCGCGTGTACACGTTGGATCCGGTGCCGCCCAGCAGGTACCCGTGCCAGAGCAGTATCCGCATCCGCGAATCCTGCTCTAGGAGCTCACGCGAGATGGAAGTACAGCGCGTACAGCAGGTCGACCGCGGGGTTCGACGTGTGGACGCTCACGTCGGCTGGCACGTCGAGCAGGGCCTCCGAGTAGTTGAAGATGATCTTCGCGCCCGCGCCGATGAGCGCGTCCGCGGCGTTCTGCGCCGAGTCCGCCGGCACGGCGATCACGCCGACGATGATGTTCCGCTCGCGGGCGATCTCGCCGACGTCTTCGATCGAGCTGATCGTCAGGTCGCCGACGCGATGGCCGATCTTCTCCGGATCGTTGTCGAGCACGGCCGCGACCGTGATCCCGTGCTCGCCGAAGATCGGTGAGCTCGCGATCGCACTGCCCAGCCGTCCGGCGCCGACCAGTGCGATGTTGTGCTGACCCTGCGTGCGGAGGATCTGCCTGATCTCGTCGAGCAGGGCGTCCGTGCGGTACCCGACGCCGCGCTTGCCGAACTTCCCGAACGCCGAGAGATCGCGCCGGATCTGCGTCGCGTTGATGTTGGTGTACTCGGCGATCTCCTGCGACGAGATCCGCTCCTTGCCCATCTTGCGCGCCTGAGTGAGCACCTGCAGGTACCGGCTCAGACGAGCTGCGACTCCGACGGTCAGGCGTTCGGTCACCGGCTCCCCCTGTGAATAGTTTGTGACAACGCGTCACGATTCTGCCTGCCGGCCCTCCGGGCTCGCCGGGGGAACCGCCCGAGCCCGCGTTCGGAGCGCCTCGGCGTCGACGAAGTAGGTGAATGCGAGCTCGCCGTCGACTTCGATCGCCGGGAGGAGCTCACGGTAGCGCGCCTCGAGCTCCGGCACGCCCCCGATGTCGACGAGCGCGAGCTCGAAGCCGAGCTCGTCGCGCACAGCTTCGGCGACCTCGACCGCGCGCGCACAGAGGCTGCAGTCGGTCGCGTGGTAGAGCGTGACGCGCGGAATGTGCGTCACTGCGGCGCGGCTGCGAAGCAGTCGCCTTCAGGGATCTTGCGCGACCGAAGACTCCGCGCTAGCGGATCTCGGGTCTGCGCGGAAGCCGCGTGGTAGAGCGTGACGCGTATCGGGAGCTTCATGTTGTTGGCACTGGCTGCGGCTGCGAAGCAGCCGCCTTCAGGGATCTTGCGCGACCGGAGACTCCGCGCTAGCGGATCTCCGGTCTGCGCGGAAGTCACGGGTACAGGCCCCGCGTCGTCGTCGCCTCGGCGACGCGCTGCACCGCGAGGCCGTACGAGGCCATCCGGAGGCTCGTTCCGATGCTCTC
>DATKBJ010000058.1:0-5158 GCA_035514135.1 Gaiellaceae bacterium | reverse complement strand
AGGTTGACCTTGAACGCCCGGGGGTCGAGCACCGCCGCGAGCGCCTTCGCGTCGGCGGGCGAGTCGTTCACGCCCGCGAGCATGACGTACTCGACGAAGACCTTCCTCCGCCGCAGCTCGACGTAGCGCCGGCACTCGGCGAGCACGTCGGCGAGCGGGTAGCGGTCGTTCACGGGCATGAGCTCGGAGCGCTTCGCGGGATCCGCCGCATGGATCGAGAGCGCGAGCCGGATCGGCTGGTCGACCTCGTCGACGAATCGGCGCAGGCCGGGCATCCACCCGACCGTCGAGATCGTCGTCCGACGATGCGTGATCCCGATGTCCGGAAGCCGCCGTGCGGACGCGAGCACCTCGTCGAAGTTGAGGAACGGCTCGCCCATCCCCATGTAGACGGCATGGTTCACGGGCTCGCGGCGACGGAAGTGGAGCGCCTGGTCCACGATCTCCGACGCGGTGAGGTTCCGGCCGAACCGCATGGCACCGGTCGCGCAGAACGTGCATGTCAGCGGGCAGCCCGACTGCGCGGAGAGGCAGAGCGAGCGCCTGCCGTCGCGGTAGCGCATGAGCACCGCCTCGACGGGGTGGCCGTCGCCGGTACGGAAGAGCGCCTTGACCGTGCCGTCCTTGGATTCTCGCTCCGTCACGAGCTCCAGAGTCGAGAACGGGACCGCCTCGGCGAGCGTCTCGCGCAACACCTTCGGAAGCGTCGTCATGTCCTCGTACGACGTCACACCGCGGGCCGTCCACTCCCAGACCTGGCGTGCGCGATACGCGGGCTCGCCGTGCTCGGCCAGCGTCTGCTCCAGGAGCGCGAGATCCATGGCGTGACGGTACCGTCCCGCACGTGATCGACCTCCGATCCGACACCACCACGCGGCCCACGGAGGGCATGCGTCGCGCCATCGCCGCGGCGGCTGTGGGCGACGAGCAGAAGCGCGAGGATCCGTCGGTGAACGCGCTCCAGGAGCGCGTCGCTGCGCTCCTCGGCCAGGAGGAGGCGGTTTTCATGCCGACCGCGACGATGGCGAACCAGATCGCGCTCAAGCTCCACTCGCGCCCGGGCGACGTGCTGATCGCCGAGGAGACGGCGCACGTCGTCATCTACGAGTACGGCGGCGCAGCCGTGCACGCAGGCCTGATGACGCTCGGCGTGCCCGGCGATCGCGGTCGCGTGACCGCCGAGCAGGTTCGTGCAGCCGCCGAGCCGAGCACAAAAGTCGCCGATCAACGCGCCGCGGTGCTCGCGCTCGAGAACGCCCACAACAGCTCCGGCGGACGCGTCTGGCCACTCGACGAGCTCGACGAGGTGGTGTCGACGGCGCGTGAGCTCGGGCTCGAGGTGCACCTCGACGGTGCGCGACTGCTCAACGCGGCGACCGCGCTCGGGGTCCCTGCGAGCGAGATCGCGGGCCGGTTCGACACGGTCACGCTCTGTCTCTCGAAGGGCCTCGGCTGCCCGCTCGGGGCGCTCCTTGCCGGCTCGGGCGAGCTCATGGAGCAGGCGTGGCGCGAGAAGCACCTCTTCGGTGGGGCGATGCGCCAGGCCGGGATCGTCGCTGCGGCCGGGCTCTACGCCCTCGACCACAACGTCGACCTCCTGGCGCACGATCATGCGCGCGCTCGTCGCCTCGCCGTGGCGTTGAGCGACGCCGGCGTCCCCGTCGACCTCGACCAGGTCGAGACGAACTTCGTCCAGATCGACACCGCGCCGCTCGGTCTTGCGCGCGCCGAAGCGCTCACGCGCCTGCACGCCTCGGGCGTCGCGCTCTCAGGGACGATTCACCCGACCGTGATGCGCGCAGTCACCCATCTCGAGATCAGCGACGAGGATGTCGAGCGCGCGTCGGAGCTGATCCCGCAGGCGCTCCTCGCGCGCGTGCCCGCCTAGACGCGGTCGCCGGCGAGGAAGAACGCGACGACGACGACGCCGTAGCCTGCGAGCAGGGCCGCGCCGCGGGCACGACTCGAATGTCCGCCGTAGAGCACGAGCGCGGTGAACATGACGGAGCCGGCGAGCGCGGCAATCTCGACCGGGCGGAAGCTCAGCGAGAGCGGGTCGATCAGCCAGGAGAGCAGCGCCACGGCGGGGATGAGGAAGACCGCGACCTGCGCGGCCGATGCGGTCGCGATCTCGCCCGCCAACGAGATCTTCCCGCGGTACGCGACCACCACCGCGCCGCCGTGCTCGGCAGCGTTCCCGACGATCGCGACGATCACCGCGGCGACGAAGAACTGGGTGAGCCCGACGTCCTCCGCGAACACCTCAAGCGACCCGACGAGGATCTCCGCGACGATCGCCGTCACGACCGTGGTGATCCCGAGCGCACCGAGTGCCGCGCGCAGCGACCAGCCCTTGATCTCCGCGTCGGAGGCGACGTGCAGCGTGTGGTGCCGCCGCAGCGAGTACCACGTCACGATCACGTACAGGACGAGCAGAAGGATCGAGATGCCGGCCGACACCTGCGCGAGCGTGTCCGTGTCGGGGTCGCTGCCGTCCCAGCTCGGGATCGACGGGATCAGGAAGAGCGCCGTCGCGAACGCGATCAGGCCGAACGAGAGGAAGCTCGAGTACCGGTCGATCCTCCCCTTGCCGCCGGCGACGAGCGAGGCGCCGAAGACCAGCAGCAGGTTGCCGATCACGCTGCCCGAGAGCGACCCGCGCACGACCTCCGTCAGGCCTTCGTTCACGGCGATCAGGGCGATGATGAGCTCGGGCGCATTGCCGAACGTGGCGTTGAGGAACCCCCCGATCCCGGGGCCTGTGTGCTCGGCGGCGTGCTCGGTCGCCTCTCCGATCAGCCAGGCGAGCGGGATGAGCGAGAGCGCGGCAAGGATGAACTCGAGCGTCTCGGGCGGGTGAACGAGGTAGTGCAGTGCGATAGTGATCGGCGCGAGCGCGACCGACGAGAAGAGGATCCTCCGAACCACGGCTCGGGACACTAGCGGCGACGGAAGCGGTCGTCGGTCCCGTGCTGCGCGTGTCGCCACTGCCTGAAAACCGCTGTCTTGTCAAGACTTGCGCCCGGCTGCCACTGGGGAACACAATCGGGTCGTGGACAACGCTGTGGCAGGGATCGAGCTCCCGCTCCGGATCCAGGACGAGGTGGCGTGCGGCCACTGCGACGTCCACTGCGAGAAGGTCGTCTACCCGGGAGCGTGCCTCCGCATGGCCTGCCCGTTCGTCTACGCGTACGAGGCATGGGGCCACACGTACGTCGGCTGCATGCAGAAGATCTACGACGTCGAGATCGACCTCGACCTGCTCGAGGAGGCCGAGGCCGGGCGAGGCGGCTTCGGCGCGGTGCGTGCTCGTCGCGCGCCGCTCCCGATGTGCGAGGTCGAAATCGTCGGTACGTATCCGCACCGCGAGGACGAGCTCGGCTGCCGGATGCCGGAGTTCCACGAGCTTCCGCGCGAGCGCGCGACGTTCCGCGTGTTCGCCACGATCGACTCCTAGCGGCGTCGAGCCCACCTGCGCTGACCGCGGCGGCGAAGCGCGCGCATCCGGTCGAGGTCTTCGGTTGCCTCGCCCGCGTCCTCCCAGGTCTCCGTGATCGCGGGGAGGCCGGCGAAGGCGGGGTGGCCGAGGAATGTCGCGAGGTCGTCGCCGATCACGCCCTTGCCGACGTAGTCGTGCCGGTCGCGGTTCGACCCGAGCGGTGTCTGCGAGTCATTCACGTGGAGCACGCGGAGACGCTCGAGGCCGAACCGTCCGTCAAGGTCGGCGAGCGCGTCCTCGAGCACAACCGGGCTCGAGACGTCGACTCCCGAGGCCCACCAGTGGCACGAGTCGATGCAGAGGCCGAGCCGGGGATGCCGGTCGACGGCATCTGCGAGCGTCGCCAGCTCCTCGATCGAGCGGCCGATCGTCCCACCCGCGCCCGCCGCGTTCTCCATGCACAGCCAGAGGTGATCGGTCGTCAGCTCGAGCAGCTCGCGCAGCGCCGGCTCGACGAGCTCGACCGCGTCCTCGAAGCCGAATCCGAGGTGGGAGCCGACGTGGAAGACGACCGCCTCGGAGCCGATCGCGTGGGCCGTGTGCATCGTCGCGCGGAGCGCCGTGAGCGAGTTGTCGCGCACCGCCGGGTCGCGGCTCGCGAGGTTCACGAGGTAGAGCGCATGGCACGAGACCGCCTTCACGCGCGCTTGTCGGCGGCGGGCGCGGAACCGCTCGATCTCCTCCGGCATGTGCTCGGTCGGCTTCCACATGCGCGGGCTCTGCGTGAAAACCTGGACGGCGTTGCCGCCGATCTCCTCGACCCGGTCGATCGCCTTCGAGATGCCACCGGCCGCGGAGACGTGGGCGCCGAAGAGCATGCGACTACGCTACTTCGCTCATGTCCGTACGCGTCCGCATGGCACCGAGCCCCACCGGGCTCCTCCACATCGGCGGCGTGCGGACGTTCCTCTTCAACTGGTTCTTCGCGCGTGGCCAGGGCGGCGAGTGCCTTCTTCGCATCGAGAACACGGACACGAGCCGCGAGGTCTCCGAGGCCGTCGAGCAGATCCAGCGCTCGTTGCGCTGGCTCGGGATCGAGTGGGACGGGGGGACGACGTTCCAGCTCGACGTCATGGAGCGCGCGAAGACCGAGGCGCGGCGGCTCGTGGACGAGGGAGCCGCGTACGAGGACGAGGGTGCGGTCCGGATCCGGATGCCCGAAGAGGGCTCGACCGGCTGGGACGATGCGATCAAGGGCCGGATCGACGTACCGAACGCCGAGCTCGAGGACGTCGTGCTCGTGCGTTCGGACGGCCGGCCGACGTACAACTTCGCCTCGCCGCTCGAGGACTGGATCGACGGGATCACGCACGTCATTCGCGGCGACGACCACATCTCGAACACGCCGAAGCAGATCAACGTCCTACGCGCGCTCGGCGCCGAGCCGCCCGTCTACGCGCACGTCCCGAGCGTGTTCGGCGCTGACGGCAAGAAGCTTTCGAAGCGCCACGGTGCGGTCTCCGTCGACGAGTTCCGCGACGCGGGCTACGTACCAGAGGCACTCATGAACTTCCTCGCGCTCCTCGGCTGGGCGCCCGACGGCGAGACGACGATCATGTCGCGCGACGAGCTCGTCGAGCGCTTCTCGCTCGAGCGCGTGGGCTCGAGCCCGGCGACGTTCGACTACGCGAAGCTCGACTGGATGAACGGCGTGTACCT
>DATKBJ010000057.1:0-5284 GCA_035514135.1 Gaiellaceae bacterium | reverse complement strand
GCGCTCTCGAGATCGGAAGAGAGCCAGAGGACGAGCGAGAGTACGGCGGCGTGGAGCGGCCCGAATCCGTACTCGTCGCCGCGCAGGCTCAAGCCGTCGCCTTCGACGAGGGACGACGCACCGATCATGTAGCGCACCTCGTCGGGGTGGACGCGCGGGACGCTCACGAGCGTCGACAGGAGCGCGTAGACGACGAACGAGCCGACGACGATCGCGGCGAGCGCGAACGCAGGCCCTCGGTTCTTCGAGTCGGCCGGCACGAGCGCCGATGGTAGAGGTGTCTTCGTACACCGCCGCTAAGGTCCGGCGGCCATGTTGGCGCGGCGCGCACTCATCCTCGGAATTGCCGGGCAGGACGGCTCGTATTTGGCGGAGCTCCTGCTCGAGGAGGGGTACGAGGTCACGGGTGTCGTCCGTCAGCCCGTCAGCACGCCGTTCCCCAATATCGAGACGATTCGCGGCGACCTCCGACTTGTCCAGGCGGACGTGCTCGACGAGTTGTCGCTCGTCGACGTGGTGACCACCGCCCGTCCGCAGGAGATCTACAACCTCGCTTCGCCGTCCTTCGTGCCGATGTCGTGGCAACAGCCGGTGCTGACCGCCGAGTTCGCCGCCGTCGGGTGCACGGCCCTGCTCGAGGCGATCCGTCGGGTCGACGAGTCGATCCGCTTCTACCAAGCGTCGTCGAGTGAGATCTTCGGCGAGCCGCGCGAGGTCCCTCAGCGCGAGGACACGCCGCTGCATCCGGTGACGCCGTACGGTGTGGCGAAGGCGTACGCCCACTTCATCACGCTGAGTTACCGGCGCCGGTACGGGCTCCATGCGTCGTCCGGAATCCTCTTCAACCACGAGTCGCCGCGGCGGCCGCTCGAGTTCGTGACCCGGAAGATCACGAACGCGGCGGCGGCCATCAGCCTCGGCCTGGAGACGCATGTCTCCCTGGGCTCGCTCGACGCGCGACGCGACTGGGGGTACGCCGCCGACTACGTACGCGCGATGTGGCTGATGGTGCAGCAGGACGAGCCCGGCGACTACGTGATCGCGAGTGGCGTGAGTCACAGCGTCGGGGAGCTCGCTCAGGCCGCGTTCGCGCGCGTAGGGCTCGACTGGCGCGAGCACGTCCGAACCGACGACTCGCTGGTTCGCGGGAAGGCCGAGCTTCACGACCTCGTAGGCGACCCGGCGAAGGCCCGCGAGCGGCTTCGGTGGACGCCGAGCGTCGACTTCCAAGGGCTCGTCAATCTCCTCGTCGACGCGGATCTCGCGCGTCTCGCGTCGCGCGAGCTCTCCGAGAGCCGCTGAGATGTCGGTTCGCGCGAGGGCGCGTCGCCTCGCTGCTCCGGTGGGGCGGCCGGTTCGGCGCGCTGTCGTCTCCCGCCGCACGCGCGACTGGGCGCGGCACTCGCGGCTGTTCATCGGGCAAGAGGCGGCCGAGTGGGTCCTGGCGTACGAGGCGCGGCAGCTCGTGCGCACTGCGGGCGGGCTCGGCGTTCGGCTCGGCCCGCAGGAATGGATCAACGCCGTCGCGGATCAGTCCGTGTTCCACCAGAGCCAGTTCACGCTCCTGCTCCAAGACTTCGAGCGGCGAGGGAACAACCTCGGGTTCGCTTACTTCCACGGCCGGCCGGGCACGCCGGGGATGCCCGAGTTCGACGCGTGCTTCGACACCTTGCGTCGCCGCCATGCCGAGATCGACCGCGTGCAGGTGACGAATCGTGAGATGCAGGAGCTGGTCGTCGCGACCGGGATGGCGCCCGAGAAGGTGCACCGCATCCCGATCGGGATCGACGTGACAGCCTTCTCGCTGCGAACGCCTGAGCGGCGTGAGGCAGCGCGGCGCGCCTTCGATCTGCCGGAGGGCGCCTTCGTCGTCGGTTCGTTTCAGAAAGACGGAGTCGGCTGGGGAGACGGTCTCGAGCCGAAGCTCATCAAAGGCCCCGACGTGCTCGTGGACGCCGTCGCGCGGGCGCACGAGCGTGTCCCTGAGGTCACCGTGCTGCTCACGGGCCCTTCGCGTGGGTACGTGATGGCAGGGTTGGAGCGGGCAGGCGTGCCGTATCGCCACGCTCTGCTTCCGGACGTCGACGCGGTCGCGCAGGCGTACGACGCGATCGACGTCTGCGTCGTGGCGTCCCGCGACGAGGGAGGTCCCCGCGCCGTTCTCGAGTCGATGGCGACCGGTGTGCCGCTCGTCACGACGCGGGTGGGTCAAGCCGCAGACCTCGTCCGGCACGGCGTCGACGGCTGGATGGTCGACGTCGAGGACGTCGAGGCACTCGCAGGCTCGATCGTTCACGTCGCAGGCGCTCCCGCAGAGGAGCTCGCACGGATGCAGTCAGCGGGTCGCGCCACCGCGGAGGAGAGCTCCTATTCAGCGCTCCGGCCGCGCTGGCGCGCGCTCCTCGACGGCTTCGTCGCGCTCGGAGACGAGACGTGAGCAGGTGGATCTGAGGCCGGCGAGGGCCGGACGCTACGGCCGCGCTGCGAGCAGGTGGGTGAGGCTGCTGGTCTCGGGTGCGACTGCGCCCGGCGTGCGCGTCTTCTACGGCCACGACGTCGTGCCGGCTGCGGGCGAGCGCGCCGCCGGAGGCACGGCGAAGGCCCAGAAGCTCAACGAGCGCTGGCCGAACCGCCCGACCGACTTCTCGCTCCTCTACCTCGGGACGACGTGGCTCCCGCGCGACCTCCGACCTCTTCTGTGGGCGGCACGGCGGCGCGGTGCTCCGGTCGTCGTGAACCAGGACGGCGTCGCGTACCCGGGCTGGGCGGGGGATCGAACCGCCGAGCTGAACGAGCCGCTGCGACGCGCCGTGCTCGCTGCCGAGCACGTCGTCTACCAGAGCGAGTTCTCGAAGCGTTCTGCCGACGAGTTCCTGGGCGAGCCGCACGGAACGTGGGAGATCCTCCACAACGCCGTCGACACCGCGCACTTCACGCCCGCCGACACGTCCCCACGAGGAGGGCCGGTGCTGCTGCTCGGAGGCGACCAGACGCAGGAGTACCGGCTCGAGCTCGCGCTGCGGACGCTCGCGGCTCTTCGCGAGAGCGAGCCAGCCGCGACGCTGCTCGTCACGGGCCGGTTGGTCAGCGCGGTCGATCCGCTTCTCGACGAGCTCGGCCTACGCGGGCACGTTCAGCTGGTCGGCGAGTACTCGCAGCGCGAGGCGCCGTCCGTCTTTCGCCGCGCGCACGTACTCCTGCACACGAAGGTGCAGGACCCGTGTCCGACGCTCGTCGTCGAGGCGATGGCCTGCGGGCTCCCGGTCGTGCACCCGGCGAGTGGCGGCACGACCGAGCTCGTGGGCGACGTTGCGGGCATCGGCATGCCGCATCCGGTCTCGTGGGAGCGCGACGAGCCGCCGTCAGCCCCAGAGATGGCCAACGCGGTCTCGCGCGTTCTCGCCGATCTTCCGCGTTACTCGGCGGCGGCCCGGTCCCGCGCGGTCGAGGGCTTCTCGCTCGAGCTGTGGCTGGAGCGTCACGCCGAGATCTTCGAGCGCCTCGCGCCGAGGTAGCCGCGCACGCGTCCGCGCAGCGTCGCGAGCCGGTAGCGAGCGGTCTCGCCGTCGAGGTGCGCGAGCGACACCGCCGCGCCCCCTGCCGGGCGCACGAGCATCCGTCCGAGCGTCCGCGACGGGTATCCGTGCTTGCGCAGGAGGTATCCGACCGATGCCCCGTCGCGCAGACCGATCGACGGGTCGTTCTCCCGTACGCCGTGGTGTACGACGAGGGCGGGGTCGTACTCGATGCGGGCGTCGAGCCGCACGGCGCGGACGAGGTAGTCGATCTCCTCGCCCGAGCTCCACGGCTCGCCCGACCCCAGCCCGAGCCGCTCGTCGAACGGCCCCACGCGCTCGACGACGTCTCGCCGGAGGAACATCGTGAACGAGATCGCCCGGTTCCAGACGTTGTCGTCGGTGAGACGGGCCGCGTCGGGCTTCCACGACTGCGCCGATCGTCCGCCCGCGTCCGCCGCCCGGCCTGTGAGGCCGTCGAGGGTGCCGTCCGTGGCGAAGCGCTCCGCGACCTCGCCGAGCAGTCCTGGCGGATACACGCAGTCGTCGTCCGGGAAGGCGACGACGTCGGCGCTCACCTGCTCGAGCGCGACGTTGCGCGCGCGGGAGAGCCCGCGCCGCGACCGGAGCCGGGCGATCTCGAGCTCGCGCCCGGCGACGATCGCGGCCACTCGGTCGTCGTCGTTCTGGTCGACGAGCAACACGCGGGCACGCGAGTACGCCTGCGCTTCCAGTGAGTCGAGAAGGGCGGCGAGCTCCTCGCCTCGTCCGACCGTCGCGACGATGAGGTCGAACGACGGAAGCTCCCGCGGCACGGGCCGTAGGCTACGACACGCCCGTGCCGACCGCGCCACTCGTCTCCGTTCTCGTCGCCGTCCGCGACGGGGAGCCGTTCACGCGCACGGCCCTGCTCAGCGTCCTGCGACAGACGGTCGCCGACCTCGAGCTCATCGTCGTCGACGACTGCTCGACCGACGAGACACCGGCCACCCTGCGTGCGTTCGACGACCCGCGTGTGCGCGTCCTCCGCAACGAGGAGCAGCTCGGCCTCGCAGGGTCGCTGAATCGCGCACTCGACGAAGCGTGCGGCCGGTACGTCGCACGCATCGACGCAGACGACGCGGCGTTCCCGGAGTGGCTCGAGCGCTGTCTCCGTCTCCTCGACTCGGACGTCGGTCTCGCTCTCGTGGGCTCGGGCGTGCTGGACATCGACCACGACGGCATCCCGGGAGAGGTGCATCTGCACGACGCCGGGCGCGCGGCGATGCGCTGGCGCGCGCTGTTCTCGGCGCCGGTCTTCCACTTCACGGTCGTTTTGAAGAGGGAGGTCCTCGAGGCAAACGCCCTGCGCTACGACACGTCGTACGGCGAGTCCGAGGACTATGAGCTGTGGGCGCGGCTGCTCGACGTTGCGGACGGGGATTGCGTCGAGGCGCCGCTCGTCCTGCATCGGTTGCACGCACGGCAGGCCTCACGCCGCAGGGAAGAGCTCCAGCGGTCGCTCGCCGAGGAAGTCTCTCGTCGACAGATTGCCGCGCTCGCCCGAGACCTCGGCGCCCGTGAGGCGACGCTCGCGCGCGCGGTCTGGCTGGGCGCGGACATCGCAGCGCCCGACGTTGCCGATGCCGCGGCCGCTTTCGTCGAGCTCGAGCGTCGCTTCCGCGCCGAGCAGCCGTACGACGACGGCGAGCTGCGCGTCGTGCGCGAATCCGCCGCCAGAGCCCTTGCCCGGCTTGCGACGACAGCAGACCCCGGAGTCCTCCGTGAGG
>DATKBJ010000056.1:0-26746 GCA_035514135.1 Gaiellaceae bacterium | reverse complement strand
GTCGACATCGCCTCGTTCAACTGCCTGCTCATGCGGGTGAAGACTGGCGAGCACGACCTCGATGGGCTGGCGAGGGATCTCCACGACGTGCTCGATCGCCGTGGAAGGTCGCGCCTGCGGCCCCGCGGATACGTCGCCGAGTGGTTCGCACGCGACGCCGCCGCCGAGCTTCTGCATTTCCGCTCGATCCTCGACGACTACGAGCATGCTGACGTGCTGCGCGTCGTGCTCGCCCGCGCGGCCCGCTCGGCCCGGCTGACGACCCACTTCGACCTCGACTTTCCCGCCGCGCCGCAGTCGGAGCCGTACTGGTGCCACAAGCACCGCCGCACGTGCTCTCCCGTGCAGGAGGCAGGCAAGTTCCTCTCCCGCTACCTCCTCGACACGCTCGCGCGTATCGAGGAGTTCGCGCGCGTGCGATCCCGTCGCCACGCGGCGCACGTGATGCACGGGGATGCGACCGAGATCGCGTTCGAGGGGTCGTTCGACGGGATCGTCACCTCCCCGCCGTACCCCGGCCTCATCGACTACCACGAGCAACACCGCTACGCGTACGAGATCCTCGGCCTCGACGATCGCCGCGCGCGCGAGCTCGGCGCCGCCGCCCGTGGTGCGAGCCGGCGTGCGATCGAGGAGTACGTCGGCGGCATCTCGACGGTGCTCCGGCGGAGCTCCGAGTGTCTCGAGGACGACGCTCCGGTGCTCGTCGTCGTGAACGACCGGCGCGATCTCTACCCCGAGATACTCGACCGCAGTCGACTTCGGCTCGTCGACCGACTCGAGCGCCATGTCAATCGACGCACGGGGCGTCGTGCAGGCGAGTACTTCGAGTCGATTCTGGTCTGTGTACGGGAATCGTAAGAGATCCGTCGTGCCTAAAGGGGTCGGCCGACAGCCCGAGTACCTTGGCCCGAAGCCACGGAAAGGGGTCATCATGAGGAAGTTCTTGCACCGGCCGTCGCCGGCCATGGTCGTCGCGTGTCTCGCGCTGCTCGTCGCCCTCGGCGGTACGAGCGTCGCAGCCGTCAATCAGCTCGCGCGTAACAGTGTCGGCACACCACAGCTTCGCAACGGGGCAGTGACGAATCCGAAGATCCGAAACGGAGCAGTGACGAGTCCGAAGATTCGAAACAACTCGATCAACTCGTCGAAGGTGGCGAATCGCTCCCTGTTGCGCGTGGACTTCGCGCCAGGCCAGCTTCCGGCGGGGCCGACCGGACCGCAGGGGCCAGCAGGGCCAGCAGGGCCGGCGGGTGCCGCTGGTGCTGCCGGCGTGATCGGCGCGATCACCGTACGCACTCAGTCGACCTCCATTCCGGGTGGCATCGCCCACAACGCCATCCCGAACACCGCTCGCGTGACGTCGCTCTGCTCCGGGAACGAGCGCGCGATCTCGGGTGGTACGTCGTGGAGTGACGACGACGCGAACCTCGCGCTGTTCACGATGGAGCTCGAGCCGCAGCTCAACCCGCAGAACCAGGTGGTGGGATTCCTCGGAGTCGGCGGGAACGACAGCGGTCAGTCGAGCACCTTCACGGTGCACACGCTCTGCTACACGCCGTAGCTGTTTCGTAGCGAAGTTGGCAACGGGGCGTGACCTTCGGGCACGTCCCGTTGTCTACCGTGGCGTAGGTGCTCGCTCGCGCGACCACTCACGCGCTCGTCGGCCTCGAGCCTCGCAAGGTGGAGGTGGAGGCACACCTCCAGCCGGGCGTCCCCGGGTTCGCGATCGTCGGGCTCGTGGATCGTGCATGCCAGGAGGCCAAACACCGCGTCCGCAGCGGAGTCGTCTCTGCCGCCCTCGAGTGGCCGCTGAATCGGCGGATCACCGTCAACCTCGCGCCGGCCGCACTCCGGAAGGAGGGATCGGGGTTCGACCTTCCGATCTCACTCGCGGTCATCGGCGCGACGCGGCAGCTTCCTCCGGAGCGACTCGCCGAGCACGCTGCGGTGGGAGAGCTCGCCCTCGACGGCAGGATTCGACCCGTCGCCGGAACGCTCGCGGTCGCCGAAGGAGCGCGACGCGCCGGGCTGAAGCGGCTCGTCTGCGCGGTCGAGTCGGCGCCCGAGGCCGCGCTCGCCGGCATCGAGCCCGTCCCGTTCGGCCATCTCCACGAGGTCGTCGCATACTTTCGTGGGGAGATCGACGCTCCGAGCTTCGAGCCGCTTACCGACATGGCGCTGGGCATCGAGTCGATGCCGGATCTCGCCGACGTGCGCGGGCAGGAGCGGGCGCGCCGCGCGCTGGAGATCGCGGCTGCGGGCTCGCACAACCTCCTGCTGATGGGGCCCCCGGGAACGGGGAAGACCATGCTGGCGCGGCGCCTTCCGGGCATCCTGCCGCCGCTGACGCGCGACGAGGCGCTCGAGGTCACGCGCATCCACTCGGTTGCCGGGCTTCTTCAACCCGGACGCGCGCTCATGTCCGTGCCGCCCTTCCGGTCGCCGCATCACGGCGCGTCGGCCCCGGCGATCGTCGGCGGAGGATCAACGCCGCGTCCCGGCGAAGTTTCCTTGGCGCACCGAGGCGTTCTTCTCATGGATGAGATCCCGGAGTTCCCGCGGTCGGTCCTGGAGTCGCTTCGCCAGCCCCTCGAGGACGGCGTCGTCGCAGTCGCACGCGTCGGCGGTCACGCGCTGTTCCCGGCTCGGTTTCAGCTCGTCGGGACGATGAATTTGTGCCCCTGCGGCGGCCGCGGCGATCCGGCGGTCGAGTGCGCGTGCACTCCTCAGCGGCTCCATTCCTACCGCGAGAAGCTCTCGCGGGCGCTGCTCGATCGATTCGACCTGGCTGTGGCGATGCCGAGGCCGCGTGCGGCCGAGCTCGCAGCGCCTCCGGCCGAGGCATCTGCCCGACCCCGGGAGCGCGTCTCGACCGCTCGCGGGCGCCTCGCGTCCTCTGTGCCACGACGAACCGAGGCCGCATCGGACTTGCTGTCGAGCGCCGTCGACCGTCTTCCGCTCTCCGGCCGCGGACGGGCGCGCGTGGCTCGCGTTGCGCGGACGATCGCAGCGCTCGCCGGCTCGGAGTCGGTCGAGCCCGCCCACGTCGCCGAAGCGCTCAGCTACCGAACCCCCGCGGATCTCGCGTCGGCATGACCGACGCACGATGCATCCGTCGCCGGGCTCCGGAGTTCCCGGCACTTCTGGGCGCGATTCACGATCCGCCTCCACGGATCTTCCTGCGTGGTGACGCTGATGCGGAGCTGCTCGAACGCCCGGCCGTCGCGCTTGTTGGCGCGCGTTCGTGCTCGTCGTACGGCAGGTCCGTGGCGCGGTCGCTCGGGCGCGACCTCGCGGCTGCGGGGCTAGTCGTCGTCAGCGGAATGGCGCGGGGGATCGACGGGGAGGCGCATCGCGGCGCGCTCGACAGCGGCGGAGCCACGGTGGCTGTGCTCGGCTGCGGGATCGACCGCGACTATCCGGCCGCACACGCAGAGCTGGCGCGACGAATCTGTGGCGCCGGCCTCGTCGTGTCGGAGTACGAACCCCGCGTCGAGCCGGCCCCATGGAGATTCCCCGCGCGAAACCGGATCATTGCCGGCTTGTGCGGGGCGACGGTCGTGGTCGAGGCACGTGAGCGAAGCGGCGCACTCATCACGGCGGACTTCGCACTCGAGGAGGGACGCGACGTGCTGGCGGTTCCCGGTGAGATCACGAGCTCGCTGTCAGCAGGCACGAATGGGCTCCTCCGGCTCGGCGCGACACCGGTGACGTGCGCCGACGACGTGCTCGAGCTCTACGATCTCGAGCCTCGTGCGCGACAGACGAAAGCCCTTGGCCCTACCGCAGACACACTCCTGGCGCTGCTCGCCGCGCAAGCCCTGAGCGCCGACGAGCTGCTTCGGGCATCCGGCGTCGATCCGGGCGAGGGTGCCGCGGCGCTGATCGAGCTCGAGCTCGCAGGTCGTGTCACCCAGGAGGACGGTGTGTATCGAGCCGCCGTCTAGGATCGCGCCTCGATGTCCACCCAGTCGTACTGGCTCGACGAGCTGGCGAGTCCGCCCCCCGCCGCGCGCGTCGAGGGCCGAGCCGACGTTGCGGTGATCGGCGGCGGGATCACGGGCTGCGCCTGCGCGCTCGAGCTCGCGGAGGCGGGTCTGAAGGTCAGGCTCTTCGAATCCCGCGAGATCGCCGGCGGTGCGAGTGGTCGCAACGGGGGCTTCGCGCTCCGTGGCGGCGCGGCGCCGTATCCGGTGCTGGCCGAGTCCGTCGGCGAGGAGTCCACGGCTGCCCTCTGGCGTTGGACCGAAGCCGAGCTCGCGGTGCTCGCCGAGCTCGCGGGTGACGCGTTCCGGGCGACCGGAAGCCTGCGACTCGCCGTCGACGAGGAGGAGCGCGACGAGCTTCGCGAGGAGTACGACGCTCTCCGCGAGGCGGGGTTCGCCGCGGAGTGGCGCGACGACCTGCCGGCGCCGCTCGTCGGCCGGTATCCCGCAGCGCTCTTCCATCCCCCGGACGGAGTGCTGCAGCCGGCGCGCCTCGTTCGCCGCATCGCCGAGCGTGCCGTCAAGGCCGGCGTCGAGATTCACGAGCACACTCGCGTCGAGTCGGTCGACGAGACAGGCGCGCCGACCGCCGTCGTCGCGACCGACGGCTACCCGAGCGGGCTCCTCGGCGAGCTCGAAGGTCTCATCATCCCGACGCGCGGTCAGGTGATCGCGACCGAGCCGATCGAGGAGATCCTGTTCGAGATCCCGCATTACGGTCGGCACGGCTTCGACTATTGGCACCAGCGGCTGGACGGGAGGATCGTGGCGGGCGGCTTCCGCGACGTCTCGCTGGATACGGAGTTCACGGCGGAGGAGATCACGACGCCTGTCGTACAGGCCGCGCTCGAGCGCTTCGTCGAGGAGCACGTCGGCCGGCCCCTGCGTATCGACTACCGCTGGGCCGGCATCTTCGGGATGGTCTTCGACTTCCTCCCGGTCGTAGGTCGTGTGCCAGGCGCCGACGGGCTCTGGGTCGCCGGCGGCTACTCGGGACACGGGAACGTGCTCGGCTTCGCGTGCGGGCGACTTGTTGCGAGGGCGATCCTCGGCGAGTCTGATCCGAAGCTCGACCTCTTCGAGCCGTCACGCCTCCTCGTGCACTAAGGAAGCGGGCGAGGCAAGCCTCGCCCCTACAGCTCGATCCGCTGGAGGTCGAGCTCGCCGGCCTTCGCGTATGCGGCTTTCGCGATCGCGAGGTCTTGGATCGCGAGCCCAGTCGAGTCGAAGAGCGTGATGTCGCCGGCGCTCAGTCGTCCATGCGCGTTGCCGACGAGCACCGCACCAAGCTCGGTGACGTCATCTCGCCCGATGACGCCGGATTCGACGGCTGCGGTCAGCTCTCCGCCGTGGCTCGCCTGCTCCCAGTCGTCGCAGAAGAGATGTGCGCGGCGGAGCTCTGTGATCGCCAGCTCTGCCTTCCCGGGGCCGTCGGCACCCATGAGAGAAACATGCTGCCCGGGCTCGAGCGATCCCTCGGCGTACAGCACCTCCGAGCCGGGCGTGACCGTGATCACGACCTCGCATGCGAGCGCCTCCGCGGCGCTCGCCGCCGCGCGCGCTCCGAGTCGTTCGGCGACGAGCGCGCGACGTTCCTCGTCGACATCCCACAGGAGCGGCGTCACTCCGTGCGCGACCAGCATCCGCGCGGTCTCCGCCCCGTTCACACCGCAGCCGATCACGGCATACGAGGACGCCTCCGGCCGGCACAGCGTGTTCGCCGCGAGCACCCCGGCGGCCGCTGTGCGCAACGCCGTGACGGCGGCCGCGTCGAGCACCGCCAGCAGGCGGCCGTCCTCGGCGTCCGAGAGGAGCACGAGCCCGGTCACGGTCGGCAGCCCCCGCGCCGGGTTCCCCGGGAACGAGGTGACCCACTTGAGGAGCGCGTGGCCGTCGCCGATGGCGGGCATTGCCCGGAAGTCGCCGGCCGGATAGTTCGAGACGTAGACCTTCGACGGCATCGACCAGCTCCCGCGAGCGTGCTCCTCGAAGGCTCGGCGAACCGCCCCGTAGGCCTCGTGCGGCGAGACCGCACGCTCGACGTCGGCGGCTCGGAAGACCGCGATCACGTCAGGACGACTTGACGGCGGAGATCAGCTTGAGCACCGACTCCTTCGCGTCGCCGAACAACATCGTCGTCTTGGGATCGAGGTAGAGATCGTTGTCGATGCCGGCGAAGCCCGGGTTCATGGACCGCTTCATGACGATGATGCTCGCCGCCTTGTCGACGTCGAGGATCGGCATGCCATAGATCGGGCTTCCCGGGTCGCTCCGCGCGGCCGGGTTGGTCACGTCATTCGCGCCGATCACGAGCGCGACGTCCGTCTGTGGGAACTCGGGGTTGATCTGATCCATCTCGAGGAGCTGCGTGTACGGCACGTTCGCCTCGGCGAGAAGCACGTTCATGTGTCCGGGCATACGCCCGGCGACCGGGTGGATCGCGTACTTCACGTCGATGCCCTGCTCCTCGAGAAGATCGGCCAACTGGCGGACGTCGTGCTGTGCCTGCGCGACGGCCATCCCGTATCCGGGGACGACGACGACCTTGCGTGAGAACGAGAGCTGCACCGCGACGTCCTCCGGGGTGGTCGCGCGAACCGTGCGACCGTCGTCGACACGCGCAAGGCCGGTTCCCGTCTGTACCTGCCCGAACGCGCCGAACAGGACATTCGCGACCGACCGATTCATCGCCTTGGCCATCATCAGCGTCAGGAGTGTTCCCGACGCACCGACCAGAGCACCACCGACGATCAGCGCGTTGTTGTCGAGGACGAAGCCAGCGCCGACACCGCCAAGGCCCGAGAAGGCGTTGAGCAATGCGATGACGACGGGCATGTCAGCACCGCCGATCGGGAGGACGAACAGGACGCCGAAGATCGCGGCGACGACGAACGAAAGCCCGAGCAACGCGGTGTTCTCGGTCGCTGCGGCGGCGACCGCGAGGGCGATCGATCCGACGAGCGCCGCTCCGTTGACCAGCTGCTGGCCCGCGAACACGAACGGCCGACCCGTGACGAGCTCCTGGAGCTTCGCGAACGCGAGGACGCTTCCCGAGAGCGTGAGGCCGCCGAGAATCGTGGACGCGATGATCGCGACCATCGTGTCGCCGGGCAGGCCGCCGACACGCACGAGCCGGTCGAACTCGGCGATCGCGACGGCGGCAGCCGCCCCACCTCCGGCGCCGTTCAGCAGCGCGACCATCTGCGGCATCGCCGTCATGCGCACCCTGCGTGCGCCGACCGCCCCGATTGCGGCGCCCACTGCGATTCCGGCGAGGACGAAGGCGTAGCGGTCGACGTAGTCGAGGGTCAGCGTGAAGACGACCGCGACGACCATGCCGATCGCCGAGAGGATGTTGCCGAGGCGCGCAGTGCGCGGTGAGGACAGGAACTTGATCCCGAGGATGAAGAGAACGGCCGCGACGAGGTACGCGAGATTGACCGTCGTCTGCGACAGTGCGGCGATCACTCGTCCCGCTTCCGGTCGCGCCGCTTGAACATCCCGAGCATGCGGTCGGTGACGAGGAAGCCTCCGACGACGTTTATCGTCGCGAGGACGATTGCGACGAACGCAATGATTCCTTCCGTGGTGGTCGCGCCCGCGGCGCCGCCGACGAGGATCGCGCCGACGATCACGATCCCGGAGATCGCATTCGTTCCGGACATCAGCGGGGTGTGAAGCAGCGTCGGGACGCGGCGGATGAGCTCGAACCCGAGGAAAGCCGCGAGGATGAAGACGGTGAGACTGGCGATCAGCTCGGGGCTCATCCGGCAGCTCCTTCCGGTCGGGTCACGCACGCTCCATTCGTGATCTCGTCCTCCCAGTCGAGCGCGAGCTCGCCCTCGGGCGCGAGGTGAAGGAGCAGAGCCCCGACGTTCCGCGAGTAGAGCTGACTCGCGTGGTACGGCATCGATGCCGGCAGGTTCCTCGTCCCGATCACGACGACGCCGGCATGCTCGACGATCTCGCCGGGAACCGTGAGCTCGCAGTTGCCGCCCGTCTCGGCGGCGAGGTCGACGATGACGGAGCCGGAGCGCATGCGCTCGACCGCGCTCGCCGGAATGAGCCTCGGGGCCGGGCGCCCGGGCACGGCGGCGGTCGTGATCACGACGTCGAAATCGGGAATGCGCTCGTCGAGCGCCGCCTGCTGCTGTGCACGCTGCTCGGGCGTGAGCTCCGTCGCATAGCCGCCAGCGGTCTCCTCGGCGCGGACTCCGAGGTCGAGGAACGACGCGCCGAGGCTCTCGACCTGTTCCGCGACGGCGGGCCGCACGTCGAAGGCTGACACGAGGGCCCCGAGCCGTCGCGCCGTGGCGATCGCCTGCAGCCCCGCGACGCCCGCGCCGATGACCAGCGCACGCACAGGAGCGATCGTCCCGGCGGCCGTCATGAGCATCGGGAAAAGGCGCGGTACCCGGTTGGCCGCGAGGAGCACTGCCTTGTAGCCGGCGACGGTGGCCTGGGAGGAGAGGGCGTCCATCGACTGGGCCCTGGTGATCCGCGGGATGGACTCCATCGCGAACCCCAGCACGCCGCGCTCACGCAAGCGCGCGATGCCCTCGGCATCGGTCAGCGGCTCGAGGAAGCCGATAACGACCGTGCCCTCGTCCATGCTCGAGACCGCGTCCGTGGACGGGCGGGCGACCCCTGCGACGATCTCCGCCGACACGAGCAGCGACGCGCTGTCGGACAGCTCGGCCCCGGCGCCCTCGTAGTCGGCATCCGAGAACCCTGCGGCATCACCCGCTGAGCGCTCGACGCGCACGTCGAAGCCGGCCTGGCGAAGCTTGGAGACGGTCTCGGGTACGAGCGCGACGCGATGCTCGCCGGGAGTCGTCTCCTTCGGAACCGCGACTCGCATGCGGTCGCGAACTCTACGGAGAGGTGCTGCGCGTCGTGCTGAGAACCGTCACAGCGACGCCCACACGTCGATCTTCGTGCGGATGCGGCGGATGACCTCGTCCGTGAATGCGCTCGTCCCCGAGTGCCCGCCGAGGTCCGCAGTCCGCGTGCCGTCCGCGACGGCCTCCAGGCAGGCCTCGCGGATCGCGCGGCCGGCTGTCTGCGCCCGCTCGTCCTCGGCGTGGGACAAGAGCGCAGCCCCGGCGAGGATCATCGCCATTGGATTCGCGACGTCCTTGCCCTCGAGCGCGGGGGCCGTCCCGTGCGCGGCCTCGGCCATCAGCGCGTTCGGCACGTAGTCGTCGCCGAATGCCACGAGGAGCGACTCGGAGCCCGCGATCGAGCCGAACAGGGGGAGCACGAGGTCGGAGAGGATATCGCCGTCGCGGTTCAGCGCAGGGATCACCATCGGCGCGCCGCTCGACGAGACGAGAAGCGCGAACGTGGCGTCGATGAGCTGAGGCTCGTATGGCACGTCAGGATGGCGCGCTGCGGCCTGGTCCATCTCCTCTTTGAGCATGCCCTCGTAGGTCGGGCTGACGGTGTACTTCGGGCCACCGAACACCTTCGCGCCCATGCGCTCGGCCTGCCGGAACGAGAACTCCGCGACCGCATGGCAGATGCGCCGCTCGATGCGCTCGGTGCGGAATGCGACCTCGTCGTCGCCGTCGCCCTCGCGCCACTCCTTCGCTCCGTAGGCATCCCCGACCGCCATGCGGACGACCGAGATCGGTGCGTGAACGCCGCCGAGAGGTACGACACCCGGGATCCTTCGCCCGGTGCGCACGATGACCTTGCCGCCGATCTCCTCACGCAGGATGCGGTTCGGCGAGCCGACGTCGCCTGCCCCTTCGGGTGTCACGGTCGCTGCCTTGAGGCCGAAGCCGTGCTCGCGAACTGCGGCCGCAGCCTCGTACACGACGCGGTTCTGCGAGGCGCGGCGTCCTTCGAGGGAGAGGTCAAAACGAATGAAGTCGAGCTCGATCCCGATGGCGTCGGCGGTGAGCGTTCGGAGAGCCTCGTCGAGAAGCTCCTGACCGGTCTGGTCACCCTCGAGCACGACGATCGTCTGCACGGTCGGCATCCTACTCACGCGCTGGCGGTGAAATGTTCGACCGTCATTCCGCTTGCGGTTTCCGACCAGCTTTTCTAGGCTTTCGCCTTCAGCGAACGCGAGACGAAGGAGAAAATCCATGGCGCGAAAGACAATCCTCGTATGCGACAAGTGCTCGAACGAAGTTCCCGAGAGCCGCGGTGCGGTGATGCGACTCAATTACACGGACGCTCGTCGCGGGTCGAAGCAGGCGGATCTCTGCGACGGCTGCGCCGCGGACATGCCGGGTCAGGCGGTCGCCCGCCGCGGCCGTCGGCCGAAGTCGGTCGCGTAGACGACAACCTCGCCTATTCGCCGCTGTTTGCACGGAATCGTCGCGACGCGTACGAAAGCGTGCCCGAGGCCAGGACTACGATGGACCGATGGGTCTCTCGCTCGTCGTCGGGCCGGCGCATGTCGGCAAGGTCGCGCTGCTCCTGGAGCGCTACCTCGGCGTGCTCGACCAGTCATCTGCAAGAGCGGAATCTGCGAGTGCAGATTCCGCTCGCCTGCAATCTTGGGATCCGTGGCTGGTCGTGCCGAATCGGGTCGACGTCGACAGCGTCGAGCGCGACCTCGTCAGTCGACGGCCGGCGCTTCTGGCCGGGACGGTCGGGACGTTCGACGATCTCTTCCGGCATCTCGCCGGCGACGAGCTCCCGACCGCATCCGACGCGCAGCGGACAATCGCCGTGCGGCGCGCGGTGGCCCGCGTCGAGCTCGGTGATCTGAGCTCGTCCTCGGCGACTGCGGGTTTCGCCGACACGCTTCTCCAGACGATCGGCGAGCTCGAAGCCGGGCTCGTCGATGCGGCCGAGATCGCAGGGGATGTCGGGCGGCTCGCGACGGCGTATCGGGAGGAGCTCGCCACGCTCGGCCTACGCGACCGTGACGGCATGCGGCGTGGGGCTGTCGAGCGTCTGCGGGGGGAGCTCGACGCCTGGTCGGGCGCGCCCGTGCTCGCATACGGGTTCGAGGACCTGACGGGCGCGGAATGGGCGCTGCTCGAGGCACTCGCCGCGCGCGCGGACGTGACGGTCTCGATCCCGTACGAGCCGGGTCGCGCAGCGTTCGAGGCTCTCGAGCGTACGGTCGAGGATCTCGCAGAGCTTGCGAGTGGGCGCATCGAGGAGCTCCGGCGCGTTCGAGCAAGCATGCGGCCGGCCGCGCTCGCTCATCTCGAGCGCGAGCTGTTCGGCGACGGGCCGTCGCCAGGGCCTCCGCTCGACGGTGCGATCCGATTCCTGGAGGGAGCCGGAGCTCGCGGGACGGTCGAGCTGCTCTCGAGTGAGGTCGTTGCACTCGTTCGTGGCGGTATGTCGCCCGACCGAATCGCGGTGGTGTGCGACTCGCCCGAGCGTTGGGGTGCCCCACTCCGCGCCGCCCTGGGACACGTCGGCGTTCCGCATGTGGTCGAGCACGGCCGCCGCCTGGGTGAGTCGGCGCTGGGCCGTGCGCTCCTCGCCGTGCTGCGGTACGACTGGCTCGGCGGAAGCCGCGGCGATCTTTTCGCGTTCCTCCGCTCGCCGTTCTCGGGTCTCGAGCGGAGGTCGGTCGACTTCGTGGAAGGACGGCTCCGCGGTCGCGCCGTGTCCGACCCCGTCCGAGTCGAGGAAGAGAGCGAGCGGCTTCGCGGAGCGCCCGTCCCGGCCCTCGTCGGCCTGAGAGGCGAGGCCGACCGCGTGGTCGCCGCGCACGCACTGCTCGAGACGATGATCCGCAACGCGTGGGGCCTCGACGCACACTCGACGACGGAGGACACGCGGGTGGACGCTCGCGCCTACCGTGCAGCGGAGCGCACGCTGGTCGAGTTGCGGGCGCTCGTCGAGGACGGTGCCTGCGTCGGCCCCGAGGATGTCGTCACGGCGCTCGAGCGCACGCGGATTCCGCCGGATGGCCCGACCAGCGGGCATCTCTCGGTGCTCGATCACGAACGCGCGCGGACGCGGGCGTTCGACGTCGTGTTCGTGCTCGGGCTCGAGGAGGGGACGTTCCCGCGCCGCACGCGACCCTCGCCGTTGCTGAGCGACGACGATCGCCAGTCACTCGGCGGGAGACTGGCGCGACCGGACGCCGTTGCGCGCGACCGCTACCTCTTCTACACGACCTGTACGCGTCCGACGCAGCGTCTCGTTCTCGTACGGGAAGCCGCCGGAGACGAGGGAACGCCGCGCGAGCCGAGCCCGTTCTGGGAGGACGTTCGGTCGCTCTTCGACGAGGCGGACGTCCAGCGGGCGACACGTCGTAGGCCGCTCTCTGCGCTGACGTGGAGCCTCGAGTCCGCGCCCAGCGAGCGCGAGCGGCTGCGCGCCCTCGTGCGTCTCGCGGCCGACGACTCGGACGGCGCGTCTGCACTCGCTGCTGCGAACGACTGGTCGCGGCGGCTCGATCGTGCCCGCAACGCCTTCGATCGCACGACCGCTCTGCGGAGTCGGGCCGTGACCGAGCCCTTCGCAGCGAAGAAGGTCTTCTCGGCAACCGAGCTCGAGCGCTTCGCGGACTGTTCGTCGGCGTGGCTCTTCGAGCGGGTGATCGACCCGAAGAAGATCGACGCCGAGCCGGATCCGATGCTCCGTGGTCAGGTGTTGCATACGACGCTCAACCGCTTCTACTCGATGCTGCCGCGCGAGCTCGACTCCGAGCGCGTGACCGCGGAGAACCTCGAAGCGGCGACGGCGCTCGTGCATCGGTGTCTGGACGATGCGCTCGAGTCGGGCGTCCGCCTCGATCTCACCGAGCTGCAGGAGGCCGAGCTTCGTCACACGCTGCGTGCTGACCTCGAGGGCTTTCTTCGCGACGAGGCTGCCTCGGAGGTCGGCTTCTTGCCGCGGCGGCTCGAAGTCGCATTCGGCTCGGATCGTGCGGCGCCCGAGCTCCAGCGCGGGCTTCCGCTCGCAGACGACCTCTGGCTCTCCGGCAAGATCGACCGCATCGACATCGACCCGTTCAGTGCCCGCGGAATCGTGCAGGACTACAAGTCGGGCAAGGGCGCACACTCCGCGCGCCAGATCGACCGCGAGCTCCGGCTGCAGATTCCGCTCTACATCCTCGCTCTCCGCGACCTCGTGGGCGTCGAGCCGCTCGGCGGCGTGTATCGGGCGCTCGCCGGGCAGCGGCTCACGCGTGGGATGCTGCGGGAGGAGTCGCGCGAAGACCTCCCGGGGTTCGCGCGGGAGGACTACCTCGACGAGGAGACCTTCTGGAGTCAGGTCGAGTCGGCGCGCGAGCGGGCCGCCGACAACGCGCACCGCATCCAGAAAGGTGACGTGCGCCACGACCCGAAGGGCGACGGCTGCCCGGCGTGGTGTGACCTCTGGCCGATGTGCCGGGTGGCAAGAGCGTGAGCCTGATGGAAGCAACGACGTCGCTCAACGAGGAGCAGCTCGCTGCGGTGGACGCCGAAGGCTCGGTCTTCGTCTCGGCAGGCGCGGGGACGGGCAAGACCTCGGTCCTCGTCGAGCGCTACGTGCGTGCCGTCTGCGAACGGGGCATCGACGTCGAGTCGATTCTCGTCATCACGTACACCCGGAAGGCCGCCGGTGAGCTCCGCACCCGCATCCGCGGGGCGCTGCGCGAGCGTGGACGGACGGATCTGGCGCGCGAGCTCGACGGCGCCTGGATCTCGACCATCCACGGCTTCTGCTCGAGGCTGCTGCGCGCGCACCCGTTCGCAGCCGGGCTCGACCCACGCTTTCGCGAGCTGGAGGACGCGGGCGCCGCCGTTCTTCGCGGCGAAGCGTTCGAGCGCGCGCTCGAGTCGTTCTGTGCCGAAGGCGACCCGGAGCGATTGCGGCTCCTCGCGACGTATCGAGTGGATGGGTTGCGTCGCATGCTGACGGGCGTCTACGAGACGCTCCGCTCCGCAGGCCGTGACCTCGTTCTCGAGCTGGGCGAGCGGGCGAGCGTGTCGGCCGCAGCGACCGCGCTTCGAGCCGAGGCCGAGCAACTGGCGGCCGACGCATCCGCGACCGAGATGCAGCGTCGCAACGCCGGCGAGCTGTTGCGGGTCGTGACCGACGACGCGATTTCCGAGCGACTCGTCGACCTCGCGCCCTTCGCCTGCAAGGGCGCACGCGCGGCGGGATACGAGCGTGCGCGGAAGGCGGCGGAGCGCGCGGCGCTCGAGGAGCTCGCCGCCGACGACCGCGATCTTCTCCAGGAGCTGCTCGAGCGATTCGGCGTCGAGTATGCGGACGCGAAGAGGCGGGAGTCCGTCGTCGACTTCGAGGACCTCCAGCTCGCCGCTCGCGACCTGCTCCGCGACGATCCCTCCGTCCGCGACGAGACGCAGATGCGGTTCCGCGTGGTGATGGTGGACGAGTTCCAGGATACGAACCGACTTCAGTGCGAGCTCATCGACCTGGTCGCACACGACGAGCTCACCGAGGTCTTCACGGTCGGCGACGAGTTCCAGTCGATCTACGGCTTCAGGCATGCTGATCTCGATGTCTTCCGCGAACGTCGCGCGCAGGCCGACAACCTCCGTGCGCTGACGCACAACTACCGCTCCCGCCCGCAAGTGCTCGCGGCTGTGAACCACCTGTTCGTCGACGCGTTCGGTGACGACTACCAGCCGCTTGCAGCGTCCGCGGAGTTCGCGGATCCCGTCTTTGGTCATCCCGTGGAGCTGCTCGTCACCGACAAGTCGAGCTTCGCGGGCACGCCGACGCACTGGCGCCAGGGCGAGGCGCGACGGATCGCGAGCCGCGTCCGCGAGCTCGTCGACTCCGGGGAGGCCGGCCCCGGCGAGATCGTCGTCCTCTTCGCGGCCGGCACCGATGCGGAGCAGTACGAGCAGGCGCTGCGGCGTGAGGGTCTCCCGACGTTCCGCGCGACGGGTCGTGGCTACTTCGGCCAGCAACAGGTCGTCGACCTCCTCGCGTACCTGCGCCTTCTCCACAATCGCTACGACGATGTCGCCCTCACGACGGTGCTCGCGTCACCCTTCGTCGGCGTGACGAACGACGCGCTCGTCCTCGTGCGGCGCAACGCGATCCGGCGGCCGCTCTTCACGGCGCTCGAGCGCGGGCTTCCGGAGCAGCTCGATCCGAGCGACGAGCGTCTCCTGCGCGCCTTCCTGCAGCGCTACGAACGGCTCGTACGTGCCTCGTCGCGCGTCGGGCTCGAAGAGCTGTGCGAGCGCGTCGTAACCGAGCACGACTACGACCTCGCCGTGCTCGCGCGCTGGGACGGTACGAGGCGCTTCGCGAACCTCCGCAAGCTCGGCCGGCTCGCTCGCGACTACGAAGCCGTTCGTGGCGCCGATATCGCCGGCTTCGTCCGGTTCATCCGCGAGCAGGACGCGCTCGGCGCCAAGGAGCTCGAGGCCGTCGCGGAGGAGGAGGGAGGTGGGGCGGTTCGGCTGCTCACGATCCATGCGGCCAAGGGCCTCGAGTTCAAGGTCGTGATCGTCGCCGACGCGGGTCGTGACGTGGGCGGGCCTCGCGGCCCGGAGGAGATCGTCGCGCTCTCGGACGGGAGGTTCGGTTTCCGGATGGTTCACCCGACGCGCGGGAAGCGCGAGGGGGTGTTCCATTGGGACGCCGTGAAGGAGGCCGCCAGCGAGCAGGAGGCAGAGGAGCGACTGCGGCTCTACTACGTCGCGATGACGCGCGCGATCGACCGGCTCGTCGTCTCGGGAGCGATCGATCCGGACCGCGCAGCCGATCGCGCGACGCCGATCGGCTGGGTCCTCGAGCGCCTCGAGGCGCACGACGTTGTCGTGTCCGCCGATGACATTCCGGTCGAGGTCGAGCGCGGGGACGCCCGCTTCGTGGTCACGGTTGCGCGTCACAGTCCGGAGGCTCTCGCCGACGACCCGGAGGCCGACAGCGGAGACGATCTCGACGACGACAGCGAGCGTCAGCTCCTCCTCTTCGACGAGATCCCTGCAGGGCGGCCGCGTCTCGGTGTCCAGCTACCGCAGCTCGCGGAGATCCCGGCGCCCCCTCCGCACGACGTTCGGCGACTCTCGTACAGCGCGCTCGCGCTCTTCGAACGTTGCTCGTATCGCTTCTTCGCCGAGCGCGTCCTCCGGCTGCCGCAGCGAGAGCGTACTGCGGACGACGTGACTGTCGGCTTCGGGCTCGCCGCCACGGAGATCGGCGATGCCGTCCATCGGCTGCTCGAGATCGTCCCGCTCGATGCTCCCGCTGCCCCCGTGCGCTCGGAGCTCGACGAGATCGTGCGCGGGTGGTACCCGTCCGTGACGGACGGCGAGCTCGACAGGGTCGCCGCGCTCGTCGACGCCTACTGCGCGTCAGCGCTCGCGGCACGGCTCGCGGGCCTGAGCGGTGCCCGTCCGGAGCGTCCGTTCACCTTCGAGCACGACGGCGTGCTCATCCGCGGGCGGCTCGACGTCCTCTGGCAGGAGGCCGAGCGCGCCCTGATCGTCGACTACAAGTCGAATGCCCTCGAGGGGCGCGAGCCGGGCGAGATCGTCGAGGCCGAGTATGCGCTGCAGCGGCTCGTCTATGCCCTGGTCTGCCTACGGGCCGGGTCGACGGAGGTCGAAATCGCGTACCAGTTCCTCGAGCGGCCGGGCGATGTCGTCTCGACGTCGTTCACCCGCGCTGACATCCCCGAGCTGGAGGCGGAGCTCTCCGCCGCGATCGCACGAATCCGCGCGGGGGACTTCCGGCCGACGCCGAGCGAGTTCGTGTGCTCGGACTGCCCGGCGCTCGACCTCGTCTGCGCCGGGCCGCGGCTCCTGACGACGAGATAGCTGTGCGAGTCGCGGCGCTCTACGACATCCACGGCAATTTGCCGGCACTCGAGGCGGTTCTCGAGGAGGTGGCACGCGAGCAGGTCGTCGAGATCGTGGTCGGCGGTGACGTTCTGTGGGGCCCGCTCCAGTCCGAGTGTCTGGCCGCGCTCAGAGCGGTCCGCGCGCTCTTTCTCGCCGGAAACTGCGAGCGCGACGTTCTCAGTGCCGTCGACGAGGGCTCTCGTTGGTGTCGTGACCGTCTCGAGGCGGAGGAGATCGAGTTCGTCTCCACGTGGCCTCTCACGCTGGAGCTCGACATCGATGGCCTTGGGCGCGCCCTCTTCTGTCATGCGACACCGCGCTCGGATCACGAGAACCTGACGCGGCGGACGACGGACGATGACGTGGCGTCGGCCCTCTCCGGAGTCGACGCGGACATCGTCGTCTGCGGGCACACGCACGTCCAGCTCGACCGCGCTGTGCCCAGCAGCCCGAGACTCGTGAACGCGGGGAGCGTCGGGCTCCCGTATCAAGGCGACACGGGTGCGTTCTGGGCGATCGTCGGAGTGGACGTGGAGTTCAGACGGACGCCGTACGACGTCGAGAGGGCGATCGCTTCTCTCTCCGAGACCGGGTTTCCCGGAGCGGCGGACATCTTCGGCGGGTCGCTACGCGGCAGGATCAGCGCGGAGTCGGCGACGGCGTTCTTCGAGTCCAAGCGGCATGCCTCGTAGCTACGTCAGGGAGGCGCGACGCGGGCGCGGGCGACGCCACGAGCGCATCGGCCCGATCGTCGAGCGACTTGCCGCCGATCACGCCGACGCCGAGATCGCCCTTCGATTCCGCTCAGACCTCGAGCTGCTCGTCTCGGTGATGCTGTCTGCGCAGACGACCGACGTGAACGTGAACAAGGTCACCCCGGCGCTGTTCGTGAAGTACCGCCGGCCCGAGGACTACCTCGCTGTCCCGGTCGAAGAGCTCGAGCGCGACATCTACGCGACCGGGTTCTTCCGCCAGAAGGCCAAGGCGATTCGCGGCGCCATGCGAATGCTTATCGAGGAGTACGACGGCGAGGTGCCCCGTCGCCTCGAAGACCTCGTGCGCCTCCCCGGCGTCGCGCGCAAGACCGCAAACGTCGTCGCCGCCGAGCTCGGCCACGCGCAGGGCATCGTCGTCGACACGCACGTCCGGCGGCTTTCGCAACGGCTCGGCCTGACGCGCCGGGAGGATCCGGTGAAGATCGAGCGCGACCTGCAGCGCGTCGTGCCGCGCGCCGACTGGGCCCGCTTCCCGCACCTGCTCATCTGGCACGGGCGTCGCATCTGCGATGCGCGCCGGCCGCTCTGTCAGGACTGCGTGCTCGAGGATCTCTGTCCGGCGAGCCGGCTTGGCCGGTAGTGGCGCCTACGCGGTCGCCGTCGCGACTTCGGGCGAGTGCTCCTGCTCCTCGAGCCAGCGCTGAGCGTCGAGGGCGGCCATCGTGCCCGAGCCGGCCGCCGTGACAGCCTGCCGGTACGTGTGATCCTGGACGTCGCCGGCGGCGAAGACGCCCGCAATGTTCGTTCGCGTCGAACGCGGCTCCGTCACGAGGTAGCCCTGGTCGTCGTGGTCGAGCCAGTCGAGGAACAGCGCCGTGGTCGGATCGTGGCCGACCGCCACGAACAGGCCGTCCACCTCGATCTCGCTCGTCTCGCCCGTGACCGTGTCGCGCAGACGGAGTCCCGTGACGCGCCCGTCGCCTTCGCCGTGCACCTCCTCGACGACCGCGTTGAGGACGAACTCGACCTTCGGGTTCTCGCGGGCGCGGTCGACCATGATCGGCGAGGCGCGGAACTCCTCGCGGCGGTGGATGATCACGACCTTGCTCGCGAACCGCGTGAGGAAGGTCGCCTCCTCCATCGCCGAGTCGCCGCCGCCGGCGACCGCCACCACCTTGTCGCGGAAGAACGCGCCGTCGCACGTCGCGCAGTAGGAGACGCCGCGTCCCTGCAGTGTCTGCTCGGAAGGAAGACCGAGCTGCCGCGCGCTGGCTCCGGTCGCGACGATGATCGAGTCGGCGCGGTGTTCCTCGTTGCCGACGTACACCCGGAAAGGCCGCTCCGAGAAGTCCACGCGCGTCACGTCGTCGGTGACGAACTCGGCGCCGAACCGCTCGGCCTGACGACGGAAGTCCGCCATCATCGCCGGCCCCATCACGCCGTCCGCGTACCCCGGGTAGTTCTCCACGTCGCTCGTGATCATGAGCTGGCCGCCCCAGTTGAAGCCTTCGATGACGAGCGGCGCAAGGTTGGCGCGCGCTGTGTACAGGGCTGCGGTGTACCCCGCCGGCCCACCGCCGATGATGATCACGTCACGTGCGTCGCTCACTGAACCTCCGCCGGAAGACTAGCCCCGCAACTGCGGGCGCCATTTTCCTCAACGCATCGATGGAGCTCGATGTTCCCGAGATCAGGCCGCATCGACGCCGGCAACGGCCTCGAGCGTGGGCTGCTCGGGATCGACGAGCTCGGCTGCCGAGAGCGACCGCGTCTGACGGTCGACGGGTTGGAGCTCGGGAGGCTCGATCCCGGAGATCCCGTGTTGCTCGAACCGCCTTGCCTGGACGAGCACCTGCCGCTCGAGCGAGCCCACGGTCTTGTTGTAGGCGTCGACCGCGCCGTCGAGCGTTCGACCGAGCTTTGCGAAGTGCGCGCCCATCGTCGCGAGCCGCTTGTACAGCTCGCGGCCAAGATCCGAGACCTCGCGTGCGCTCTCCGCGACCGTCTCCTGCTGCCACGTCATGGCGACCGTGCGGAGCAGCACCATTAGCGTGCTCGGCGACGCGAGGATGACGTTCGAGCTCCACGCGTGCTCTTGGAGCGACGGGTCGTGCTCGTGGGCTGCGCGGAGGTACGACTCGTCGGGGAGGAACATGACGACGAGATCCGGCGACGGGTCGAACTGGCGCCAGTAGCCCTTCGCGGAGAGCTTCCCGACGTGTTCTCGCACGTGGCGGGCGTGATCCGCCAACCGTTGCTGACGTTCCGCCTCGTCGGACGTCTCGAAGGCGTCCAGGTATGCGACCAGCGGTGCCTTCGCGTCGACGACGACATGCTTGCCTCCAGGGATGCGGACGACGAGGTCGGGCCGCAACGTGCCGTCGTCCGTCGACGTGGTCACCTGGGTGACGTAGTCGCAGTGCTCGACCATGCCGGCGTACTCGACGACGTTCCGCAGCTGCGACTCCCCCCAACGCCCGCGGACATGTGGCGTTCGGAGGGCGTTCGTGAGGCTTCCGGCGCGCTCGGCGAGCGTCGACACTTGCGACTGCAGCGCGCCGTACGACTCCTGACGCACGCGCTCCACCGTCTGAAGCTGCCGATCCATGCGCTCGAGCGAGTCCTTGAGGGGGCGGACGTGCCCCGACAGGTGCGTCTCGGCAAGCTCGAGGAAGCGGGCGCTGTTCGCGTCGAGCGCTTCGGTCGAGAGCTCCTTGATCCTCGCCTCCAGGCGTGCATCCGCTGATGCCCGTTCCAGTCGGAGCTCCGCCTCGGAGGCGGCGAGCGAGCGCTCGAGGGCGATGACCTCCTGCACGCGCCGCCGCCGCTCGACGAGCGCCGGGCGCACCGCGACGAGGACGGCGACCGCGCCCACTGTCAGGCCGATGAGGAGTGCGACGATGATCATTGAGCCGACCCACGGTAATCCCGTGGGCGGACGGCGTCTCTTACGCCAGCCCGTGCAGCCTGGGCTGAACAGGGGGCGCTGCTACCCTCGCCCGCGGACATGGCCGACAAGCCCCGCGTCAAGGCGCCGAAACAGCGCGCAGGATCCTCGAGCGAGACGGACTCTCGTCGTCGCGCCCTCGTGATCGGTGCGGCGATCGCTGGTGTCGCACTGGGGTTCGTCGTCGTCGTCGCGCTCCTCGGCCTCGTGGGTGGCGGCGGCGGAACGGACGAGGAGGCTCTGCAGGCGAGGTTCGAGGCAGCGGGCTGTACCTTCGAGGCGGCTCCGGCGCTCGAAGGCGCGCACTCGGTACGTCAGCCCGGCGGGACGTCGGACAGGTGGAACACGGACCCGCCGACGACCGGCCCGCACTTCGGCATCGCTGCGATCTTCGGCATCTACGCCGACGAGCTCGAGATCGCGCGGGTTGTCCACAACCTCGAGCACGGTGGGATCTACATCCTGTACGGCGAGGACGTTCCCGAGGAGACGGTCGCCGAGCTCCGAGACTTCTACGACTCGCACAAGACCGGCACGATCATGGCTCCGCTGAGTCGCCTCGGTGACGAGTTCGCGCTCGGCGCGTGGGTCGCGGACGGCGACACGGACTCGGGATTCCTGGCGAAGTGCACGGAGTTCGACGAGGACGCGGTCTCGTCGTTCTTCCGCTCGCTGCAGTTCCGCGGCCCCGAGCGCTTCGACCCGAGCCAGCTCCGGCCGGGCCTGTAGCCCGGCGTACACTCCGACCGCCGGGGTGGCGGAACAGGTGAGACGCGCCCGCCTTAAAAGCGGGTGCCCCTCAGGGGGCGTGCGGGTTCGAGTCCCGCCCCCGGCATGGCTGTGATCACGAGCACCCCGTGGCCCATTTGCTCGGCGCAGCGCGGGATACACTCCGCCGGCCGTGGCGAGCCTGCCTGAAGCGCTTGCCCATGCCCAGCTCGAGTGGGATACGCCGCTGTACCGCATGGCGGTCGCGCAGTTCGACCAGGCGGTGCCGATCGCGGGGATTCCCGACGACATTGCCGAGCGCCTCCGCTATCCCGAGCGCTCGACGATCGTGTCCATTCCGGTGCGCATGGACGACGGCCGGCGCGTCATGCTCCCTGGCTACCGCGTCCAGCACTCGAGCATCATGGGCCCGACGAAGGGCGGCATTCGGTACGACCCGGAGGTGACGCTCGGCGAGTGCGCGGCGCTCGCGATGTGGATGACGTGGAAGTGCTCTCTGCTTCGGCTTCCGTACGGCGGCGCGAAAGGAGGAGTCCGCTGCGATCCTCGGAGCCTCTCCCGAGGCGAGCTCGAGCGACTGACGCGCCGGTTTACCTCTGAGCTTCTGCCGATCATCGGCCCGAAGGAGGACATCCCGGCGCCGGACATGGCCACGAACGAGCAGACGATGGCCTGGATGATGGACACGTACTCGATGCAGAGCGGGTACGCCGTGCCGGAGATCGTCACGGGCAAGCCGATCTCGATCGGCGGCTCGGTGTTCCGCCACGAAGCGACCGGAGCAGGCGTTGTCATGGTGATCGCACGCGCATGCGACCGGCTCGGCTGGGGGCTCGCCGAGCAGCGCTGTGTCGTGCAGGGGTTCGGGAACGTCGGCGGTATCGCAGCGACCGAGCTCGAGTCGCTCGGGGCCACGGTGATCGCAGTCTCGGACGTTTCGGGCGGGCTGCACGCGGCGTCCGGGCTCGACATCGCGGCGCTCCACGCCTACGTGGACCAGCACGGGTCGCTCGAGGGCTGCGACGTAGGAGCACGGCTGACGAATGAGGAGCTTCTCGAGCTCGACTGCGACATCCTCGTGCTCGCCGCGCGTGAGGATCAGGTCACGGCCGACAATGCGCCGCGCCTGCGCGCCCGGATGATCGCCGAAGGGGCGAACGGCCCCACTTCTCTCGAGGCCGACGCGATTCTCATAGAGCGCGGCATCCCTGTGCTACCGGACATCCTCACGAACGCCGGCGGCGTGACGGTGTCGTACTTCGAGTGGGTGCAGGAT
This sequence comes from Gaiellaceae bacterium, assembly GCA_035514135.1. Lineage (GTDB taxonomy): Bacteria > Actinomycetota > Thermoleophilia > Gaiellales > Gaiellaceae > GMQP-bins7. Next base: position 4,346 of record DATKBJ010000056.1, on the reverse strand, counting down.
CTCGGCCGGCTCTTCTGGACGCGCGACGAGATCCGCGCGAAGCTCGCCGAGAAGCTGTCGAATGCGTTCGACCGCGTCTGGGATCTCGCCGATGACCGGGCTGTGCCGCTGCGAACGAGTGCTCTCGTCGCCGGGATCCGCGGGGTGTCGGATGCCCTCCAGGCGCGCGGGATCTTCCCATGAGCACCGCTCGCCTCCGGCTCGCGGTCGCGGGGGAAACCCTGTTTCCCCCGCGTGCCCCCTTCTTCTTGAGAGCGTGGGGAACCTCCCGGTTCCCCACGCCCCTCCACGCTCACGGGCGAGATCGCCCGTGAGCACAGTCCGCGAGGCGATGGTGTCCAACCCCGGGCGCCTGCCTGCCGACGCGTCCGCGCAGGCGGCAGGGGAACTTCTGCAGCGACCGGAGGTGCGCGCCGTGTACGTCACGGACGACGAACGACTGGTCGGCGTGGTGACGAGGAAGACGCTCGTGCGCGAGGTCATCGCGCTCGGGCTCGACCCGACGGCGACAGAGCTCCGCTCGATCGCAGAGACGCCGCATTTCACCATCGGCCCGGATGTGCCGCTCGAGGAGGCGTTCCGCTTTCTCGAGACCGAGGATGCCGAGCGCGTCCCCGTCGTCGATGACGACCATCGGCTCGTGGGAGTCCTCTCGCGGAGCGTCCTCCAGCGGAGACTCGCCGAAGACGAGGACGAGCCGCTCCCGCCGGCGGCATAGACGCCCGCTCGGCACGCTGCGAATATCCGCCGGTGATCGTCTGCGCTTCGTGCGGTGAGGAGAACCCGGAGCGGGCGCGCTTCTGCCTCGCCTGCGGCGCAGCACTGGGCGTGGACGCGCTCGCGAGTGAAGAGCGTAAAGTCGTATCGGTTCTCTTCGTGGACCTCGTCGGCTTCACCGCGGGCGCGGATCGGGCCGATCCGGAGGACGTCCGGGCAACGCTTCGGCCGTACCACGAGCGCGTGAAGGCGGACATCGAGCGCTTCGGGGGCACGGTGGAGAAGTTCATCGGGGACGCCGTCATGGCCGTCTTCGGCGCGCCCGTTGCGCACGAGGACGACGCGGAGCGCGCAGTCCGGTCGGCCCTGAGGATCCTCGAGACGATGGAGGAGCTGCGCGACGACGGCCTGGACCTCGCCGTGCGCGCCGCCGTGACGACCGGCGAGACGGTCGTCGCACTCGGGGCGAGGCCCGAGCGTGGAGAGGGGATCGTGACGGGCGATGTCGTGAATGTCGCGGCGCGGCTCCAGTCGGCGGCGCCGGTCGGGAGCGTGATCGTCGACGAGACGACCATGCGCTCGGCGGAGGCGGCGATCACCTTCGAGCCGATCGATCCGGTTGCCGCGAAGGGCAAGGCGGAGCCGATCCAGGTGTGGCGGGTCGTTTCCGCCCGCAGCCGTGTCGGCCAGCCCGAAGCAGCGACACGCACTCCGTTCGTCGGTCGCGAGCACGAGAGGACGCTCCTGCTCGAGACGTTCCTTCGCGCGGAACGGGAGTCGGCCGTGCAGCTCGTCACCGTCGTGGGTGAGCCCGGCATCGGCAAGAGCAGGCTCGTGACCGAGCTGCGCGCAACCTTGGACGAGCGCCCCGAGCTCGTCACCTGGCGCCACGGCCGCTGCCTCCCCTATGGAGAGGGGATCACCTTCTGGGCGCTCGGGGAGATCATCAAGGCGGAAGCCGGGATCCTCGAGTCGGACGACGTGCGGGACACCGTGTCCAAGCTCGACCGGATGCTCGTCGACCTCTTCCCGGACGGGGCCGAGCGTGTCTGGTTCCACGCGCGACTCGGGCCGCTCGTCGGTGTGGGCGACGAATCCGTGATCGCGAGCCGCGAAGAGTCCTTCACCGCTTGGCGCCGCTTCCTCGAGACGCTCGCGGCACTACGGCCCTGCGTCGTCGTCCTCGAGGATCTGCACTGGGCCGACGGCGCGATGTTCGAGTTCGTCGAGCACCTCGTCGACTGGAGCACTCCGGTGCCGTTGCTCGTCCTCTGCACGGCTCGGCCCGAGCTCTTCGAGCGGCGGTCGAGCTGGGGTGGGGGGAAGCGGAACGCGACGACGATCTCGCTGTTGCCGCTCTCGACGGAGGAGTCGAGCCGGCTCCTGCACGCGCTCCTCGATCGCGGGCTCCTGCCGGCGGAGACGCAGGCGGCTCTGCTGGAGCGCTCGGGCGGCAACCCGCTGTACGCCGAGCAGTTCGCGAGGATGCTCCAGGAACGGGGAGGCGCAGAAGGCCTTGCGCTACCTGAGAGCGTCCAGGCGCTGCTGGCCGCGCGCATGGACACGCTGGCGCCCGAGCTGAAAGCGCTGCTCCACGACGCCTCCGTCGTCGGCCGGATCTTCTGGAGCGGCGCGGTCGCGGCTATCGGCGATCGCGATCCGAATGCCGTACGAAGCGCGCTCAACGAGCTCGTCCGACGCGAGTTCGTGCGACCGATCCGCGTCTCGTCGATCGACGGCGAGGACGAGCTCGCGTTCTGGCATGCCCTCACTCGGGACGTGGCGTACGCGCAGATCCCACGGGCGCCGCGGGCACAGAAGCACGTCGCGGCGGCGCAGTGGATCGAGCGCACCGCAGGCGCTCGCGTCGCCGATCACGCGGAGATCCTCGTTCATCACTACGGCGAGGCGCTCGAGCTGGGGCGCGCAGTCGGCGAAGAGCCTCGCGACGTGCGCGAGACCCTTGCGCGCTTCCTGGTGCTCGCGGGGGAGCGCGCGTCGCAGCTGGACATCGCGGCGGCCGAGGCGCACTATCGGCGAGCGCTCGACCTGTTCGGAGAGGACGGCAGCGGACGGGCAACCGTGCTCGCGAAGCTCGCGGGCGTTCTGGCTCAGCAAGGCGAGTTCGCCGACGCCGTCGATGCCTTCGAGCGCGCGATCCCGGTGCTCCGCGCGAGTGATCCGTCGGCCGCGGCGTTAGCGACGCGAGGGCTCTCGTCGGCGACGTGGATGTTGGGAGACGCCGGCCGCTCCCGCGAGCTCGGATACGAGGCGATCGCGCTGCTCGACGGGCAGGCAGATCCGGAGCTCGTCGCCGCCTACGGCTCCGTGGCTCATCGGGCTGCGATCTCGGGGCGGTTGGACGAGGCCGCGGCTCTGGTGGACAAAGGCCTGCAGATGGCCGAGGGGCTCGGCGTCGAGGACGTGATGACGCTTCTCATGGCTCGCGCAACCGTCCTCGGCTACTCGGGAGACCCGGAGGCGGTCACGGTGTCGAGAGAGGTGCGGGAGCTCGGTCTGAAGCTCGGTCTCGGGCGCTCCAGCGCCGTCGCGACGAACAACCTCGCCGAGGCGATCTACCACTTCGAGTCGATCGGCGCCGGACTCGAGATGTGGGACGAGGCGATCGCGTTCTCCCGCTCGAGGGGGATCACGGAGGCCGAGCGGTGGCAGGGTGGGGAGCGGCTCAAGGCCCTCTACCACCTCGGGCGCTGGGACGAGCTCGTCCATACGGGAAGCGAGGTTCTGGCGTGGGCGCGGAGCCAGGGAGCAGGGAACCTCCAGGTGCTGGCGCAGATGGCCCTCGCGGACGTTCTCGCCCACCGAGGATCGATCGACGACGCCGTGCGGGCCGTCGGGGAGTTGCTCCCGCGGGCCCGGGAGATCGGCGATCCGCAGATGGTCGTTCCGGGGCTCGGTGTCGCCGCGCTCGCCTCCTGGGTCGGCGGGAATCGCGATGCGGCGCTCGACCTGATCGCCGAAGCCGAGGAGATTACGCGTACCGCGCGGGGATGGCGGTCGAACTGCCTTCTCGGGCCCGCGCGTATCGCGGCAGCGGCGGGAGAGGCCGAGCTGATCCAGGCACTTCTCGATGGCGTCGAGGAAGCTCCCGGCTTGACCTTCTGCGCGCTCCGCTCTGCCACCGCCGCGCTGGCCGAGACGCGCGGCGCGCGCGAGGACGCGGCCCGGCTGTATCGCGAGGCTGCCGAGGTCTGGGGCGCACATGGCAGCGTGGTCGAGCAGGCGTACGCGCGGCTCGGCCTCGGGCGCTGCGGCGATGTGGAGGCCGCACGCGCCGCCGAGGAGACATTCGGGCGGCTCGGCGCTCAGCCCGTCCTCGCGCGCGCCGCGTAGGGGCGAGATATGCCTCGCTCTCTCAGCAGCAGGTGTAGGCGCCGGGGGGCGCCGCGCCCTCCTGGGACTCGGGCAGCTCGGCGGCCGCGAGGGCGGCGCCGTGGAGCACGTCGCGCTCGGACACTTCGACCTCCTTCAGCCCGTACGCGGTCATCACTTCGCGGAGCACGACGACGCCCGCGACGATCACGGACGCGCGACCGGCCTCCATCCCCGCGACCCCGAGACGCTCCTCGGTGGTCATCGCGGCAAGCCGATCGAGCTGCTGCTCGACG
>DATKBJ010000055.1:0-5912 GCA_035514135.1 Gaiellaceae bacterium | reverse complement strand
GACACGCTCGTCGACGAGCTCGGTATCGAGCCAGGCCCCGAGCTGAAGGAGCTCGAGGCGGCAATCCTGCGCCAGGACGAGTCCCTGCTGCTCGGGGAGACCGTCCCGGCGGCGATGCAGTTCCGGCGGCTGGTCACCGTCCTCTTCGTCGACGTGGTCGAGTCGATGGCGCTCGCGGACGCGCTCGACGCCGAGGCCCTCGGAGTCGTGCTGCGCCGCTACTTCGAGACCGTCGCGGCGGCGATCACGCGCCACGGTGGCACGGTGGAGAAGTACGCGGGTGACGCCGTCATGGCCGCCTTCGGGGTCCCGATCGCGCACGAGGACGACGCCTTGCGGGCTGCCCGTGCGGCGCTCGACGTCCGCGTCGGCATCGCGGCGCTGAACGAGCAGCTCCGTCAGCAGCACGGCGTCGCGCTCGAGATCCGAATAGGTCTCGAGGCGGGGGAAGTCCTGGCGACGCCGACGGCTGCACAGCAGCGTCTCGTCACCGGGGAGGCGGTGGGAATCGCGGCGAAGCTCGAGCAGACGGCCGGCGCGGACGAGATCGTCGTCGGCGCGGTCGCCGGCCGGCTGATCGACCATGCTGCGACGCTGGACCCGCTCGGCGAGATCGCGATCAAGGGCAAGCGCGAGCCGGTGCACGCGTACCGGCTGCGCGAGCTGAGCCCGGTCGCGCCCGCGTTCGAGCACCGCCACGACACACGGCTCGTCGGGAGGAAGCGCGAGCTGGCGGCCCTGCGGAAGACGCTCAAGCGCTCGGCCGACGACCACGCCGTGCGCATCGCCGTCGTCGTCGGGTCGCCGGGCGTGGGCAAGTCCCGGCTCGCGGGCGAGCTGACCCGCCGCGCGAAAGGCGTCGCTGTGCTTCGGGGTCGCTGCCTCTCGTACGGCGACGGCATCACGTACTGGCCCCTTCGCGAGGCGCTCGAGCGGGCTCCCGAGGGCGAGGAGCGCGACGCCGTTCTCGCTGCCCTCGATGCGGAGGCACCGCCGACCGCGCCCGAGATCGCCTGGCTCTTTCGCGCGTTCTGCGAGGCGCGCTCGCGCGAGCGCCCGCTCGTCCTCGTCTTCGACGACCTCCATTGGGCGGAGCAGACGTTCCTCGAGCTCGTCGAGCACCTCGTTGACAGGGGCGAGGGGTCGATCGCCGTCGTCTGTCTTGCACGCGAGGAGCTCCTCGAGGACCGGCCGGCGTTCCTCGAGGAACGCACGAACGTCGACCGGATTCACCTCGACCCGCTCTCCCACGACGAGACCGACGCGCTGCTGGAGACCCTCGGCGGGACGATCCTCGAGTCCGACCAGCGCACCCGGATCGTCGACACCGCGGAGGGGAACCCGCTCTTCCTCGAGCAGCTCCTCGCGCTCGCGCTCGAAGGTGGGCTCGGCGAGCGTCCGCTGCCCGAGACGATCCAGGCGCTGCTGGCGGCGCGTCTCGACCGCCTCGGCCCCGGCGAGCGAGCTGTGCTCGAGCGCGGAGCCGTCGTCGGGAAGGAATTCGCCGCCGCCGACGTCGTCGCATTGCTCGAGCCCGAGGCCGTGCCCACCGCCGACGCACACCTGGAGACGCTCGCCGGCCGCGGCTTCGTGCGGCCTCGCGGCGACGGCGCCTTCGTGTTCCGGCACGTTCTCGTGCAGGAGGCCGTCTACCGCTCGGCCCCGAAGCGCCTGCGGGCTGAGCTCCACGAGCGCTACGCCGACCGGCTCGACGACGCACACCCGGACCTTCCGGACCTCGACGAGTTTGCGGGCTACCACCTCGAGCAGGCGTACCGCCTGCGGACGGAGCTCGGCGAGTCCGATAGGCGAACAGAGCGGCTCGCCGAGGACGGCGGCCGGCGGCTCGGTGAGGCCGGTGTGCTCGCGCTCAAGCGCGGTGACATGCCGGCCACAGTCAGCCTGCTGGAACGCGCGATATCGGTGCTTCCGGCGAGCGACACCCTGCGATGCGAGCTCGCGTGCGAGCTCGGGATCGGGCTCCGCGCCGTCGGTGAGTTCGAGGCCGCATCCAAGGCATTGGAGGAGGCAATGCGCGACTCCCGGAAGTCGGGCGACCGAAGAGTCGAGCTGCGCGCACGGATCGAGAGCGAGTACGTACTCCTTCCACGAACGCACGGGGCGACCGGTGACGCGCTTCTCGAAGCTGCTGCCGACGGGATTCCAGCGTTCGAGGCGACGCGCGATGACCGATCGCTCGGGCGTGCATGGCTTCTCGTCGGATTCGTGCAAGGTGCACGCCGTGGTCAGCACAAGGCAAGAGAGGAAGCCGCCGAGCGGGCGCTCGTGCACTACAAGAATTCAGGCTGGCCGACTTCGACATGTCTCGGAGAGATCGCGAAAGCTCTCTACTACGGTCCGACCCCCGTACCAGAGGCGATTACCAGGTGCGAGCGGCTCTTGAAGGTCGAGGTCGCCGATCGCGCCGGGAGAGCCAACCTCGAGGTGTTTCTCGGCGGCCTCATGGCGCAGCGCGGCGACTACGACCAGGCGCGAACTCTGGTCGGGTCCGCTCAGGCGACATATATGGATCTCGGTCAATGGTCTGCGGCCGCGATGGACTGTGGCGCGATTCTCGGCGAAGTCGAGCTGCGCGCCGGCGAAGCGCTTGCCGCCGTACGGATCCTCTCCGGCCTCTGTGTGGAGCTGGAGCACGCTCAGGCGTTCAGCCACCTGGCGAGCAGGGCCGGAGACCTCGCCGAAGCGTTGCTTGTGCTTGGCCGCGTGCACGAGGCCGAAAGGTGGGTGCGTACTGCCGAAGCCCACTCCGCGCATGACGACGTCGACGCTCAGCTCATCTGGATGCCAGCTCGCGCGAAGGTTCTCGTTCATCGTCGTGCGCTCGGTGAGGCGAAGGATCTTGCGCATGCGGCAGTTCGGCTCTCGAACGCGACCGACGCCTTGAACAGTCGCGCAAAGGTGCACGCTGCCCTCGGAGAGGTACTTCGTGTGGCGGAGCAGCCGGACGGCGCCACCGCGGCGTTTGCCGAGGCGCTTCGCCTCTACGAGCTCAAAGGGAACGTGACTGCAGCAGCTGAGACAGCGACGCTACTCGATCATCTCGCGCTCGTCTGAAATGGGCAAGGCCCGCTGTGAACGGGCCTTGCTTCGGTGCGCTCATCGGTGTACTAGCCGCCGTGCGGGCCGCTGCCGTCCGCGTACGCGACGAGCGGTGCCGCGAGCGCGAGCAGACCGACCGCGAGCACCGTGAGCGTGCGGTGCATGCGAATGACCTGGCGCATCGTTCCCTCCTTTCGGGCGTGATCGAGTTCCGCCGATCACGCTCGGGCAGGGCGCTAATCGCGCTGTCACATTTCGCTAACCGATCGCTAACAGCAGTGTCGCGTCATCGAGAAAAGAAGCAGCGTCGAATACGCCCCGGATTTCCGAGACGCTTTCGGCGTCGCGATGAGCGGGCTAGCCGCGGCTCGTGCGCGGCGCGCGTCGGGAGGACGGGCGTCTTGGCGTGAGCGGTCCGGCGCCCCCGCTAGGTGCGAGCTCCGGGAGCCAGGTGGGCTCGCAGCGCTCGGCCCGGAAGACGTCGACCGCCGCGAGGTAGCGGGCGACCTCGCGCATCAGCACCTGGGCGTCGATCTCGAGCTTCCGGTTCATGTCGGAAGGCTCTCCGCCGGCGCTCAAGGTCCGCTCAACCCCTCGGGATCGCGATCCGGAAGCGCGCCCGGCTCGAGTTCCCGCGCGTGTCGCCTGCGGCGACCTCGACGAGGTAGGTCCCCGCACGGAGGCCTGCGAGCGAGCGGGCGAGGACGAGGCGGTACCGCCCCGGAGAGCGAACGTGGTTCTGCGTGACACCGGGCGCCCAGATCTCGTCGAACGCGGACGCGTGCGGGATCGTCGAGCAGAAGTCGACGACGTGACGCCAGCCGAGGACGGGCCGCCCGGACCGGTCGAGCAGGCGCCACCGGACGATTACCGGAAGGTCGTGCCAGGGTCGCGGAACCGCGAGGGGCGGCCCGTCGTACGCCTCTGCGACGAGCAGGTCTCGCTCACCGTCGGTGAGTGACGACGGAGCGCACGATCGGCTGCGTGTCGTCGGCGTACGGGCCCAGCGCGCCGGGCCGCAGCGGGTTCACGTAGCGGCCGTTCCGCCGTTCCGAGAAGTGGACGTGGCCGTAGGGCTCCTCGATGCGCCCGATAACCGTCTCGTAGGCGACCGCGCGGTCGCCGGTGCGGACGACCGGGATCACGTGCCAGTAGCTGAACTCGACGCCGTCGTCGCCGACGATCGCGATCGCGGTCGAGTGCAGTGGGTGGATGTAGACGCGGCCAGTGAGTGTGGCGTACACCGGCGTTCCGTTCCGCGCGGAGGTGTCGACGCCGAAGTGGAACTGCCGCGACTGGCCGTGGTTCGCGATACGTGGATCGCCGAAGAAGCCACGGATCGGGTGCTGTCGGCGGAACGGCTTGACGGGCCAGCCGTAGGCGGGTCGCGGGGCGGACGTCCGCTGCCTCGCGGGACGCGAGGGGTGGGCGGCGAGCTCGCTGCCGCGGGTGACTCGGGGAGCGCTCGCGACCGGCACTGCCGAGGCCGACGGAGCCGAGGGTCGCGACTGGGAAGGCGTGCTCGCCGCGGCGAGCACGAGGGCGGTGAGGGCCACCGCGACGGAGGTCGTGCGTGAGGTGGTCATGGCCGGCACGGTCGGAGGGGCCTCCAACCGGCCGGCAACTGCCGGCTAACGGCGAGCTAACGCGTGCCTTGAGCGCTCCTTGAGAGCCTGCGGCTTCGATCCGGGGACCGAACGAGGAGGCAGGTCGCCGCATGCGCATGCAGGTCCGGGTCTTTACATCTCCCCAGCGAGCGATCTAGTGTCAGCCGTGACGTACGAGTTCCGGATCCTGGGCCCGCTCGAGGTCGAGGGCGACCGCGGCCCGGTTCCGCTTGGCGGTCAGCGTCAGAAGGCGCTCCTCGCGATGCTCCTGATCGAGGCGGGTCGCGTCGTAGCCACGGATCGCCTCGTCGACCTCCTCTGGGGAGAGGAGGCGCCTCGCACCGCGACGACGTCGCTCCAGAACTCGATCTCGCGCCTGCGGCGGGAGCTCGGGGCGGACGTCCTGGACACGCGGCCACCCGGGTACGTGCTCCGCGTCGAGCCGAAGCACGTCGACGCCAATCGGTTCGAGCAGCTGCTCAGGGACGCTCGACGCTCGGGCCCGGAGGAACGGCGAGCGCTGCTCGGGCGGGCGCTCGAGCTCTGGCGAGGCCCGGCCCTCGCGGACTTCAGCTTCGAGCAGTTCGCGCAGGCGGAGATCCGGCGGCTCGAAGAGCTCCGGCTCGTCGCGCTCGAGGAGCGGATCGAAGCCGACCTCGAGCTCAGCAGGCACGGCGACGTGGTCGGCGAGCTCGACGCCCTCGTCGACGCGCATCCGCTGCGCGAGACCTTCCGCCGTCAGCTCATGCTCGCGCTCTACCGCTCGGGCCGCCAGGCGGAGGCGCTCGACGCCTACCAGACCGCCCGCGCCCGCTTCGTCGAGGAGCTAGGGATCGAGCCCGGACCGGAGCTGAAGCAGCTCCAGGCCGAGATCCTGCGCCAGGGTGCCGGGCTTGCGGCGCCCGACGCGTCGCAGGCCGACGTCGACGAGGACGCCGAGATCGTGCGAGCCCTGCTCTCCGGACGGGTCGTGCCCGTCCTCGGCCTCGACGGCGTCGGCGACCTCGCCACGCATCTGGCGACGGCCTTCGCCGTGCCCGACGACCGCCCGGTCGATCTCGCGCGCGTCTCGCAGTACGTCGCGACGATGAAGGGCTCCGGCCCGCTCTACGACGAGCTGCACGCGCTCTTCGAGGCCGCGACCGAGCCGAGCGCGCTGCACCGGTTCCTGGCGCTCCTCCCTCCGGTGCTCAGGGAGCACGGCGCGCCGCACCAGCTGATCGTGAGCACGAACTACGACCTCGC
>DATKBJ010000054.1:0-17394 GCA_035514135.1 Gaiellaceae bacterium | reverse complement strand
CCGGCGAGGAACAGGATCAGGCAGATCTTGGCGAGCTCGCCCGGCTGGAACTGGATGACGCCGAGATCGACCCACAGGCGCGCGCCGTTGACCTCTTCGCCGATTCCGGGCACGGATGGCAGGAGGAGCAATGCGACCGCGGCGACGCCGAAGAGATAGCGGTACTGCTCGAGGACGCGGTAGTCGTGACGCAGCCAGATCAACGTGGCGACCAGGACGCCGACACCGACGGTCACCCAGACAGCCTGGCGTCCGCCGTCGTCGGCGTCGAGGCGGTAGATCGTCGCCAGTCCGAACGCGGTGAGGACGGCGGTCAGCGGGAGAAGCGCGGCGTCGGCGTTGGGAACCGTTCGTCGCACGACGATGTGCGCGACGACGTACAGCGCGAGGAAGAGCGCGCCCCACGTGACGACGTCGGGCGAGATCTCGGCATCGCGCGCGAGCGTGATCGTCGCGAGCGCCACGCTCGCGATGAGACCGGCGAGGACGAGCGCGAAGAGCTCGCGCCGCCGTGCGTTCACCGACTGATGCCCCAGTACAGCGCGAGCAGGCCGACTGCGATGGCGAGCGCGACGAGGGCGAGGGACGTGAGCCTCCCCCCGGGGCCGGCGCCGTGGGTGCGAACGTCCGCGCTCGGCTCGGAAGAGGTCAGACCCGTGGGGTCTGACCTCGAGTCCGTGCCCGTGCCTCCGCTCGGGGTCTGACCCGACGGGTCTGACCCCGCGTCCAGCTGCGGCGGCTCGGGCTCGCCGTCGACCAGTTCGAACAGTACGACGGTGATGTTGTCCTCGCCGCCCCGGGTGTTCGCCGCTGCAACCAGAGCGTCTCCGGCGGCCTGGGGCTCGCGACCGGCACCCTCGATCGCGGCGACGATCTCCTCGTCGCCGAGCATGACCGAGAGGCCGTCGGAGCAGAGGACGAAGAGGTCTCCGACCTGGCCCTCGATCGTCTGTACCTCGACGTCGACGGCCGCGTCGGTCCCGAGTGCGCGCGTGATGGCCGATCGTTGCGGATGCCGTTCGGCTTCCTCGGGAGTCAGGACGCCGCTCTGGACGAGCTCGGCGACGAGTGAGTGATCCGTGGAGAGCTGGGCGAACGTCTCACCGCGGAGGAGGTACGCACGTGAGTCACCCACGTGCCCGATCGCGACGGCTGCACTCTGCGCGTCCACGAGAGCAGCCGTGACCGTCGTGCCCATTCCCGCGGTCGCGGGATCGGCGACCGCGCGCTCCCAGATCCGGCGATTGGCCTCCTCGATGAGCGCAGCCACGCCCTGCTCGCCCTCCACGCCAGTTCCCGCCTCCTCAAGCGCGCTCGCGGCGAGTCGCGCCGCGATCTCGCCCGCCTTCGCGCCCCCCATCCCGTCGGCGACCGCGAACAGCGGAGGGCGGATGACGAGGGTGTCCTCGTTCCGCATGCGGCGACGACCGGTGTCCGTCACTCCCGCGAAACGTCCGATCTTCACGCCTGCACCTGCAGCTCGGTCGCGCCGATCTTGATCACGTCGCCGGCCTGCGCGAGCTGCGCGCGCTTCAGTCTGTTCCCGTTCACGAACGTGCCGTTCGTCGAACCGAGGTCGTCGACCCAGGCTCCATCCGATCGCGGCTGGATGCGCGCATGTCGTGCGGACGCGAACTCGTCGTGCTCGAGGCGGATGCCGCTCGTCGCATCTCGGCCGACGATCGTCGGGCCGGCTATCTCGATCGTCCTTCCCGGCCCGAGCTCCGAGCTCGCGAGCACGAGAAGCCTGGTGGGAGTCAGGCCGTGCTCGGCGCGCAAGGCGTTCGCCTCGGCGGCCCCGAGGACGATGCTCTCCTGCGGCGACTGGCTCATGCCCTTGGTCGCCGAGCGAACGACGACCAGGATGAAGCCGTAGAGCAGGACGAGGAACGCGGCCTTCAGGATCAGGAGCGTCTCGTCGGTCTCGAGAGCGAGCGAGGTCACGACGGCAGGGCGCACCCGAACACGACTTCCGTCGCGCCGAGCACGATGCGGTCGCCGTCGTGCAGCCGAGCGCGATCGGTGCGCTTTCCGTTGACTTCGAGGCCGTTCGTCGAGCCGAGGTCGATGACCCAGTAGCCCGCGCCTTCCTGGCGCACCTCGGCGTGGCGTCGCGAGACGTTGACGTCCGAGACGCGGACGTCTGCCTCGCGCGAGCGTCCCAGCACGACGCTCGGCGTCGTCACTTCGTGCCTGCGTCCAGCGATGGTGAGCGTGACGACCTCGCGCTGCGGCTCCGGTGGCGGCGCGTCCGGCACGGCCGGTGCGGGGGCGCGGTAGATCATCGTCTGGGCCGGTACGTCGACAGGGAGCGTCGGCGGAGGAGGCGCCTCCGCCGAGCCCTCGGCGGCGGCAAGGCGCGTCGCGATGCCGAACTCCCCGACCGCCAGGTCACCGTCCTCCTCAACGAGGACGGAGGGTGGAGCGAGGAGAGCGTACTTCTCGCGTCTCGCGTGCTCCGCCAGGTACTCCTGGAGCTCGCCGACGAGCGCCTCCTCGTACCCGTCGAACTGCTTGCGGTCGTCGGGGGACAGGTACACGGTGTACTCGTTCGGGACGTACACGCGAGAGACAGACACGCTGCGGTGCTCGTCCATCTCCTTCACGAGCTTGCGCGCGAGCTCGATCGGCTGGACGTGCGTCCGAAAGGCACGGCCGAAGACCCCTTCGAAGAGGCCCTCGATCTTCGTTTCGATGGAGCGCAGGACAGCCATGGGCGTGCTTCGCGACGAGTGTAGTGGTCGCTTCGGTGCGTTCGTTATGCGCGGCGAGGCGCCGCAACGACAAGGGCGAATCCGGCCCAGACGAGCATGACCACGACCGTGCTCGCGATGCTCGCACCTGCCAGGACGAACACTGCCGTGACGACGAACCCGACAGCGGTCACGCCGAAGCGCGAGCGGGACCGCGCCCAGGGAAGAGAGGCCGCTGCCGCGGCGGTGAGAATCGCAACGACTGTCACGAGCGGCTCGCTTCCGAGCCAAGCCCAGAGGGCAAGCGCAACCGAGCCCACCGAGTCGAGTGGGCCGATGTCGAGTGACGCCGCTGTGCCCATCATCTCGAGCTGCTCGCCGGCGACTCCTGCGAGCAGCGCAGCCGAGAGCACGGCGAGCCCGCCATGCGCCGCCCGGCGCACGGTGCTCTTCACGGGCAGGAGCACGAGCGGCACGAGCGGGAGCAGGCCGACGCCGGCCAGGACCGGCCCGCTCATGAACCACAGGCCGTGTCGCGAGTCGCGCCAGTTGAGGACGAGCCAGCAGGCTCCGAAGATCCCGTAGAGGACTCCCGCGGCGACCGCGACGTTCCCGAGCGGGAAGATCGGGACGGCGAGCGCGAGCGCGAGGCCGACGCGCGGGTCGAGCCAGCAGGCGAGAGCCGTTGCAGCGACGAGCAGTGCGACCAGCTCCGGCGGCCAGAAGGGGAGGAAGGTCGCTCCGAGCGCGGCGGTCAGGACGCCGAGCGCGACCGGCAGGACTCGGCTGGCGTGTCGACGCGCGGGGGAGATCGTTTGCTCGGGCTCGGCGGCGCGGCTGTCGCGAGCTGAGCGCTCTTGGGGCTTTCGCGCAGCGTTGCGCAGCTCGGCCGCGAGGTCCGAGGCGCGAGGGCGCGCCTTCGGATCGAGTGCGAGCGCCGCATCCACGGCCGTCACGAGGCGGCGGGGCAGGCCGCGACGCTCGGTGGCGAGCGGCGGCGCGCCCGCCTGAATCGAGCGCGCGACCTCCTGGATCGGGACGCCCCAGAACGGATGCCGGTCGGCAAGCGTCTCCCAGAGGAGGACACCGACGGACCAGACGTCGCTCTCAGGCGTTGCATCGCCGCCGGCGAGACGCTCCGGAGCGATGTAGGCCAGCGTTCCGGGGACGTCGCCGACGGCAGTGAGCGTGTCTGCGCCGTCGAACTGGGCGAGGCCGAAGTCGAGCAGGCGCACTGCGATCTCGTCGCGATCCTCGAGGAGGATGTTCGCTGGCTTGACGTCGCGATGGACGATTCCCGCCCGGTGGGCGTGCGCGAGCGCGTCGAGCACCTGGGCCGTCATCTCGATCGCGTCCTGATCCGACAGAGCGCCCGCCCGGATCGCGTCGCGCATGGTGCGGCCCGGGACGTACTCGTAGGCGATGTAGACGTGCCCCGAGTCGTGCCCGACATCGTAGGCACGCACGCAGCGGTCGTGGCGGAGACGACGTGCGGCCAACGCTTCGCGCTCGGCGCGCGCAGCCGCCTTCCCCTCGCGCGGGATGATCTTGAGAGCGACGTCGAGGCCGTTCTGCTCGTCGAGGGCGAGCCACACGGAGCCCGAGCCTCCGCTTCCGAGCGGCCGCATGGGTCGATAGCGACCGAGCACGAGCTCCTGCGTGGAGGGGACGAACGCGACGGAGGACACCGGAAGCACTCTTTGCCGTGGCCGCGCCGAGTCCTTGCGCGTGCGGGAGTTTCCGATCGAGCATCTAAAGTGGCACCGCGCATGAGTACGCGCGACGACGACATTCTCGACTTCGACTTCTTCGACGAGGAGGAGGCTCCCTCGTGGGAGGAGTCCGAGGGCCTCGAGACCCAACCCCCGATCGCGGATCGCGGCGGGCGAGGTGGAGGCTCCCGTTTCGGGCCCGCACGCAACCTCACGCCACTTCTCCGGCTCATCGGTCTGATCGCGCTCGGAATTCTCGTCGTCGTCCTGCTCGTCGTGTGGATCGAGGGCTGCACCGCCGACGCGAAGCGCGACCGCAACAGCGCCTACCTGGCAGACATCGGCGCAGTCGGGAACGCGTCTGCGCGCCTCGGGCAGCAGCTCAGCACGCTGCTGACGACGCCCGGCCTGAATCAGGAGGATCTCGACGCGAAGCTCGGTGGGTTCGTGCAGACGGCGGACAACCAGGTGCGCCGTGCGCAGGACCTGAATCCCCCCGGGCAGATGGTCGTGCCGAATGCGGGCGCCGTCGAGTCGCTTCGCTTCCGCGCGAACGGCTTGCGCGGGATCCGGGTTGCCTTCAAGGAGACGGTCGACGGGACGGATGCGAGCGTTGCGGGCGGGCTTCTCCTCGCCGAGACCCAGCGGCTGCTGGCCAGCGACATCATCTGGGCGGACTCGTTCCAGGAGCCCGCCGAGGTCGTTCTGCAGGAGGAAGGAATCGAGGGCCTCGCCGTCCCGTCGTCGGAGTTCATCACCGCCGACGATCTCGTGAGCCAGAGCTCGCTGGCGGCGATCTGGCAGCGGATCCAGGGGGCCTCGACCGGGGGCACGCCGACCGGCCTCCACGGAAACCAGATCGACTCGGTGAAGGCGCTGCCGAGCGGCCAGCTCCTGTCGACGACGACCGAGACGACGATCCAGGTCACCGACGAGCTTGCGTTCGAGGTCGGCGTCACCGACTCGGGCGATAGCCAGGAGGTTCGGGTCAAGGTCACGCTGACCATTCCGAAGCAGCCCGACCCGATCGTTCTCACCGAGACGATCCCGATCATCGACCCGGGCGAGACGAAAACGGTCAGGTTCAGGGTCGGCGCGCTGGTGCCGTTCGGTGAGCAGACCACCGTGAAGGTGGACATCGATCCGGTGCCCGGCGAGACGAACACGTCCAACAACACGGCCGAGTACCCCGTCATCTTCACGCTGTGACCGCGGAGCTCGCGGTCGCGATAGCAGCCTGCGTGGCGGCGGGCCTCGCGCTCGTCGTCGCGGCGCTCGTGTGGAGGCGCACGTTGCGATTGTCCGCGTCGCAGGCGGTCGTGCTCGGGAGCGGATCCGGCGATCTCCTCGAGTTCGCGGTCTCGCTCCAGGGGCGCATCGACGACCTCCATCGAGCCGTGGACGAGGTCGCCGCAGGCCTATCGAGCGTGGACCGCCGCGTCGACGGATCGCTCACGAACACCGCCGTCGTTCGTTACGACGCGTACGAGGGCACGGGCGGTCAGCAGTCGGCATCGGTCGCGCTCCTCGACGCCACGCGGACGGGCACCGTGCTCACCGCGATTCAAGGGCGCGACTACGCGCGGATCTACGTCAAGGACCTCGACCGCGGTCGCTCGTCGGTCGCGCTCTCACCGGAGGAGCAGGAGGCGGTCGACCGCGCGATGGCGCGGTGATGCTTGAGCGGTAAACCGTGAAGGTGCCCGCTGCGCGGCCGCGGGCGGTTCTCAGGCTGCGGCTGCTGTCGCTTCGAGACCTGGCAGATACCGGCGCCAGGTGTCGGGAACGTGCTCCGTCGCGAGGCGGATGAAGAGCACGGGCGTCGGCGGCCGGGGCGGCCGCGGGAGCGCCATCGACGTCTCCTCGAGGAGGCGGTCTCCCTTGCGATGGTTACAGGGCGCGCACGATGTGACGACGTTCTCCCACTCCGATGTGCCCCCGCGCGAGCGCGGCACGACGTGGTCGAGCGTCAAGCGGTTCCCGTTGGAGCCGCAGTACACGCACTTCCAGCCGTCTCGTGCGAAGAGGACGCGTCTCGAGATGCGCTTCGTCACGCCACGCGGCACGCGCACGTACGAGACGAGGCGGATCACGTGCGGTCTCGTGAACGTGGAGGACGACGAGCGAATCGGCTGGCCGTGGCTCTCGAGCACCTCGGCCTTCCCCTTCCACACGAGCACGTGCGCGCGCCGGAGAGAACAGACGTTCAAAGGCTCGTAACTCGCGTTGAGGACGAGGACGCGCTCCACCGCGCGCGCAATGTAGCACCCACTTGCTGCACTACAAACGGGATGAACGCACCCAGTGGATGCATGATAAGCGTGAGATATGCATAATACGACGATGGCGACCGTCGCGATCGTGGGCTCGTCGGGCTACGCGGGTCAGGAGACGCTCGATCGGGTCCTCGCGCACCCTGCGCTCGAGCTGTACGCGCTCGGCTCGGACTCGCTCGCGGGACAGCCGGCCGGGACGCTCGACCCGCGGCTGGGACGGAACGGCTGGAGTCGCATTCCGCGTTTCATCACGAACGAGGCGGCGCTCGCAGCGGGGGCCGACATCGCATTTCTCTGTCTCTCACACGAGGAGTCTGCGGCGCTCGAGGTTCCCGCGCGTGGCGTGGTCGTCGACCTCTCCGGCGCGCATCGGTTTTCCGACCCGGCCGTGTACTCCCGTTGGTACGGGTTCGAGCACCCGAGGCCCGGGACGCTCGGCGAGTGGTCGTACGGGCTCCCCGAGCTGCAAGCGCCAGAGGGCCGTCTCGTCGCGAATCCCGGCTGCTATGCGACGGCCGTGCTGCTGGCGCTCGCGCCCATTGCGGCGGAGATCGAGTCCACCGGCGTGGTCGTCGATGCCATGTCGGGAATGACCGGAGCCGGCCGGTCGCCGCGTGCCTCGTCACACGCGGGCGTGGTTCTCGAGAACGTGACGCCGTATCGCGTCGGAGCGCATCAACACGCGCCGGAGATCGCAGAGCACCTGGGGTTCCCGGTGACCTTCGTGCCGCACCTGCTTCCCGTGCGGCGCGGCTTGCTCGCGACGTGCGTCGTGCGCTCGCGTGGTGCCGATCTCCGGGGGCTCCTGGAGCACCACTACGCCGAGAGCCACGTCGTCGACGTGCTTCCGGAGGGCGTTGCGCCGGAGCTCGCACGCGTCCAGCAGACCGACGGCGCCGAGATCGGCGTCTTCGAGGACGCCATGACCGGTGACACGATCGTCATCTGCGCGCTCGACAACCTGGGCAAGGGCGCAGCGGGACAGGCGGTCCAGAACGTGAACGCGCTTTTCGGGCTCGACGAGTCGATGGGGCTCCGTCTCTCGGGAGTCCTCGTCTGATGTCGGTCACGGCCGCGTCGGGGTTCGTCGCCAGCGGCGTCCACGCGGGGATTCGTCGGTCAGGCACGGATCTCGCGATCGTGCGCTCGATCGCTCCAGCCGTCGGCGCGGCTGTGTGGACGACGAACCGCGTGCTCGCTGCGCCCGTGGTCGTCTCGAAACGCCACCTCGCGGTGGCCGAACCGCAGGCGGTGGTGATCAACGCAGGGAGCGCGAACGCGGCGACGGGCGAGTCGGGGATCGCCGATGCCGAGCAGACCGCCGCCGAAGCCGCGACCGCGCTCGAGCTCGTGGCAGACGAGATCGTCGTCCTCTCGACGGGTGTGATCGGCGTGCCGTTGCCGATGGAGCGCGTGCTGCCGGGCGTGCGGAAGGCGGTGGCCGCGCTCGCGCCCGACGGCGGCACGTCAGCGGCCACGGCGATTCTCACGACGGACCGCTGGCCGAAGCAGGCGACCGCCGAATGCGACGGGTTCGTCGTCGGCGGGATGGCAAAGGGCGCCGGCATGATCCATCCGCGCCTGGCGACGATGCTCGCCGTCCTCACGACCGACTACCCGCTCGCGCCAGGCGAGCCGATGCCGTTCCTGCGTCCTGCGGTCGATGCGAGCTTCAATCGCATCTCCGTCGACGGGGAGTGCTCGACGAACGATGCCGTCGTGTTGCTCGCCAACGGAGCGAGCTGCGTCGAACGCACCGAGGAGCGCGACACACAGTTCGCGGTCGCGCTCGGCGAGGTCTGCTCATCGCTGGCACGTGAGATCGTCGCCGACGGCGAGGGCTCGACGGTTCTCCTCGAGATCTCCGTCTCAGGCGCCGCGTCGGAGGACGAGGCGGCTGCCGTGGCCCGGCGGATCGCAACCTCCCCGCTCGTCAAGACGGCTGCGTTCGGGCGGGATCCGAACTGGGGACGTGTCCTAGCCGCAGCGGGATCTGCGCCTTGGAACGGCGGGTTCGCGCACGTGGACGCCGATCGACTGACGGTTTCGTTCGAAGGCACCGAAGTCTTTGTGCGCGGTGAGCCGACCGGCGCGAAACCGGATCTCGAAGGCTCGGCCGTGACCATCGAGCTCGACCTCGGTCTCGGGACGGGGTGTGCGTCCTACCTCGCGTCCGACCTCACGTACGACTACGTCCGCCTGAACGCGGAGTACACGACCTAGTGGCACGGGTCGTCTTGAAGCTCGGCGGGCGTGTCGCAGGGGACTCGGTCGAGCTCGTGCACGAGCGACGCCGTGCGGGAGACGAGGTCGTCGTCGTCCACGGCGCGGGACCGCAGATCACGGCTGAGCTCGAGGCACGGGGGCTCCCGGTCCGCTTCCTCCGCGGTCGGCGTTTCACCGATCCGGCGACGCTCGCGGTCGTGCGCGCGTCACTGGTCGCCGTCGGGGCCGAGCTGTCCGCCGCACTCGGCCCCGAGGCGCTCCACCTCGTCGGTGACGAGATCGGTCTCGAGGCAACCCCGGTGCCCGAGCTCGGGCTCGTCGGAGAGCCTCGGGCGTGTCGACCTCCCGCGCTCGTGTCGGCCCTCGAGGACGGGCTGATCCCCGTCGTCACGCCGGTTGCGGTCGGGCCCCTGAACGTGAATGCCGACGAGGCTGCGACTGCGCTCGCAGCCGGCATCGGGGCGGACCGCGTGGTCTTCGTGACGGACGTGCCGGGTGTGTACTTCGAAGGCTCGGTGCTCCCGTTGTTGCACGCGGATCGCGCGACGGAGCTGCTCGACGCCGATGCGTTCGAGGGCGGGATCGTCCCGAAGCTGATGGCCGCCGTACGAGCAGCGCGCCTTGGCGTCACTGCGGAGATCGGCGAGACGGCGGTGGTGGCGTGACGACCCTGCCGAGCGACACGGTGTCGCATGGGCTCGAGCGGCTGCTGCCGACCTACGCACGCGCCGATCTCACGCTCGTACGCGGCGAGGGCTGCCGCGTGTGGGACGCGGCCGGCAGCGAGTATCTCGACTTCGGCGGCGGGATCGCCGTCGTGTCGCTCGGCCATTGCCATCCGGCACCACTTGCCGCAGCTCAGGCGCAGCTCGATCGGTTGTGGCACGCGTCGAACCTGTACCGCACGGAGCCCGCGGAGGCACTTGCGGTGAGGTTGTCGGATCGCTTCGGTGAGGCGCAGGCATTCTTCTGCAACTCGGGGGCGGAGGCCGTCGAGGCCGCGCTCAAGTACGCACGCAGAGCCACGGGCAAGCCGGGCGTCGTCGCGCTCGAGGGCAGCTTCCACGGGCGCACCATGGGCGCCCTGTCGGTCACCGGGCAGCCTGGGAAGCGCGCCGCGTTCGCCCCGCTCGTCCCGGGTGCTCGTTTTGTCGAGCCGAACGACGTCGGCGCTCTGCGCGCCGCCGTCGACGGGGACATCGGGCTGATCCTGCTCGAGCCGATCCTCGGCGAGGGAGGCGTCATCCCGCTCGAGGACGAGTTCGTGGCAGCGGCTGCCCAGCTCCCACAGCTGCTCTGCTTCGACGAGGTGCAGACGGGGGTCGGCCGCACCGGGACGTTCTTCGCGTTTGAGCAACTCGGTGTGCGCCCGGATCTCGTCACGCTCGCCAAGGGGCTCGCAAATGGGCTCCCCATCGGTGCGCTGCTCGTCGCGGACGCGTCCGCAGGTGCGCTCGCACCCGGCGACCACGGGTCGACCTTCGGCGGAAACCCCGTGTCCGCCGCCGCGGCCGGCGCCGTGGTCGATACGATCACTCGTGAGCTTCTCGAGAACGTACGCGCTCGTGGCGCCGAGCTGATGACCGGGCTCCAACAGCTCACGGGCGTCGTGAGCGTACGTGGCCGTGGGCTCCTGATCGGCGCCGTCACGCTCGCTCCGGCGGCCGACGTAGTGGCGGCAGCCCGCGAGGAAGGCCTGCTCGTGCTCACTGCGGGTGAGAACGTCGTGCGGCTCGCTCCGCCGCTCACGATCTCTGCTGCCGAGGTCAACGAGGCTCTCATCGCTCTCGAACGCATAATGAGCTAAGGTACTGCATACTATGAATCGTCGCGAACGACAGAACGCGATCCTCGGGCTCGTCCGCGAGCGCGTGCTCTCGACACAGGCGGAGGTCGCTACAGCGCTCAAGGAAAGCGGCTTCGACGTCGTCCAGACGACCGTGTCGCGAGACATCGCCGATCTCGGTCTCGTGAAGGTGCGGGCGCCGAGCGGCAGGCTGATCTATGCACCGCCCGGGACCACGGACGGCGATCGGCTCCGCGCGCTCGGGGCGGCGATGCGCCGGTATGCGATCACCGTCGAGGCCGCGGGAACCCTGGTGGTCGTGACGACGCCATCCGGGTACGCGAGTGCCCTCGCACAGGCGGTCGACGAAGCGGCGCATCCTGCGATCGCGGGCACGATCGCAGGCGACAACACGATATTCGTCGCAGCGCGCGAGGGTGGCGTCAGTGCGAGGTCGCTCGCGGACGAGCTGACCGGCTATCTCCTGCAGGGTGCGGCATGAGTCGAACTGCGGTCGTCGCCTACTCCGGCGGGCTCGACACGAGCTGCATCCTCGCGTGGCTGAAGGAGGACTGGTACGGCTTCGACGAGGTCGTCGCCGTGCTCGTCGACGTGGGGCAGGAGTTCGACCTCGACGAGTCGATCACACGGGCGAGGGCAGCCGACGCCGACGACGTCCTTCTCGTCGACCGCAAGGACGCCTTCGCAGACGAGCAGTGCGCGCGGGCGATCGTCACCAATGCGCTGTACGAGGGCAAGTACCCGCTCGTCTCGGCGCTGTCCCGACCGGTGATCGCCCAGGCGGTCGCGGAGATCGCGCTCGACATCGGCGCCGAGGCGGTCGTTCACGGCTGCACCGGGAAGGGGAACGACCAACTTCGCTTCGAGCTCGCGTTCAAGGCGCACTACCCCGGCGTGAACGTGATCGCGCCGCTGCGCGACCGGATCTGGACGCGCGACGAGGAGATCGAGTACGCGCTCGCGAAGGGCATTCCGGTCGTGCAGACCGCGGCGTCGCCGTTTTCGATCGACGAGAATCTGTTCGGACGCGCCATCGAGGCCGGCGTGCTCGAGGACCCGTGGCACGCGCCGCCCGAGGAGCCGTATGCACTCACCTCCGACCCGGCGAGCGCGCCTCTGCCTGCCGAGGTCGTCGTCGGATTCGAGAAGGGCATTCCGGTGTCGCTCGACGGCGAGGAGCTCGGGCTCGCCGAGCTCATCGCCCGCGTGAACCGACTGGCGGGCGCGTACGGGATCGGGCGGATCGACATGATCGAGAACCGCGCCGTCGGCATCAAGAGCCGTGAGGTGTACGAGGCGCCGGGCGCGATGACGTTGATTGCGGCGCACTCGGCGCTCGAGGACGTCGTGCTCACGAAGGACGAGGCGCGCCTCAAGCGGCCGTTGGAGCAGCGCTGGACGGAGATCGTGTACGAGGGCCGGTGGTTCAGCCCGGCACGTGAGGCGATCGACGCGTTCGTCGACTCGACGCAGGAGCTCGTCACGGGAGAGGTGCGCGTGGAGCTCCGGCCGAACGCAGCGGTCGTCACCGGACGGCGCTCGCCGCACATGATCTACGCAGCCGAGCTGGCCTCCTACGGAACCGGCGAGACCTTCCCGCACGACGCCGCCGAGGGCTTCATCCGGATCTCCTCGCTCGAGACCGAGCTCCACGCCGCGCGAGCGCGCGTCACGAGCAGGGCATAATCGCCGTGTGACGACGTGGGCAGGCCGGGTCGAGAGCGCTCTCGACCCCGACGTGTGGCGCTTCCTGCGCGTCGACGACGTCGAGCTTCTCCCCTACGACTGCGAGGCCACGGCCGAGCACGCGCGCCGGCTGGCCCAGGCGGGCCTCCTGACTGCGGAGGAGCTCGACGAGACAGAGTCGCGTCTCGCCGAGATCGCGCAGGATCCCTCTGCCTACCTCGACTCCGACGAGGACGTGCACTCGGCCATCGAGCGGCTTCTCGGCGACGTCGGGCGCAAGATCCATGCCGGGCGGTCGCGGAACGACCAGGTGGCCGCCGCTTTCCGCATGTACGTGCTCGACGCGTGCGCCGAGGCGCGCGAGGCGATCGACGCGCTCGCGCTCGTCGTTCTCTCCTTTGCCGAGTCCGAGGCCGAGACGGTCATGCCCGGCTACACGCATCTTCAGCGCGCGCAGCCCGTCACGCTCGGGCATCACCTCCTCGCCTGGGTCGAGATGCTCGATCGCGATCGCACGCGATTCGCCGCCGCGGCTGGGGCGGCCGCCGAGAGCCCGCTCGGCGCGGGCGCGCTCGCGGGCTCGACGCTCGAGCTTCCTCCACCTCCGCGCCAGATGCGCAACTCGATCGACGCCGTTGCGGATCGCGACTTCGCGCTGGACTACCTCTACGCGGCCGCGGTCCTCTTCACGCACCTCTCGCGCGTGGGCGAGGAGATCGTGCTCTGGGCGACCTCGGAGTTCGGCTTTGTTCGGCTTCCCGAGAGCGCCGCTACGGGCTCGTCGATGATGCCGCAGAAGCTCAACCCCGACGTCGCCGAGCTCGTTCGCGGGAAAGCCGGCACGGCGATCGGCCGGCTCACCGGGTTGCTCGCGACGGTGAAGGGCCTCCCGCTCGCGTACGACCGCGACCTGCAGGAGGACAAGGCACCGGTGTTTGCGACGCGCGGCGAGACACGGCTCGCTCTCGAAGCGCTGACGGTGCTCGTGAGCGGCCTCGAGGTCGATCGTGACCGGATGGCGAAGGCCGCCTCCGACCCGCTGCTCCTCGCGACCGATGCGGCGGAGGCGCTCGTACGCGACGGCGTTCCGTTCCGCGACGCGCACGAGCAGGTCGCCGAGAGCGTCCGCGATGGGTCGTTCAAGAAGCCGCCCAAGGGCGCGAAGCGCGCGTCACCGGGTCCCGGCGGGATCCGCGAGGCGCTCGAAGAGGTGCGCCACCGCTTCGTCGACAATCTCTGATTTCGGGCGGGTCGGGAATCGGCTGGCGCCGACTTCCCGACCGCGACGATCCTGAAGGCACCCGCTTCGCGGGTGCGTCGTATCCTGATCTACGGCTCTGTGGTCAACGCGGTGTAGACGCGACGCTGGAAGTCGGCGATGAGCTTCTCGCTCTCGCCCATGAGCCGACCCTGGGGAACCGCGCCCGACTCGAGGCCGCGCTGTACGGACTGCACGAGGGAGACGTCCTCTTCCGCGACCTGGGTGTCCCAGACCATGAGCTCCTCGATCTCGGCCTCGGAGGCGTCGACGCCGAAGTAGTAGTCCGTGACCTCCAGCGTCTGCCGTACTCCTGACGGGAGGTAGCGCTCCATCGAGATGTTCGGGATCCCCGGAGCGATGTTCATGGTCGTCGTGGGGAAGAGGAAGTGGTACTGCGACTGGATCACGTCGCCTCGCGGCGTGTAGGCAGCCGTGCTGTTTCCTTCGAGCGCGGATGCACGGACAGGCCCGATCTGGCTCGAGAACGTCGGGTGCACGTGGAGCAGATACGAGTCCGGATTCACGTCGATGACCTTGCTGAACCCGGGGTGCGCCGTGGGGCAGTGGTAGCACTCGAGGAAGTTCTCCATTGCGACCTTCCAGTTCGCCCCGATCGGCCACTCGTGGTGCGAGTGGAAGCGGATCGCGCCGACGTCGAGGCCGCTCGCGGCCACGATCTCCGGGATCTCGCCGAGCCATGCTGCGAGCGGAGCTGCGTCCGGATCGGGGTTCGCGAAGACGAACGGACCCCACGTGCCCACGGAGATCGGCGCGAGCGAGAGGCCCGTCGGGTCGAAGCCCGGCTCTCGCTCGGATCGCGGCGCTCGCACGAGGGTGCCGTCGAGGTCATACGTCCAGGCGTGGTACGGGCACTGCAGCGTCGCACGGCAACCCGTGCCCTCGACGACGAGGTGGCCGCGGTGTCGGCAGACGTTCACGAGCCCGCGCAGCGCGCCGTCCGACCCGCGGACGACCGCAATGGGAACGTGGCCGATCTGTGCGGCGAAGTACGAACCCGGTTCGCTCACCCACTCGGCCGGACCTGCGTAGGCCCATTCCAGCGCGAAGATGCGTTCGCGCTCGAGCTGCCGGACGGCGTCGTCGGCATACCAGCGTGCCGGAAGCGTCCAGCCCTCCTCGAGCGGGTGTTCGAGCGCGGGGAGCGCGTCCGGTGGGGTCTCTATCTGCGTCACGCTTGCTCCTGACTGTCCTGTCAGTCAGGATACTGCGGATGGCGGGGAGCGAGCAAGCGGCCCTCTCGCCGGCCGCGAGCGGGCGTGTCGACGAGATTCTGCGCGCCGCCTGTCGCGTAGTCGTCTCCGGCGGCGCCAGCGACCTGCGGATCGGGAGCGTGGCGGAAGAGGCCGGTGTCTCGCGCACGCTCGTCCACTACTACTTTACGACGCGGCAGGAGCTCCTGCGGGCGACGTTCGCATACGCGGAGGATCTCCGCGTGGCGGCTCTCGACATCGAGCTCGCCACGCTCGCGACCGGTGCTGAGCGGGCTGCGCGCGCGCTCACGCGCACGATCGAGCCGGAGCTCGAGGAGACCCCCGCCCTCTGGAACGAGGTGTGGTCGAGCCTCCGCTACGACGAGGAGCTGCGCCCGCTCGTGCAGGAGCGTTACCGCGCGTGGGCGGATCGGATCGTGCGGCTCCTCGACGAGGGGCGGACGGACGGCTCCGTTCCGGCAGCGGTGGATCCGATGGACGCGGGCTGGCGGCTGGCCGCGGCGGCCGACGGGCTCGACTCCATCCTCTACCTCGGCCTGCTGGAACGGAGTGCTGCGCGAGCGCTGCTCGAGTCGTGCATCCACCGCGAGTTCGAGCGGTGACAGCGATGCGATCGCAGTCGGTTGCGGTGGAGGGCGTCACGAAGCGGTTCGACGGCCTCGCGGCGGTCGACGGCGTCTCGCTCGAGATCGGCAGCGGCGAGTTCTTCTCGCTGCTCGGCCCGTCAGGCTGCGGCAAGACGACGACGCTGCGCATGATCGCCGGCTTCGAGCGCCCGGACGCAGGGCGGATCGTGATCGGTGACACGGACGTGACCCAGACGCCGCCGCACGCCCGACCGGTGAACACGGTCTTCCAGAGCTATGCGCTCTTCCCGCACCTCTCCGTCGAGCAGAACGTGGGGTTCGGGCTTCGCTTCAAGAGCGTGTCGAAGGACGAGGGACGGCGGCGCGTCGGCGAGGCGCTCGAGCTCGTTCGACTCGGCGGTCTCGGTCGGCGCCGGCCTCACCAGCTCTCGGGCGGCCAGCAGCAGCGCGTCGCGCTCGCACGTGCTCTCGTGCTGTCTCCGGCGGTACTCCTCCTGGACGAGCCGCTCGGCGCACTCGACGCGAAGCTCCGTCGCGAGCTCCAGATGGAGCTCAAGTCGATCCAGCGCGAGATCGGCATCACGTTCGTCTACGTCACGCACGATCAGGAGGAGGCGCTGACGATGTCCGACCGGCTCGCGGTGATGGCGAGCGGCAAAGTCGAGCAGCTCGGCACGCCGCGCGACGTTTACGAGCATCCGGAGACCGCTTTCGTCGCGGACTTCCTCGGCGTCTCGAACCTGATGCGGGCGCGTGTCGTCGACGCGCGCCGTGTCGATGTCGGCGGCGTCGTTCTGAACGCGGAGCAGGGCGAGGCGCGTGCCGGTGTCGTCCGGCTCACCATCCGCCCCGAGCGCGTGCGCATCGAGCCGCCTGCGTCGGAGGGTGAGAATCGCGTGCCCGCGACGATCGAGCGCTTCGTCTACCTCGGGTCGACCACGCAGGTGTTCGTGGCGCTCCCCGGAGGCGACCGCGTGCAGGCGCTCGTCGCGAACTCGGGCGACGTCGACGAGTACGACGTCGGTGCGGCGGTCACCGCGCACCTGCCCTCGGATGCGCTGCGCATCCTCGCCGACGACGAGGCGACGACGGCATGACGGACGTCATCGTCGTCGGCGCCGGTCTGGCGGGGCTCGCGGCGGCGCGGGACCTCGTGGCCGGCGGCGCCGACGTGCTCGTGCTGGAAGCGCGCGACCGTGTGGGCGGACGGGTCGAGCAGGTCTCCGTCGACGACGGACGCCCGGTGCAGCTCGGCGGCGAGATGATCGGGCAGGCGCACACGGCGTACCTCGGCCTCGTCGACGAGCTCGGGCTCACGCTCGACTCCACGTATACGTCGGTCGCGGGCGCGACGACGTACGACCTCGTTGACGGTCTCCACCGCTCCGAGGACGGATTCCCCTTTGCGACGCCGGCCGAGCGGGCGGACTACGAGCGCGTCGAACGGCTCTTCGGCGAGCTCGCGTCGACGGTTGATCCGGACGATCCGTGGTCGCACCCCGATGCGGCTCGGCTCGACGGGCACTCGTGGGCGTCGTGGCTCCGATCGGTCGACGCACTGCCGTCCACCGTGCGCGCGATCGAGGCGGGAGCGCTCGCGCTCGCTGCCGGGTCGAGCGAGCGCACGTCGCTCCTCGCCGAGCTGCGCAAGGCGGCGGCGGTCGGCGACGACGGCTTCTACTCCTACGACCTGTGGGAGTGTTTCCAGGTCGCGGAGGGCTCCGCGGAGGTCGCGCTCCGCATGGCCGTGGAGCTCGGAGACCGCGTGTGGCTGGGCGCGGTGGTCACGCGCCTTGCTGTCTCGTCCACCGGCTGCCGGGTCACCCTCGACTCGGGCGAGGAGCTCCGCGCCGAGGGGATCGTCTGCGCGCTCCCCGTCACCGTGCTCCACGAGCTCGAGGTCGAGGGCGTCGC
>DATKBJ010000053.1:0-28198 GCA_035514135.1 Gaiellaceae bacterium | reverse complement strand
TCGGCCAGCTCGAACCCGTCGGTCGTCGCGACCATCGCCTCGAGGCGATCTGTCGCCGTCTCGGAGAGCTCTTCCCTCGCGCGCGAGACGAGCAGGCAGTACGACTGCTCGGCGCCTCGGCCGACACGACCTCGGAGCTGGTGGAGCTGCGCGAGGCCGAAGCGGTCGGCCTCCTGGACGATCATGATCGTCGCGTTCGGAACGTCGACGCCGACCTCGATCACGGTCGTGGCGACGAGGACGTCCAGCTCGCGAGCCTTGAACTGGGCCATCACGCTTCGCCGCTCGCCCGGGCGCAGCCGGCCGTGGAGGCATCCGACGCGGTAGCCGCGCAACTCGGCAGACCGCAGACGCTCGGCTTCGGCCTCAGCGGCGCGCGCGACCCGCGTTTCCGAGGCCTCGATCAGCGGGCAGACGACGTACGCCTGCCTTCCGTCGTCGAGATGGCGGCAGAGCCGCGAGTAGGCCTCCGAGCTGCGGTCGTCCGTCACCCACGCAGTGATGACGGGCTTGCGATCTGCCGGCGGCAGCGCGAGCTCCGAGACCTCGAGATCGCCGTAGACCGTGAGCGCGAGCGTCCGCGGGATCGGCGTCGCGGTGAGATGGAGCACGTGAGGGCTCCGCCCTTCGACGAGCGCGGTGCGCTGGGCGACTCCGAACCGGTGCTGCTCGTCGACGACCGCGACTGCGAGATCGGAGAAGTCGACCTCTTTCTCGATCAGCGCGTGAGTACCGACGACGATCTGGGCGTCACCAGAGGCAATGAGCTGCCGTGCAGCAGCACGCTCCTTCGTCCGCAGCGAGCTCGTCAGCAGCGTCACGCGAACGCCGAGCGGCGCGCAGAGCTCGTCGATCGTGAGGAAGTGCTGTTCTGCGAGCGTCTCGGTCGGCGCCATGAGCGCACCCTGACGGCCCGCTTCGACGGCTCGCAGCAGCGCATGGAGCGCGACGACCGTCTTGCCGGCGCCGACGTCGCCCTGCAGGAGCCGCTGCATGGGCACCGAGCGGGCGAGGTCGGCGTCGATCTCCTCCATCGTGCGCGCCTGGTCCGTCGTAAGCGTAAACGGCAGCGACACGCGATAGCGGCTCATGAGCTCGCCGGGGGAACCGAGCGGCTGCGCCGAAGCATTCTCGCGCACTGCGGCCGTCCTCAGCAGCGCGAGCCGCAGGACGAGAAGCTCATCGAAGGCGAGGCGCACGCGTCCAACCTCCGCTTCGGGCAGCGAACGAGGTCGATGAATCGCGGCGAGAGCATCCGCACGTGTGGGAAGTCGCTCGAACGAGAGCAGGCGTGAGGGCACGTCGTCGCCGACGTCGCGAACGAGCTCGAGCGCCTGCAGGTGGAGGTTGCGAAGCGTCTTCTGCGCGACGTCCTCCGTCGCCGGGTACACCGGTGCAAGGTCGGCCGTCTCGGCTTCGCCGTCGAGGTCGTACGACGAGACGGCGAAGCCATGCCGGTTCGAGCGGCCGCGGATCCGGACCGCCGTCCCCGGAACGAGCTTCGACTCGAGCCAGGGCTGGTTGAACCAGGTCGCCTTGATCTCCCCGGTGTCGTCCGCAACCCGTGCGGTGAGGATTCTCAGCCGGCCACGGCGCCGGCTCGTCGCCGAGCGGACGACCCCTTCGATGACTGCCTCCTCGTCACCGAAGAGGTCGCAGATTCGCCTCGTCGGAACCGGCTCTTCGTAGCGGCGCGGACGGTGCCAGAGGAGCTCGTCGACCGTCGCCAGGCCGAGCTTCGCCAGGCGTCGCGCCATGGTCGGGCCGACGCCGTGCAGCGACTCGACCGACGCTGCGAGTCGGTCCGGCCGCGGCGCCGAACGTGGCCGTGGCCAGCGCTCGGGCACATCGAGGCCGGCGAAGCCGACCTGCGCACGGGCAATCGTCCCCATCACAACCGCAGAGCACTATAGGTCTGGCAATTTCTCGCGCCCAGGGAGAGATGCGACGCGGCCGCGAATGCGGACGCCTTCAGGGATCGTCGCGATCGGGATCCGCACTAGCGGATCCCGATCTGCGGGAATAGAGACGCTCAGCCGTCGATGGCGAGCGTGTAGAGCCAGCCCGGCTGCCAACGGAACGACCCCTCGACGATCTCGTCCAGCGACACACCCTCGAGCAGGTGGTCGAAAGCCCACTTCGTCGCCGAGTGTCCGATCACGACGATGCGCTTGTCCGGGTAGCGAGCAGGCAGGTCCGCGAGGAAGCTTCGAACGCGCGCGACGACGTCAAGGTAGCTCTCCCCACCGGAGTACGGATCGACGACGTGCTTGGTGCGTTCGATCTCGAGCCGGGCCACCGCGGTGCCGTTAAGCATCCCGTAGTTGCACTCGCGCAGCCGCCAGTCGTGGAAGATCGGGAGGCCGCGTCCTCCGAATGCGATCTGAGCCGTCTCGACGGCGCGGCCGAGGTCGGAGCAGAACACGGCGACGACCTCGTCTTCGGCGCGCCGGTCGCCGAGCTCCTTCGCCTGCCGGCGGCCGAGTGTGGAGAGCTGACCGTCCAACCAGCCGGACGCGACCCAGCGTTCGTTGTCCGTTGTCGTGGAATGCGTCTCGAAGACGATCTCGATGTGCTGAGAGCGCCTGCGGCGTGCCATCTACGACTCGTCTTGGAACCAGAAGAAGCCGACCGCGCCCGGGCCGACGTGCGTGCCGACGACGGCGCCGAGTGTGGAGGTGAACTCGATCTCGGCTTTTGGCCTGACGCGCCAGGCGAGCTCCGAGAGCGTCCCGACCCACTCCTCGGCGTTGGCGTGCGCGATCGCGATCCGCAGTCCGGGCCCGTCCGTCGTCGCCTCGACAAATCGGCGCTCGAACTCGGCGAGCGCCTTCTGCTTCCCGCGCACGCGCGCGGCCGGGATCACGACGCCGTCCTCGACGCTCAGCACAGGGCGTAGGTTCAGCAGCCCGCCGGCGATCGCCTGCGCCTTGCCGATCCTGCCGCCTCGCTGGAGGAACTCGAGCGTCTCGACGGTGAAAAGAACGTTCGAGTGCTCGTAGAAGCGGTCGACGAGGGCCGAGACCTCCGCGTCCGTCGTCCCGCGGGCGAGCCTGCGCTGGATCGCGTGCGCGAGCATCGCGATCGCGAGCGACGCCGTCTTCGAGTCGATGACGCGCACCTTGTCCCCGCCGATCTCCTGTGCCGCGAGCTCGGCGCTCTGGAACGTGCCGGACAGCTTTGCCGTGACGTGGAGCGAATAGATCCGCTCGTAAGCGCTCAGCTCCTCGTACGTCGTGACGAAGTCTTGCGGCGTCGGCTGTGCTGTCGCTGGGGTGACCGCGGACGCACGTAGCTTCTCGTAGAACTCAGCCGGCCCGAGCTCGACGTAGTCGCGATACGTCTCGTCGCCGAAACGCACGTAGAGCGGGACGAAGCGCATGTTCGGGAACCGCGCGGGTGCGTCGGGATAGTCGGACGTGGAGTCGAGGACGATTGCCGTGTTTTCGCTCGTCAGGTTCACTCGCTCATCCTCCCGGCTGCTCGACGGACGGCGCGGACGAGGGCGTCGATCCCCTCGTCCTTGCGCACGAGCGCGGCGCCTGCGCTCGACGCGGCATCGTACTCGTCCTGCCCCGCCGAGGCGCTCAGAAAGACGATCGCAACGTCGTCGGGGAGATCTGCGGCGACCATCGCGCCGTCGATGTCCGGTAGTCGGTAGTCGAGCACGACCACATCCGGGGCATGCTCGCGACATGCGCGAATCGCGGAGGCACCGTCGGGAACGGCAGCGGCGATCTCGAGGTCGGCACGCGTCCCGAGGAGGAAGACGAGCGACTCGCGATAGACGTCCGAATCCTCCACGAGCAGTACGCGGACCGGCGCCTCAGGCGCGCTCACTGAGCGACGACGAGGAGCGGGTAGTGCGGCTGTCCGCCCTCGTGGATCTCGACCTCGAGCTCCGGATGGCGCTGCTCGAGCGCAGACACGAGGCCGTCGAGCGGTGGTGCGTCCTCACCGGTCAGGATCGTGAGGAAGCCCTGGCCTCCCGCGAGCACGCGATCGACCACCTCCTGGACGACGAGGTCGAGGTCGGGATTCGACACCACTGCGGCATCGTCGACGAGCCCGAGGTACTCACCCTCGCGTATCTCCACACCGTCGAGCGTGACGTCCCGCGAAGCGATCGTGATCTCCCCGGTCGCTGCGCTCTCGAGCTCGTCGAGCATCGCCCGCTCGTTGTCCTCGAGCGCACTCGACGACATGAAGCCGGTCATCGCGGCCAACCCCGCCTGCACCGACTTCGACGGCAGCACGTGCACGTTCTTCTCGCTCATCGTCGCCGCCTGCTCCGCTGTGAGGATCACGTTCGAGTTGTTCGGCAGGACGAGCACGTCGTCGGTGGGCACGGCCTCGATCGCATCGAGGATGTCCTTCGCCGCCGGGTTCATCGACTGGCCGCCTTCGATGACGCGGGTCGCGCCCATGCTCTCGAAGAGCCGGCGGTTGCCGCGACCGGGACACACCGCGACGACCCCTGTCTCGAGCGTCGCCGGCGCCGTCGGGGAGGCTCCACCGAGCAGCCGCTCCTCGCGCTGCGCCGTCTGGTGATGCATGTTCGCGATCTCGACGCCCTCGACGACGCCCAGGGCGATCCCCATCGTCAGCGCACGTCCGGGATCGTCGGTGTGCACGTGGACCTTGAGCGCCGTCGCGTCGCCCACGACGAGGAGCGAGTCTCCGATCTCCTCCAGCTGGCTCTCGAGCGCGTCGGAGTCCAGATCCTCACCTTCGACGACGAAGACCGTGCAGTAGCGGTACTCCGACAGCTCCAAATGGATCGCGTCGAGACCCAGCGAGTCCGTCTCTACGGGCGCCTCGGGAAGCGCCTCGCCGGTCGCGCCATGGACCATCCCTCGCGCGATCTCGACCAGGCCTGCCCCGCCCGCGTCAACGACACCGGCGTTCTTCAGGACATCGAGCATCTCGGGCGTCCGCGCGAGTGCATCCTCACCGCGCGCGAGAACCGCTTGCAGGAGCTCGTTCGGCCGGAGGCGGCGATGCTCCTTGCGCTCGCTCTCCTCGGCCATCTCGCGGATAACGGTGAGCATCGTCCCCTCGACCGGACGCTTGACCGCCCGGTACGCCGTGTCGCTGGCGCCGCGGAACGCGCGGCTGAGCAGCGACGAGCTCACGCCCTCGTGCCGCCCGAGCACGTCCACGAAGCCGCGGACGACCTGCGAGAAGATCACGCCGGAGTTCCCGCGCGCCCCCATGAGCGCGGCACGGGTGACGTCCTTCGCGACGGCCTCGCTGTCGGCGGCGGTCGACGTTTCGAGCGCCTCGACGATCGAGCGGAGGGTGAGTACGAGATTTGTGCCCGTGTCGCCGTCGGGCACCGGATAGACGTTGAGGTCGTCGATGCGACGACGGTGTGCCTCGAGGTTCTGGAGGGCGCTGCGCGCGAGGTGGCGGACGGCGTCAAGCTCCATCAGTGCCGAACACCTTCGATGTGGACCTCCAGCGACGCGATCGGCAGGCCCACCATCCGCTCGAGCTCGTACTGCACGCGTGACCGCACGGTCTCCGCAACCTCGGCGAGCTTCAGTCCGTGCTCGACGACGACGCGGAGCTCGACGACGAGGCCGCCGTCGCGCAGATCGACGTCGACGCCCTTCTTGATGCCCCAGGGCAGGAGCCGTGAGAGCCTCCCGCGCCCGGCGAGCGCGACGACGCCGTAGCTCTCGGCGGCGGCGGCGCCGACGATCTGCGCGACCGCGTCCCGCGCGACGGCGATGCGCCCGCGCTCGGTCGTGGCGATCACGAGGGGGTCGCGCTCCACGGGGCGAGCTTACAACCGAGTCGGGGCCAGAATGAACTCTGTCCCCGCCACGCGCTTCCCGCTCAGACTGCCTTTTGGACCTTGCCGGCCTTGAGGCAGCGGGTGCAGACGTAGGCGCGCTTCGCGTGCCCGTCGAGGATCATCCGCACGCGCTGGAGGTTCGGGTTGAAGCGTCGCTTCGTCGCGACCATGGAGTGGCTTCGACTGTTGCCGAAGCCAGGCTTCTTCCCGCAGATGGCGCAGATCTTCGACATGAGCGGGTGCGGAGTGTAGCGATCAGCGCGCGGCTGCCGCGCGCAGGTGCGCGAACAGATCCGCCATCTCGAGCGCGCTGCGGACGGCCTCGGCGCCCTTGTGCACCCTCGCCTCCGCCTGCTCGACGCGATCGAGCGTGAGAACGCCGAAGGAGACGGGGACGCCGGTTTCGAGCGCGGCGAGCTGCAGTCCGCTGGCCGCCTCGCTCGCGACGTAGTCGAAGTGCGGCGTATCGCCGCGGATCACGCAGCCGAGCGCGACGATGCACGCAAAGCGGCGCGTCTTCGCGAGCGCTGTCGCGGCGAGCGGGAGCTCGAACGCGCCGGGAACGACCATGATCGTGATCGCCTCCTGGCGGACGCCCGCGGTCGCGAGCTCGGCGAGTGCGCCGTCGAGAAGTTGGGTCGTGACGCTGCCGTTGAAGCGCGAGACGACGACGCCTACGGCGCGGCGCCCACCTTCGGCCACACCCTCGAGCACCGCGTACCCGTCGGGGATATGGAGGTCGCCGGCCGCGTGCTCCTGTGAGAGCTCGACCACCATCGGCGCCTCGTCGTCGGGTGCCTCTGCGACGTCGTCCGCCGGCCCCTCCGGATCGAGCGCCGGATCGTCCTCCTCGATCTCGACCTCCGGAGCAGCACTCGCGGATCCCCAGGCCGGCGAGTCGTCCTCGGCCTCGTCGGTCTCCTCCACGTCCTCTTCGACTCCTGTCTCGTCGGGGTTGCCGTCGCTACCCGCCCAGTCGTGCAGGACGTTCTCGCTCGTGGAGTCGATGTCGCGGCTGCTCATGTCTTCCCCGCAGATCCCGGATCTGCCCAAGCAGATCCGGGATCGCGACGATCCCTGAAGCGGCCGCTCACGCGGCCGGCGTGCGTGGGAGACGTGCATCGAGTGCTCGGCACAGGGCGTCTCATTCGGAATCCTCGGGCGCGACGTCTTCGAGGCGCGCGCCCTGGTGGTGGAGTTTCGTGATCGTGTGGCCCAGCTTCTCACGTTTCGCGGCGAGGTAGCGCTCGTTCTCGGCGGTCGGCTCGACCTCGAGCGGCACTTGCTCGACCACGGTGAGACCGAAGCCGTCGAGACCCGTGAGCTTGCGCGGGTTGTTCGTGAGGATGCGAATCGTCGTCAGGCCGAGGTCGGCGAGGATCTGGTTGCCGATGCCCCACTCCCGGGCGTCGGGTGGAAAGCCCAGGGCGAGGTTCGCCTCCACGGTGTCGAGGCCGTTCGCCTGCAGCTCGTAGGCGCGCAGCTTGTTCAGGAGCCCGATGCCGCGACCCTCCTGGCCCATGTAGAGGACGACGCCGCGGCCCTCGGCTTCGACGCGCGCGAGCGCCAGCTCGAGCTGCTCGCCGCAATCGCAGAGCTGCGAGTGGAAGACGTCGCCGGTGAGACACTCGGAGTGAACCCGGACGAGTACGTTCTCCTTGCCGTCGATCTCACCCCTCACGAGTGCGACGTGCTGCTTCTCGGTGAGGAGCTCTCGGTAGGCGACCGCTTCGAACTCGCCGAACTCGGTCGGAAGGCGCACGGAGACGACGCGCTCGACGAGCTTCTCGATGCGGCGTCGGTACTCGATGAGGTCGGCGACGGTGACCATCTTCAAGTCGTGGCGCTCGCAGAAGGTCGCCAGGTCCGGCACGCGGGCCATCGTCCCGTCGTCGTTCATGATCTCGCAGACGACTCCCGCCGGGATCAAGCCCGCTAGGCGTGCGAGATCGACCGCCGCCTCGGTCTGGCCCGACCGCTGCAGGACGCCGCCTTGCTTCGCGCGCAGCGGGAAGACGTGCCCCGGCTGGACGAGATCGTGGGAGACCGAGCTCGGGTCGATCGCGACCTGGATCGTCCGAGCGCGATCGTGCGCCGAGATCCCGGTCGACACTCCCTCGCGTGCCTCGATCGAGACGGTGAACGCGGTGCCGAGCGGCGTCTCGTTGTGGTCGGTCATCGGCCGCAGCTCGAGCTCGTCGCAGCGCTCTGGCGTGAGGCAGAGGCAGATGAGCCCGCGGCCGTACGTCGCCATGAACGCGATCGACTCCGGCGTGACGAACTGCGCTGCGATCGTCAGGTCTCCCTCGTTCTCGCGGTCGGCGTCGTCGACGACGACCACGAACTTGCCCGATCGGATGTCCTCGATCGCCTCTTCGATGGTCGCGAACGGCGATGCGGTCTCCGGCGTCGTCAGATCGACCGTCATCGTCGGATCGTAGCCCTCAATGCGAGATCAGCCGCTCGACGTACTTCGCGAGGACGTCCGCCTCGAGATTGACCGCCTGGCCTGGCTCGAGGGTCGAGAGCGTCGTGCCGGCGAGCGTGTGTGGGACGAGAGCGACCGCGAAGGCGTCCGCCGCGAGCTCGGCGATAGTCAACGACACGCCGTCGACCGTGATCGACCCCTTCGCAACGCAGTAGCGCAGGACCTCGTCGGGCGCCTCGACGAAGACCCGCAGCCCCTCGCCCTCGGCCTCGACCGACTGGATGCGGCCGACGGCGTCGACATGACCCTGGACGTAGTGGCCGCCGAGCTCCTCGCCGGCCCGGAGAGCCGGCTCGACGTTGACCCGCGCATCGGGCTCGAAGGCCCCGAGCGTCGTACGAGCCATGGTCTCCGGCGCTGCATGGAAAGAGATACGGCCCGCGTCGACCGCCGTCGCGGTGAGGCAGCAGCCGTTGACCGAGACGGAGTCGCCGAGTCCAGTCCGCGCGGCGGTCTCCGGCGCGTGGACGACGAGCGAGCGGCCGCCGCCGGCGCCCTCCTTCGTGTCGATGACGACTCCCAGCTCCCTGACGATGCCCGTGAACATGCGGAGACCGTAACTACGGCTCGTTGACGTACGCCTGCACGAGGACGTCCTCACCGACGGGACGCGACTCCACGCGCGAGAGCTGGAGTGGCGCCGGCAGACCTTCGAGCATCCCTGGCCCTTCTCCGGAGATCCGAGGGGCGATGAACACGAGCAGCTTGTCCACGAGCCCGGCCTCGAGGAAGGCGGCCGCGAGCGTCGGCCCGCCTTCGAGGAGGAGCGACTGGACGCCTTCGCTCGCGAGCACCTCGAGCTCCTCGCGGAGCCGGCCCGAGCGGAGCTCGAGCTCGGAGCCGTCGGGAAGCGGGCCGCGCCCGAACGCAATCCGCCGCGGCTGGCGGACGACGGGGACGTCCCGCGCATCGAGGCGAGGGTTGTCCCAGCGCACCGTGCCCATGCCGACGGCGACAGCGTCCGACTGGGCGCGCAGCAGGTGCACTAGCCGACGTGACGCCTCGCCAGTCACCCAACGCGTGCCCGGGACACGTATGCGACCGTCGAGCGTAACCGCGACCTTGTAGGTCACGAACGGCCGCCCGAGACTGACGAACGTCCTCCACTCCTCGATCTGCTGGCGGCAGCGAAAGGCGAGTTCGCCGTCGACGAGCTCCACGTCGATTCCCGCCTCGCGCAGCCGCTGGAGCCCGCCGCCGTGCTCCGGGTGCGGATCGAGCTGGCCGGCAAGGACACGCGCGACGCCCGCCGCGATCAGGGCGTCGACACATGGCGGCGTCGTCCCGTGGTGCGTGCACGGCTCGAGCGTGACGTGGACGGTTGCAGCGCGCGCGCGCTCACCTGCCGTCTCCAGCGCCGCGACCTCGGCATGCGGGCCGCCCCTGCGCTCGTGCCAACCCTCGCCGACGATCTCGTCGCCGGCCACGACCACCGCACCGACGATCGGATTCGGGTGCGTCGTGCCGCGGCCGTTCTCCGCGAGCTCGAGCGCACGCTCCAGGAAGCGGGCGGCCATGGAGCTGATCCTACGATCCGAACGTTCGCTCCCCACGTCGAGCAGGCACGGCGATCCTCAGCGCGCGATGAAGCGCGCGACGAAGAACCCTGCCGTCCCGTGGGCCTGCGGAAGCGTCTGCAGGAACTCAGGGCGACCCGCGTGCCGGAACTGCGGCCACTCGGCGCCGAGCGTCGGGTCGACGGTCAGGCCCGAGGCGTCGACGACGGCCTCCGACTCGTCGGCGTTGATCGTGCACACGGAGTACACGATCGCCCCGCCCGGCCGCACTCGCTCGGCGGCAGCGCGGAGGAGCTCGAGCTGGAGCTCCGGCAGCGGCTCGGCGCGCCAGCGCAGATCCGGCCGGCGATTCAGGACACCGAGCCCGGAGCACGGCGCGTCCACAAGCGCACGATCGAAATCCTTCAGCTCCACGGGAAGCGCACGCCCGTCCGCAACGACGACGTGGACGTTGCTCGCACCGAGCCGGGCCGCGTTCTCCTCGAGCTCGCGAGCGCGCGCCGGGTTCACCTCGACGGCGGTCACGTCGCCCGCGAGCATCGTGGCCTTGCCACCCGGCGCCGCGCACACGTCGAGCGTGCGGTCTCCTTCTCGTGACTCCACTGCGAGCCCGACCAGCTGGGACGCGGCGCTCTGGGGCCAGACGCGTCCCGCTGCGAGCGCGTCGTCGTCGATGCGGTCGACGTGCCAGGCGCCCGGAACGTCGGAATCCGGTGTGCCGTCGACCTCGCCGCTGACGAGCCTGACCACTGGCGCTCCCGGCTCGTTCAGCGCGCGCATCAGCGCGCGCGCGTCCTCGGCACCGAGGTCACGCCACCACGTTTCGGCGATCCAGTCGGGATACGAGTGCTTCAACCCTGCCTCGACCGCGGTTTCTTCCGGGAGAGCGCCGAGGAGTCGGTCGATCCCGTCCGCGACGCGGCGGAGCACGGCGTTCGTGAACGCAACGGCCCGCTCGAGGCCGGCGCGACGCACGAGCTCGACGGACTCGTTCACCGCGGCGTAGCGCGGGACTCCGCCGACGAACCCGAGCTGGTAGGCCCCAAGTCGTAGCGCAGCTCGCACCGGCGGATCGAGACGAGCAACCCGGCGACGGCCGAGCGTCTCGATCGCGTGGTCGAGCGTGCGCACGCGCTGCACCGCGCCGAAGGACAGACGCTGCGCGAGGGCGCGATCGCGCTCGTCGAGTGGCTCAGCTGCCGTGCGAAGTGCTCGATCCGCGTAGGCGCCGTCCTCGAAGACGCGCACGAGGACGTCGAACGCGGCCGCACGGGCCGGGCTTACCGTCGCAGGCCGCGCAGCCATGCTTCATACGTCATCCGACCCTTTCCGTCGGGTTGCACCTCGACCGGCTCGAACATGCCGTCCTCGGCGACCCGTGCGCGCCAGACAGTCACTCCACGACCGTGCAGCTCGGCGCGGGCGCCGATGTGCGGGGACAGCGCACGCACGTGATCGACGAGCTCCCGCGCGGATCGATCGAGATGGAGACGCCGGTCGTCTGCAGTGATCTTCGCGGCGTAGGTCGGTTCGCCCCGCTGTTCGCGGAACAACGGCTCCGGCGCCGCGAGCACGTCGTCGAGCAGCCCCACGGCGACATCGGCCGACCGGGCGAAGATGGCGCCGGCGTCGTCCTCCGGCTCGACCGGAAATCGCCCCTGCACGGCGATCGGGCCAGCGTCGAGCTCCCTCACGAGCTTGATGATCGTCACGCCCGTCTCCACGTCACCGGCCATGAGCGCCCGCTCGACGGGAGCCGCCCCCCGCCAGCGCGGGAGAAGCGAGGGATGCACGTTCAGCCACAACCGCTCCTCGAGGAGCGGCTCAGGGACGATGAGCCCGTACGCGACAGCGACGACGACCGCGGATCCGAGGTCGACGCCGGATTCGGGTCGCTCCGGCTCGACGACCGGGATGCCAAGACGGAGCGCCGTTTGCTTGGCAGGAGACGGCGAGAGCTTACGCCCCCTACCCGCAGCTGCATCAGGCCGGGTCAGGAGCGCGGTGATCTCGTGTCGCGCGGCGAGTCGTTCGAGAACGTCGGCGCCGAACGCCGCGGTCGCAGCGACCGCGATCTGACGCGTCAACGCGCGCCGAGGACAGGCTGTGGCCTGAGCCTCGCGAGAGCCGTACGGCGCGACTCGTCGTCCGTGCGATCGATGATGAGGACGCCGTCGAGGTGGTCGAGCTCGTGCTGGACGACCCGAGAGGAAGGAGGCTCGAGCTCCAGGCTCACGGGCTCTCCGTTCACATCGAGGCCTTCGATCGTCACCTTCAGCGAGCGTTCGACCGGAACGAGGACGTCACGCAGCGAGAGACAGCCCTCGTCGTCGGTCTCCGTCTCCTTCGAGGTCTTCGTGATGGTCGGGTTGATCAGGACTCGATCCTCACCCTCGTCGACGAACACGCACACCCGGCGCAGGACGCCGACCTGAGTGGCGGCAAGCCCCACCCCATTCGCCTCGCGCATGAGCGACGTCATGCGCTCGACGAGTCGCTCGAGGTCGGCGTCGAAGGTCTCGACCTCGCGCGCCTTCATCCGGAGAACGGAGTCGCCGTACTGGCGAATCCTCGAGAGTGCGATGAGCCGGCGTGTCTCGCGCTCGAGCTCTCGCTCGTCCTCGGCATGCTCGTCCGCGACGTGCTCGTGGTCGGCATGCGCGTGGTCGTGATCGCCGTGATCGTGGCTGTGGTCGTGCTCGTGGTCGTGGTCGGCCATCGCGCGGCGAGTCTAGCCTGGGCGCAACCAGACTCGCCGCTCGACGACTAGCTTCCGGGTGGGCGGAACGTATGGGTCTCGACCAGCTTCCCGCGTGGGCCATAGAGCCGGAACGCGGTTGGATGGATTCCTCGCTCCAGGGCCTCGCGCGTGCTCTCGAAGAGGAACGTGCGCCCGGCCGTGAGGCTCAACGTGGCCACGGCTCCGTTCGTCATCACGAGCTCAGCCGCATGGATGCTCGGCGCGACCACACCACTGACATAGAGCTCGTCGAACCATCGTGGACCACCCTCGAACCTGATGGAGAACTCGACTTTGCGGTGGCGAAACAGCCCGTCCACGAGGCAGCTCGCGCTTGCACCAACGCCCGACTCGCGCTCGATCACGCAGGCCGTCCCATCGGAGGTCTGGGCCATGAAGAGCTCGATCTCTCGACCGGCGGAGAGCCGCATCGTCCCGAGTGAGCGCCGGGTGCTGGCCTTGACCTTCGCCGAGCGCTCGAGCCGATCGAGGGCGGAGCCCTCGCCGGCCGCGGCGACCGAGAGACGGCTGGCGGATGAGCCATCCGTGACCTCTCCACCGCCATGCGACGCCGAGATGTAGGCCGCGCCGGCGACGGCGGCAGTGGCGGCGACGAGTGTGAGCAACAGCTTCATCGCCATCACCTCACGCACAGCTTCCGGAGTTGTCCTGCCGGTCGCCCCAGCAGCCGCCTTGATAGCCGGTCCCGCTCGAGTTCTTGCAGTAGGGCTTCTTGTGCCAGCTGTAGCTCGACAGGGTGTTGAAGATGTTGCCGTACTTCTGGATCCCGTTGCTCCAGCTTCCCGACGGCTTGATGAACGTCGCCAGGCCGAGCGCCGATGAGGCCTTCGCGAAGTTGTTACCAGTCCAGTAGCCGCCACACCAGTCGTACTGACCCGCACGCCCCTGGCCGGCCGAGAACCACACTCCCGGTCCCGTATACGGCTCGATGTACGCCGCGGCCGCGCCGACGCCGAAGCTCGCGAGCGCGACCGTCATCACCGCCAACGCGGTGGCTAGCTTTCGCATGTCAGTCTCTCCTCACGCGGGCGGATCGAGGGTCCCTCCCTCTCTACAGACCTGCACAGGCGCCCGCAATTGGCCAGAACGGCCATAGCCATTCGGGACAGGGCTGCTAGGACGACTGGGGATCGACGTCGACGACGGCGCTCAAACCGTCGCGACGCATCGCCGGCGCGGCGCTCGCGAGCACCGCTGCCGCGCGGCTCGCGAAGGCACGCGGCGAGTCCGTCTTCGCAAGCAATTGAGCCCGATGGCGGCCACGGAGACGGAGGAGCGGGGCCGGCCCGAGGAGGCGTGCCTCCGGCGCGTCGAGAGCACTTCGGAGCTCTCTCAGCGCGCGGTGGACGTCGGCGGGGTCAGGTCCCGATACGACAAGTGCAACAAGATGTGAAAAGGGTGGGTACGCGAGCTCCTCACGCCGTTCGAGCTCGTGCGCCATGTAGCCGGCGACGTCGTGCCGGACGGCGTACGCAAATGGCGTGGCGTCGGGCTGGAACGTCTGGATGAGCACTCGCCCCGGTGCATCTCGGCCGCTCCGGCCGGCGAGCTGCGTGACGAGCTGGAACGTCCGCTCCTCCGAGCGGAAGTCGGGGAACGCGAGACCCGCATCGGCATCGACCACAGCTGCAACCTCGACCCCGGCAAAGTGGTGCCCCTTCGCAACCATCTGCGTCCCGATCAACACGACGGAGCGTGCGGAAGCGAACCGCTCGAGCGCGTCGCGCAGAGCCCCTGGGCGCGCGGCCGTGTCCGCGTCGAGCCGGATGCGCTCGAGGCCGGGAAGCCTCTTCTCGAGCTCGGCGTCGAGTCGCTGCGTCCCGGCGCCGATGCGAGCGAGCTCGACGGATCCGCACTCGGGACACGCGTCGGGCATCGCCTCCGAGAAGCCGCAGTGGTGGCAGTGCAGCCGCGAGTCGCCATGCAACGTCAGCGCGATGTCGCAGCTCGGGCAGCGGCGGGTGGTGCCGCACGAGCGACAGTGGATCGCCCCGGACATGCCGCGGCGATTGAGCAGGAGGATCGCGCGCCCTCCTCGCTCGGCGACGGACGAGAGCTCGGCGAGCAAGGGCGCCGAGAGCGGGTAGCCGGCCTCACGCCGAAGGTCGACGAGCTTCACCGTGGGCATCGGCGCCCCGAGGCGAGCCGGGAGCGCCAGGCGCTCGAGCCGCGCCCAGCTCTCGGCCCGCGGTGTGGCGCTGCCATAAACGGCGACCGCTCCCTCGAGTGCCGCCCGCTTCGCCGCGACGGTGCGCGCGTCGTAACGAGGATCGGACTCCTGCTTGAAGGACGCGTCGTGCTCCTCGTCGACGACGACGAGCCCGAGCCGCTCGACCGGCGCGAAGACGGCCGAGCGCGCGCCGACGACGATTCGCGCCGTGCCTGCGGCGATGCGCTCACGCTCGTCGCGCCGCTCGGCATCCGTCAGCGCCGAATGGAGCACCGCCACCTGGTCGCCGAAGCGCGCCCGGAAGCGACCCACCGTCTGCGGTGTCAGGGCGATCTCCGGCACGAGGACGATCACGCCTCGCCCGCGCTC
Organism: Gaiellaceae bacterium; assembly: GCA_035514135.1. Classification (GTDB taxonomy): domain Bacteria; phylum Actinomycetota; class Thermoleophilia; order Gaiellales; family Gaiellaceae; genus GMQP-bins7. The sequence goes on along the minus strand of DATKBJ010000053.1, from coordinate 13,090 downwards.
CAGCGCCGCGCCCGCGGCCTGGAGGTACACCTCCGTCTTGCCGCTGCCGGTCGGGCCGTGCAGCAGCACGTGCCCGCCGCTGTCGTCCATGACGGCGACGACGCGCCCGACCGCATCTCGCTGAGCATCCGTGAGCGCCTCCGGCTCCGGCTCGCCGCCGAGCCCGTCACGAGCCGCCGGCTCGCGCGCGGCGCCGCGCCGTTTCGCCTCGTGCGGGGCGACGAGCGCGAGCGACCGCGCGGGCGTCGATCCGTAGTAGTCGGCGAGCCAGAGCGCGAGCTCGACGAGAGCTGCTGGTACGCGATCGACGACCGGCCCCGCGTCGGCGATCTCGACCCCATGGGGAGCACCGCCGCCGACGGCGACCACCACCCCGCGCACGGTTCGCGAGCCGAGCCGGATCGACAGGACATCGCCGCGCGCGACCTCGTCGTCCACGCGATAGGTGAACGGACGAGCCAGCGCGCGGGCGGTGACGAGTGGCAGGACCTCGGCGAAAGGCACCGGACGAGCGTATCCGGGCCTTCGACGGCGGAGCTGACGCGATTCCCAAACGAGATGAGGGCCTGTAAGGTCTCCCTTACATGGACTGTTCGATGATCCGCGTCGAAGACGTCACGAAGCGATTCGCCGACACGACAGCCGTCTCCGCGGCGTCGTTGTGCGTCGATCGCGGCGAGGTGGTCGCGCTCCTCGGCCCCTCGGGCTGCGGAAAGACGACGCTCCTGCGGCTCATCGCCGGCTTCGAGCGACCCGACGGAGGAACGGTGACCGTCGCAGGTCGGCTCGCGGCCGCGCCGGGCACATGGCTCGCCCCCGAGGCGCGCCGAGTCGGCATCGTGTTCCAGGACTACGCGCTGTTCCCCCACCTCACGGTGGCCGCGAACGTCGGCTTCGGCTTGGCGCGTCGCGAGCGCGCGGCGCGTGTTCCCGAGCTCCTCTCGGTCGTCGGGCTCTCAGGGCTCGAGCGCCGGTATCCGCACGAGCTCTCCGGCGGCCAGCAGCAGCGCGTCGCCCTCGCTCGTGCGCTCGCGCCGTCGCCGGAGCTCATCCTCCTCGACGAGCCGTGGTCGAACGTCGACCCGTTCCTGCGCGAGACGTTGCGCGCCGAGCTCGCGGAGATCATCCGGCCGCTCGGAGTCACGGTGCTTCTCGTGACGCATGATCGCGAGGAGGCCTTCTCGCTCGCCGACCGGATCGCGCTCATGCGCGAAGGGACCGTCGTGCAGGAGGGAACCGCCGAGGAGCTGTACTTCGCGCCCGCGACTCGGTGGGCGGCAGAGTTCGTGGGGGCCGCGAACGTCCTCGCCGGACGGGTCGTCGGCGAGCGCGTCGAGACCGCGATTGGGGCCTTCCCGGCGAACGGCGCCCCGCGCAGCGACGCGCAGGTGCTCGTCCGGCCGGAGCTGCTCGAACTCGAGCCGAGCCCGAGTGGACCGGCGGAGGTGGTTGCGCGCGAGTTCCGCGGCCACGACGTCTTCTACCGCGTCCTCCTGGATGGCGTCGAGCTCGTCTCGCAGCGCCCGTCGACGGAGGTCGTCGGCCTCGGCTCTCGCGTGGCGATTCGCGTGCACGACGGTCGTGTGCCCGTCCTCGACTGAGTTCGCACGTGCTCGGCGAGCTATGTAAGGTCTGCCTTACACCGCGGCTAAGGTAACTCTTACATGGAGGTATCGAACGTGAAGATGGCTGTCATCGCCCTCGCCTCGGTCATGGGCGCCCTCGCACTCGCAGCCGGCGCGGCGACCGCGCCCGCCCAGACGACGTCGCTCACGATCTACTCCGGTCGCGAGGAACGGCTCGTGAAGCCGATCATGGATCGGTTCACGCGAGAGACGGGCATCGAGCTGAAGGTCCGATACGCGTCGTCGAGCGCACTCGCAACAGCCCTCGTCGAGGAGGGCAGGAACAGCCCCGCCGACATCTACTGGTCGCAGGAGCCGGGTCTCCTCGGCCTCGTCGCGGCACGCGGCCTTCTCGCACGCCTGCCGCAGGCGACGATCGGAAAGGTCCCGTCGCGGTTCTCCACTCCGAGCCGCCGCTGGGTCGGAACGAGCGCCCGCTCCCGCGTGCTCGTCTACAACACGAACGAGCTGACGGTGAGCGAGCTCCCGCAGTCCGTCTGGGGCCTGACGAACGCGAAATGGAAGGGGAAGATCGGCGTGCCGCCGACGAACGCTTCCTTCCAGGCCTTCCTGGGCGCGACCATCAAGCTCTACGGCGAGTCGCGCGTCCGGGCGTGGCTCGAAGGCCTGAAGGCGAACGACGTCCGCTTCTATCCGAGCAACACGTCGATCGTCCAGGCTGTGGGTCGCGGTGACGTCGAGGTCGGGCTCGTGAACCACTACTACCTCTACAACCTCCTCGCCGACAGGCCGAATCTCCCGGTGCGCAACCACTGGTTCCGCGCTGGCGACCCCGGCAACCTCGTCCTCGCTGCCGGCGCCGGTGTCGTCTCGTCGACGCAGAAGGCCTCGGCGGCGCAACGGTTCGTCAACTTCCTCCACTCCAAGTGGGCGCAGAGGTTCATCGCGCGCGGCCCCGGAGCCGCCGAATACCCACTCGTCAAGGGCGTGCCGCGGCGACCCGGACTTCCACCGCTCACATCGATCAAGGGCCCGAAGTACAACCTCGGACGGCTCTCCGCCGACATCGCCCCGGCGGTGCGGCTCCTCATCGAAACGGGCTACATCCGGTGACCTCGGGCGCGGCGGCCGCGGTCTCGTCCCCCGGTCGCCGCGCTCCGCGGCTGCTCGTCGTCGCCGCCACGCTCGTCGCGCTCGCCGCGGTTGTTCCGATCGCCTATCTCGTCCTGCGGGCGCTGTCGGCGGACGACAGCGCCCGCGCGCTCACCCCGGTCGCGGCGACGCTCGACCTCGCCTGGGACACCGCGCTGCTCGCCTTCGGAGTCGTGCTGGCGACCCTCCTCGTCGGTGTCCCGCTCGCGTGGCTCGTCGTGCGCACGGATCTGCCGGGACGACGTGCATGGGGTCTGGCCGCATCGCTGCCGCTCGTCATCCCGAGCTTCGTTGCCGCGCTGGCGCTCCTCGGAGCATTCGCACCTCGCGGCCTGCTTCAGGAGGCGCTCGAGCCCCTCGGCGTGGAGCGGCTCCCCGAGGTGACGGGGTACTGGGGCGCGCTGGTCGCGCTCACCCTCTCGACGTACCCGTACGTCTACCTCCTCGCCGCGTCGGGTCTCCGCAGCGCCGACCCGACGGCGGAGGAAGCAGCGCGCAGCCTTGGCGCCGGCCAGGCACGAGTCTTCTGGCGGGTCACGCTGCCGGCGCTTCGCCCGTCCCTCGCAGCCGCGTCGCTGCTCGTGGCGCTCTACGTCTTGTCGGACTTCGGGGTCGTGTCGCTCATGAGCTACTCGACACTCACGACGGGGATCTACGTGCGCTACGAGTCGCTGCTCGCGCTCGAGTCGGCGGCGATCCTCGCCCTCGTCCTCGTGGCGCTCGCGCTCGCGATCGTGCTGGCCGCGTCACGCTGGCGCCTTCGCGGCGCCATCTACCGCAGCACGCCAGGAGCCGGGAGAGCGGTGAAGGTCGTCGAGCTCGGCGCCTGGCGTTGGCCTGCGCTTGCCTACTGCTCCCTCGTCGTCGGCCTCTTCCTCGTCGTTCCGGTCGGCGTCCTCGCCTGGTGGTCGGTCACGGCGGACCCGATCACGGGACGCGCGGCGGTCGCATGGTCGGCTGCGGCGAGCTCGGCCGGGCTGGCGACGGTGACTGCGCTCGTCACGGCGCTGATCGTGCTGCCTGCCGCGTTCCTCGCCTGGCGCTATCCCTCCCCGGTCTCGCGCTGGCTCGAGCGCCTCACGCTCCTGCCGAGCGCCCTCCCGGGCATCGCCGTCGCGCTGGCGCTCGTGTTCGTCGGCGCCCAGATCGGCTCGCCCGTGTACCAGAGCCTCGGCCTCCTGTTCATCGCCTACGTCATCCGCTTCATGCCGTACGGCCTCGCGTCGACTCGCGCGTCGCTCGACTCCGTGAGCCCTCGGTTTGAGGAGGCGGCGCGGTCTCTCGGGCGGCGCCCGCTCGGCGCGACGACAGCAGTCGTGCTTCCGCTCGCACGCTCAGGCGTTCTCGCAGGTGCTGCGCTCGTCTTCCTGAGCACGATCAAGGAGCTGCCCGCCACGCTCCTCCTGAAGCCGATCGGCTTCGAGACGCTCGCAACCGAGATCTGGGCGGGGACGGCGATCGGCGCGTACTCGACCGTCGCGCCCTCGGCGCTGCTGCTCATCGCGATCGCCACGCCGCTCGTCTATCTCCTTTCCTGGCGCAATGCGTGGGAGCTCGGCGCGGTGGATTGAGCGGCAACTAGGATGGCTTCGATGGCCGGACACTCCGTCGACGAGTACCTCGAGACGATCTACTTCCTCGCCTTTCCGATCGGGGAGTACCGTCCCGCTACGGGATCGACGGCGATCGCGTCGCGCGTCGCCGAGATGCTCGGCGTGTCCCGCGCCTCCGCCGGCGAGATGCTCAAGCGGCTCGAGGCCGACGGACTCGTCGAGCGTGGTGAGCAGAAGGAGGCGATCCTCACCCCCGAGGGCGCGGAGCGGGCTCGCCGTGTCGTCCGCAAGCATCGGATCATCGAGCGATTCCTCACCGACTTCATGGGCTATACCGCCGCCGAGTCGCACGTCCACGCGGACGAGCTGGGCGACACGTTCAACGACGAGATGATCGAGCGGATCAACGAGCGTCTCGGCCAGCCAGACCGCTGCCCGCACGGATGGCCGGTCGATCCGGAGTTCGAGCAGGCGGAGAACGCGGAGCTCGTCGCGCTCGCCGAGCTCGAGGTGGGAAGCACCGGCCACATCGTCCGCCTCGCGGAGCACGACGGCGAGCTCCTGCACTGGTTCTACGACGAAGGGCTCGTTCCCGGCTCGCAGGTCTCGGTCGTCTCCACACAGCCGGCGGCCGGACAGCTCATGGTCGCGGTGGATGGGTCGGAGCGAGCGATCACGGAGCGCGCCGCCGACGGCATCTACGTCCGCGCCGCGTAGACCACTTTACGAATCGCTCACGCACTCCTTTGCGCCCGATCACACGACGCTGCCAGCATGCGACTCGTAGTCGGGAGTCGAACAAGGAGAAACGGGGTCAGATGAGACTGAATCGAACGACCGTCGGCGCGCTCGCGGTGTCCGCAACGCTCCTCGTGAGCGGTGGTGCTGCATTCGCAGCGTCCGGTGACGGCAGCCGTGGTGCCGCACGGTGCGAGGAGCGGCTCGCGAAAGCCGCAGACAAGCGCGGCGTCTCGGCCGAGCAGCTGCAGGCGACAATCGAGGCTCGCCTTCTCGCCCGTATCGACGCGGCGGAGAAGGCCGGGCGAATCTCGAACGAGCGTGCCGCGAAGCTTCGCGAGCGCGCCGCAGAGGCAACCGCCTGCGGCGCCCGCAAGCAGGTGAAGGCGCGGTTGGCGCACGGCGGGATGCTGAAGGCGGCGACGGTCTTCCTCGGTCTCGATCGCGCCCAGCTGCGGCAGCAGCTTCCGGGCAACTCGCTCGTCGGGCTCGCCGAGCAGCAGGGCAAGAGCGCGGCTGCCCTGAGAGCGGCGATGGTCGCGCCGGCAAAAGCACGTCTCGCGAAGGCCGTCGCGGACGGCAAGGTCACACAGGCCCGGGCAGACAAGGCGGCCGAGCGGCTGGACAAGCTCGCCGACCGGCTCGCGAGCAAGGTCTTCTCTCCGAGATAGGCCTCGATACACGAGGCTCGCGAAGGGGCTCTTCTGGCAGAGCCCCTTCGTATTCTTAGAAAGCTCTTAGGGGAATCACAGCCGGCTCTCAGGCCCACGCGATTGCATGGCTCCAGTAACTCCCTCCGATCGACTGCCCTCCATCTTGTGTAGGCCGGGGTCTGCGAGAGCAGATTCCGGCCTCGCGAGATCCGTGCAGGAGGTCGAAGTGGAACGCGTCAGACCGTGGACTCGGCGAGCAGTCCGGCGGCTGCACGGAGCGCATCCGCTCTGTCGGTGCGCTCCCACGTGAAGTCCTTGTCGTCACGCCCGAAGTGCCCGTACGCAGCGGTCTTCGTGTAGATCGGCCGCATGAGGTCGAGGTCGCGGATGATCGCGCCCGGCCGGAGGTCGAAGTGCTCGGCGACGAGCTCCTCGATCCGGGTGAGCGGGATCGCCTCCGTGCCGAAGCACTCGACGTTGACGCTCATCGGATGTGCGACGCCGATCGCGTACGCCACCTGGAGCTGGCAGCGGTCGGCGAGACCGGCGGCGACGACGTTCTTCGCGACGTAGCGCGCCGCGTAGGCCGCTGAACGGTCGACCTTGGTCGGATCCTTCCCCGAGAACGCCCCGCCCCCGTGAGGAGCCGCGCCGCCGTACGTGTCGACGACGATCTTGCGCCCAGTGAGCCCTGTGTCCCCCATCGGGCCGCCGATCACGAACTTGCCGGTCGGGTTGACGTAGAGGAAGTCCTTGTCGCCGAGACGCTTCGGGTCGAAGAGACCCCTGACGTCTGCGTGGAGTATCGGCTCGACGACATGCTCGAGCAGGTCGGGCTTCAGGAGTGTCTCGACGTCGAGTCCGTCGCGGTGCTGCGTCGAGATGAGCACGCGCTCGATCTCGACCGGGCGCTGGATGCCGTGCTCGTCGACCTCGTAGCGCACCGTGACCTGCGACTTACCGTCCGGGCGGAGATAGGGGAGAACGTTCGCCTTGCGCACCTCCGCCAGCCGCTTGGTCAGCCTGTGCGCGAGGAGGATCGGCATCGGCATGAGCTCGACGGTCTCCCGCGTGGCGTATCCGAACATCATTCCCTGGTCGCCGGCGCCGAGCAGGTCGAGCGGGTCGGTGTCGCCGTGCTGTGCCTCGTACGACTCGTCGACGCCCTGTGCGATGTCCGCCGACTGCTCGTCGATCGCCACGACGACACCGCACGTCTCGTAGTCGAAACCGTACTTCGCCCTCGTGTAGCCGATCTGGGCGATCCGCTCGCGCACGACAGCGCGGACGTCCACGTACGTGTCCGTCGTGATCTCGCCGGCGACGACGACGAGCCCCGTGGTGATCAGGGTCTCGCACGCGACACGACCATTTGGGTCGTCGGTGAGAATCGCGTCGAGGACCGAGTCCGAGATCTGGTCGGCGATCTTGTCGGGATGGCCCTCGGTGACGGACTCCGAGGTGAACGAGAAGCTCCGGGTCGGCATGGGTCGCAGACTAGCGCGCGGGCAAAACGTCGCCGGCGGTACCGTGGCGCGACGTGCCCGCGGCGCAGTCGATACCGGCCGACCTCGTCACCCCGCTCGGGGCCTACCTCCGCCTCCGCGGCGAAAGCGCAGGAAGCTTCCTGCTCGAGTCCGTGGAGCGCGGTCGGCTCGGGCGGAGCTCGTTCGTCGGCTCGGGGTCGAGGCTCGTCGACATCGACGAGGCCGAGCGGCTCGACGCTCCGGTCGTGGGCTACCTCGCGTACGACCACGCCGCGAAGCTCGAGCCGAGCGTCCCCCTGCCCGAGCTCGGCGGCATGCTGCCGGAGAGCCGATTCGTGGTCGCCGAGACCCTCGTGCGCTTCGACCACGGTGCAGGGGTCGCGGAGGTGCTGGCCGGCGATCCGGCCGACGTCGCCGAGCGCCTCGCGCGTCCGCTCCCGAAGACGCCAGAAGCATCTGCGGGCACGAACGGGCCTCTTCACCGCTTCCCATCGCGGGAGCGCTACGAGGAGAACGTGCGGCGCTGCCAGGAGCACATCAAGGCCGGCGACGCGTACCAGATCGTCCCGTCCCAACGGGCAGAGCGCCCGACCTCGGCTTCGCCGCTCTCGCTCTATCGCGCGCTTCGACGCGTGAACCCGTCGCCATACCTCTTCCTCCTCGAGCTCGGCGACCTCGCCCTCGTGGGCTCGTCTCCGGAGCGCCTGGTCGCCTGCGAGGACGGGCGCGCGAGCGTGTGCCCGATCGCCGGCACGACGACGCCCGACGAGGGCGATGCCGACCGCCTGCTTTCGTCAGCGAAGGATCGCGCGGAGCACGTGATGCTCGTCGACCTCGGCCGCAACGACCTCTCCCGGGTTTGCCGCGCTGGCACGGTGCGCGTCGTGCGCTCGTTCGAGGTCGAGCGCTTCTCGCACGTGTCCCATCTCGTGTCGGAGGTGGTGGGCGAGCTCCGCGCCGGCGTCACGCCCTTCGAGGTGCTCCGCGCGTGCTTCCCGGCCGGCACGGTCACCGGCGCGCCGAAGATCCGCGCGATGCAGATCATCTCCGAGCTCGAGGGCTACCGCCGTGGCCCGTATGCAGGCGCGGTCGGCTACGTCCTCCCGGACGGCACGATGGACACGTGCATCGCGCTGCGAACGATCGTCGTGTCGGGCGGCGTCGCGCATCTTCAGGCCGGCGCGGGCGTCGTGGCAGACTCGGAGCCGGCCTCCGAGCACCGTGAGTGTCTTGCGAAGCTCGCCGCGCTCGAGGCCGCGATCGAGCTCGCAGAAGAGGAGTACGCGTGAGGGTCTTGATGATCGACAACTACGACTCGTTCACGTGGAACCTCGTCCATCTGTTCGAGGAGCGCGAGGCGGAGGTCCTGGTCTTCCGCAACGACGCGCTGAGCCTCGAGGAGGCGGAAGCGCTCGCGCCCGATCGGCTCGTCATCTCCCCCGGTCCCGGGCGACCGTCCGACGCCGGCATCTCCGTCGAAGCGATTCGTCGGCTCGGCACCCGTGTGCCCACGCTCGGCGTATGTCTCGGACATCAGGCGATCGTCGAGGCGTTCGGCGGCACCGTCGGGCAGGCGCGAGCGCTCCTGCACGGGAAAGCGAGCCAGATCGAGACCGACGGCGAGGGCGTCTACTCCGGGCTGCCGACCGAGCTCGAGGTGGGGCGCTACCACTCGCTCGCAGCAGTGGCGGTGCCCGATGAGCTCGTCGTGACCGCACGAACGGAGGACGGCGAGGTGATGGGCGTGCGGCACCGCGCCTATCGCATCGAGGGCGTGCAGTTCCATCCGGAGTCCGTGCTGACCCCGGACGGCGGCGCAATCGCCGAGAACTTCCTGCGGTAGCCCTACTCGTCGAGGACGGGTGCAGCGACGACGCCGTACCCCTGTGCTTCGAGGAGCTCTGCAGCACGTGCCGCTTCACCCTCGCCGGTGACGAGGATCGTCAGCGTGCCGCCGCGCTCGGGCGAGAGGTGCTCGAGGTCGAAGTCCGAGACGTTGATGCGTTCCGCGCCGAGGGTCTGGAAGACTCCCGCGAGGACGCCGGGACGGTCGGGAACGTGCACGCGGAGTCGCTGCAGCGCACCGGCGTCGTCGTACGCCGACTCGAGCATCCGGCGTCGATTCCCGCTCGCCTCCGCGATCCAGCGGGCGACGAAGCGGGCGTCACCGGTGGAGAGTGCAGCTTCGAGCTGCTCGACGCGACGACGGTGCTCCGCGAGTGCGGGCGCAAGTGCCTCGCGGTTCTCGAGGAAGATGTCCACCCAGATCCGGGGGTTCGCGCCCGCGATGCGCGTCATATCGCGCAGCGACCCGCCGGCCGCAGCGAGCGGCTCGTGGCCTTCGACGCGGGCGGCGCCCGCCTGGTTCACGAGAACGTTCGCGAGTGCGTGCGGGAGATGACTCGTCACCGCCACGAGCCGATCGTGCGCCACCGGATCGATCGCAACGGGCCTCGCGCCGAGCGCGGACACGAAGGAGTGCACTGCTCGGTAGCCCTCGGGGCTCGTTCCGGTGAGGGGCGTGAGGAACCAGGTTGCTTCCTCGAACAGGTCTGCGCTGGCGCGGCTCGGGCCGCGCGTCTCCGCGCCGCAGATCGGATGGCCGCCGACGAAGCGCGGGTCGCCGCTTGCGGCAGCGCACACGCCCGACTTCGTCGACCCGACGTCCGTCACCGCGCATGTCTGGGGCGCGAGCTCGAGCACCTGGCGGAGCACGCCGGGGAGCACCGCAACCGGAACGGCGACGAGCGCGAGGTCTGCATCCGCGAGAGCCTCACCGAGAGACATCGCCGGCTCGACGGCACCGCGCGAAGCCGCGACTGCGAGCACCGACGCGTCCTCGTCCCACCCCGACACCGACACGTCCTGGGCACGTCGCGCGGCGAGCGCCACGGACGTGCCGATGAGACCGGTTCCGACGCAGGCGAGTCTCATCCGCGGCTCGAGAGACGCTACTCGGTCGTGGGCGCACGACTCATGAGAGTCGTGACGAGGTCGGTAAGGGGGGCCCCCTCGAGAACGGCGCAGACACCTTCCGTGATCGGCAGCTCGATCTCGAGTCGCCGGGCGAGATCGCGCAGCACGGGAGCCGTCGTCAGACCTTCGATCACCATGCCGATCTCCGCAGCCGCCTCGTCGGGACTCGCACCGCGCGAGATGAGCTCGCCGGCGCGGCGGTTCCTCCCCGACGGCGACCAGCACGTGACAATGAGGTCGCCCATGCCGGCAAGGCCCGCGAACGTATCGGGCCGGGCACCCGCGGACTCGGCGAGACGTCGCATCTCGGCGAGACCGCGTGCCACGAGCGCCGCCTTCGCGTTGTCGCCGAGCGAGAGGCCGTCGGCACCGCCGGCGGCGAGCGCGATGACGTTCTTCGCAGCGGCGCACAGCTCGACACCGACGACGTCATCCGAGACGTAGACCCGGAACAGCACCGAGTGCACGGCGACCTGGAGTCGCACTGCAAGCTCGAGGTCGTCACTCGCAACGACCGCGGCGGCCGGCAGCCCACGGATGATCTCATCCGCGATGTTCGGCCCCGAGAGAACGCCCACCGGACGACCTGCGACGAGCGTGGATAGCCGTGCGCCGGTGGCAGGATCCAGCCCTTTCGTGAGGCTGAGGATCGGCGCGTCTCCGGGCAGCGTGGCGACGACATCCGCGAACACGCGACTCGGCACGGCAACGACAACGAGCTCCGCCTCGGCGACGGGCGCGGCGTCGATCGGCCAGGCGAGGACGCCGTCGAGTGACGCCTCAGTCGCATACCGCGGGTTCTTTCCGGTGCTGTTGATCGCGTCCGCCTGCTCGGGGTCGCGTGCGGCGAGCGCCACGTCGTGCCCGTTGTCGCGGAGGAGGCAGGCGACAGCCGTGCCCCACGAGCCCGCCCCCACGACCACAACTCTCATGCCGACGTCACGAAGTCGATCGACACCGGGACCCCTTCGAGGCCGAAGCGGGCGCGCAGCTCGTTCTCGACCCAGTAGCCGTAGTCGCGCGTCACGAGGCTGCGGTCGTTCACGAAGAACCGGAACCGCGGCGGACGAGAGCTGACCTGCGTTCCGTACAGGAGGTTCAAGCGCCGCCCACGCCGGCCCGGAGGTTGCCGCGCCTCGCGGAGCTCCTGCAGCGCACGATTCAGCTCGGCGGTCGGGATCCGCCCGGCGTAGCGCACGAAGAGCTTCTGGATCATGTCGAGCAAGCGCTCGAGTCCACGCCCGGTGTGGGCCGACACTGCGATGAGTGGCGGCCGCTGGCGCATACGACGCACGATCTCCGGCCGCACGTCCTCGAGGCGAATCTCGGTGACGTCCCACTTCGAGAGGACGACGATCGTCGCGCACTGCGCCTTTCTCGCGACGTCGGCCACGGCGAGATCCTGCTCGACGATGCCCTGGCCTGCGTCGATCAGGACGAGCGCGATGTCCGCGCGTTCGGCGGCCTCGAGCGCGCGGAGCTCCGAGTAGTACTCGATGCCCTGCCGCTGCTTGCGCTTGCGACGCAGTCCAGCGGTGTCGACGAGGACGAGTGTCGAATCGTCACGCCGGAGGACTGTGTCGATGGAGTCGCGTGTCGTCCCCGGCACGTCGGAGACGATCACGCGCTCGCGTCCGACAAGAGCGTTCAGAAGCGACGACTTGCCGACGTTCGGGCGACCGAGGATCGCAACCTTGATCGCCTCCTCGCCCACCGGACGCTCGCCCCGGCCCGGCAGGCGCGCGACGATCTCGTCGAGGAGGTCCCCCGAGCCGTGGCCGTGGAGCGCAGAGATCGGGAACGGGTCGCCGAGCCCGAGCCGATGGAACTCCAGCGCCTCGAGATCGCGACGCGGGTCGTCCAGCTTGTTCGCGAGCACGAGGACGGGACGTCGCGAGGTGCGCAGGATCTCCGCGAGCTCCTCGTCCCCAGGCGTCACCCCGGCCGTCGCGTCCACGACGAGGAGCACGAGGTCGGCCTCCTGGACTGCCTCGCGCGCTTGCGCGGCGATCTGCGGGCCGAAGGGGCCGGTGTCGGTCCGGTCCACACCGCCCGTGTCGATCAGGCGGAAGGTCGTCCCGGACCATTCGCACAGGAGCTCCTTCCGGTCTCGCGTGACCCCTGGCGTCTCGTGGACAACGGCGGTCCGCGTCGAGGTCAGGCGGTTGATGAGAGTCGACTTGCCGACGTTCGGGAAGCCGACGATCGCAACCGTGCCGGCAATCTCGACGTCCGCGATGGTGTCCGTTTCCGTGTCTGTGTCCGTCATGACGGTGGCGTCGCGTCGCGTGGACGGCCGAGCTCGTGGACGCCCGCGAGCCACTCCCAGAGCGCGCGGATCTCTCGCCCGATCTCGACCGACGCCTCCTTGTAGCCCTTGCCGCCGCGCGGCAGGTCGTCGAACGACAGCGGCGTGCCCCAGGCGACCGAGACCGGACGGAAGCTCCCGAGCCGCCACGCGTGGGAGCCGTAGATCGCGGCGCAGACGACGGGCACGCCTTCGTTGATTGCGACCATCGCCGCGCCCGGCTGAACAGGGCCGGGGACACCCGAGCGCTGCCGCGTCCCCTCGACGAAGAGGCCGAGCGCATGGCCGTCACGGACGATCTGACGCATCGTGCGAACGGCATCGCGATCGGACTCGCCTCGCCGGACCGAGAACGCTCCGAACGACCGCATGAGCTGCCCGAGCCCCGGGACGCGATGGGCCTCGACCTTGGCCATGAAGTAGAGCGTCCGCGGGGTCGCGGCGCCGAGAGCCGGCGGGTCGATCCAGCTGAAGTGGTTGGAGGCGACGACGAGCCCGCCTTCGAGCGGCACCCGCTCTGCGCCGTACACGCGGTGTGGGGCCACGAGCTTCGTCGCCGTCCCGATCGTCGCGCGCCCGACGGACCAGATCGCGTCGGTGCGGTTCATCGCCTGGCCTCGACGAGCGCCGCGATCCG